>LFTI01000104.1 GCA_001513285.1 Rikenellaceae bacterium DTU049
TTCGGAGGCTCCGTAGCAAGGAGGATGACTAGGGTGAATGTTGGAAGAAGAACAAAGAATTCACTGGTTATATCTTTGATTCTTGCCGTGCTGATGTTAATAACTTGTTTCACTACAGCTTGTCAGCCGACGCCTGAAGAAAAAGCCATTGTGAGTAAAGGCGATGGGAAGCTTGAAAAAATTATAGCTGGTGAGCCTGCTCCGACGGAAACGTCTTTCAATTATCAGGTGCCTAAGGGATTACAATACGATCTCATTGGAAGTGACGACTTCAAGGTGCAGGTGAAAGCCGATGTAATTGTACCTAACGCCAAAACATATCCGGTGATGTCAGCCAAACCTGATAGCATAACGCAACAACAAGCAGATCAAATCGTTGCAGCATTACTGAAAGGAAAGACGCTTTACAAACCTACGATGGAACAGGATAAATCACAAATTCAGGCTAGGATAGATTATTACAACAAAGAACTGGAGTTCTCAACTACAGAAGAACAAAAAGAAGTTTATCAAGGGTTCCTTACTAATTTAATGGAGGATTATGAAAAAACCACCGATTCCGTACATATGGAACCTGCAAATACCAAGCTGGTTTTTAATAAGGATTTACCT
>LFTI01000103.1 GCA_001513285.1 Rikenellaceae bacterium DTU049
TTGATAATCAATATATTAGATTTTATTATTACCTATTTTTTATTTTTATCGGACAACATTGATTTTGATATTTTTATAACATATTTTTAATGCTTCATTATAAAAACAATTAAATAATTGANNGATAATACTGTACATCTTTGATTATAAGTGTTTTTTAGCATATTTCTATTTTAGATGTTATTTTTTAATAAAGAAAAATATTCTTATCTTTGCAAAAACAAAAAAAATTTGATTATGGCATACGTAATTACTGAAGATTGTACAGCATGTGGTTCATGCATAGATGAATGTCCTGCAGAGGCTATTTCTCCAGGAGAAATTTATAAAATTGATCCAGAACTTTGCACTGAGTGCGGTTCTTGTGCAGAGGTTTGTCCTGTAGAGGCTATTCATCCTGAATAAGCAATTAAAGATAAAGCATTTAAAAAAAGGGAGTTTAATTGCTCCCTTTTTTTATTTTAACAAGTTTTTTAAAAATTGTGCTGAGTAGGACTTATTAATGCATTCACAATCATCTATCTCTACTATTTCGTTTGATTGCAATCCTAAAAATATTGCTAGGAGAGCTACACGATGATCATTATGAGAATGAATTTTGCCACCATGCATTTGCGAAGGATAAATTATCCAATTATTGTCATTTATTACATCTAATTTGCCACCAAGATTAATAAAAGTTTCTGATAAAGTACTAGCTCTATTAGTTTCTTTATTTGTGAGGCGGCAGATACCATTTATTATAGATGGGCTATTAGCATTAGCAGCTAAGATCATTAATGCAGGTGCTAAATCTGGTGTATCTGTAATATCATATGTGTAGCCAGGATAGCTCTGTCTATGAGTAATGATGCTTTGGTCTTTTTCATTTACTTGATATCTTATTGATAAATTATCAAAAAGTTCTAAAAATTTGCTATCTGGTTGTGGAGAATGTGCAGTTAAATTTTTCACTTCGCAATTATCAATGGTTAATCCTAAAGCCAATATCATAGCTCCTAATGACCAATCACCTTCTATGAAA
>LFTI01000008.1 GCA_001513285.1 Rikenellaceae bacterium DTU049
GTTAGCATTACCATAGCACACGGTTTAAACCGTGTGCTATGGTAATGCAATAATATTTTGTCTATAATTTTAACCATTTTCAATTATTTTTATTTCTTCTTCGGTCAGGTCATAACGTTTATAAATCAGATTGTCTATTTTTTTTAATGTATCTTCCTGAAAAATATTAAAGCATATGTTAATGGGTATTTGACTTTAATTTTATGTAGGCAATAAATTTATATAATTAAAAAACTAGATTTCCTCAATAACCATCAGGCTATTAAGCTATTAAAAGTTTATTAATTCTGGGGAAGATCTGTTATCCGTTATAAGATAATTTTTGTTAAAAACAAAATTATACTCATAAAAAATATAGCTATTATTGATACATTCACCGTAATAATTTAGTTATTATTTAAACGCCTAATTCAATTAATTTTTTCAATTAAAAAATTTTTGTAATTTTGCAATTGAGAAACACGGGGGTGCTATTCCATTAAAAATTGGAAGGCTGAGATCATACCCTTAGAACCTGATCCGGATAATACCGGCGTAGGGAGAGGTCCTAAAGTTGTGGTATTTTCTCTCACACCCCCAATGTAAAACATTAAAAACATTGGGGAATTATGAAAAAACAAAAAATTTTATTAATCATTATGCTGATGTTTAGCGTCAGCCTAAGTAGTCAGATTACTATTAATGGAAAAGTAATCGACAAAGACTCGCAAAAGCCATTACCATTTGCTAATATTAAAATTGAAGGTACATTTCTAGGAGCAGTATCTAGTAATGATGGTAATTTTAGCTTACAAGTTAAATCTTTACCTGTTACTTTAATTATTTCTTATATCGGTTATGAAACTGATACTATTGTGGTAAATGAGAATCAATTTTTAACTATTTATTTAGCTCCTAAATCTATTTTAACTGATGAGATCACCGTAACTGCTATCAGACAAGATGATAATGCTCCAAAAAATTTTACTAATTTATCTATCGAAAAAATCCAATCTATAAAAACAGGACAAGATTTACCGCTAATTTTAAATTTTACTCCGTCTGTAGTAGCTACCAGCGATGCAGGTAATGGAGTAGGCTATACTGATATTAGAATTCGGGGGACAGATATTACTAGGATAAATGTAACTATCAATGGAGTACCATATAATGATCCAGAATCTCAAGGTGTATTTTGGGTTGATATTCCAGATATTGTTAGTTCAGCAGATAATATTCAAATACAACGTGGAGTTGGTACTTCTAGCTTTGGTACAGCTTCTTTCGGTGCTAGTATTAATATTCTAACTGGTGTTATGAAAAATGATCCTTTCGTAGAATTACAAACTCATGGTGGTTCTTTTAATACTTGGGGAGCATCAGCTAAATTTGCTACTGGATTGATAAAAGATAATTGGTACCTCGAGGGTAGATTATCTCATCAATATTCTGATGGATATATTGACAGAGCTTGGTCTAATCTCAATTCTGCTTATCTATCTGGTGGTTATTATGGTAAAAATACTATCGTAAAAGGATTATTTATGGCTGGAATAGAAAAAACTTATCAAGCGTGGGGTGGCGTGCCTAAAGAATATTTAGATGATCCTATATTGCGTAGATACAATCCTTATACTTATGAAAATGAAACAGATAATTATTGGCAATATCATTATCACTTGAATGTAACTCAAAAAATAAATGATAGAAATACTTTCAATGCTACTCTGTTTTATATTGATGGATTAGGTTATTATGAACAATACAAAGAGGATAAAAAATTATCAAATTATAATATTCTACCTGTGATTTTAATAGATACTACAAGTAATGATACTGTTACAATTAATTCAATGGATATCATTCAAAGAAAATATTTAGAGAATGATTTTTATGGTGTAATAATGAGCCATATTTTTGATAATAGTAAAAATTTAAAAATTAGAACTGGTCTGAATCTTTATCAATATGATGGGTGGCATTATGGTAAAATTATTTGGATGCAATATGCTCATAATACTCCAATTAATTATGAATGGTATAGAAATAGAAGTATAAAAAAAGAATTTAGCTTATTCACCAAAATAGATTATGCTATTAATGAATATTTTAATTTATTCACTGATTTACAATATAGATATATCGATTTTGCTATTAAAGGAACAGATGATGCTTTTATTTCTGATACTTTATCTAAATATTATAATTTTTTTAATCCAAAATTAGGTTTAGTCTATAAGATTTCTAAAAAAGATGAATTGTATTTATTATTAGGCATGAGTCATAGAGAGCCTAATAGAGATAATCTGATGCTAATTAATGAGGATAGTCTAAAGCCTGTGCCCGAAACTCTATATGATTTAGAGTTAGGTTATTCACGTTATTTCAGTAAAGGTATAGTGAATATTAATACCTTTTATATGTATTACGATAATCAGCTTGTACTCACAGGTAAGATTAATGATGTAGGTGACCCTATAATGCAGAATGTGCCAACTAGCTATAGAGCTGGTGTAGAACTAATATGGAATTTTAATTTTACTAAATGGTTGAATTGGGATGCTAACTGCACTTTTAGTGAAAACAAAATTAAAAAAATGAAAATCTATATTGATGATTATGATTTGTGGCCACAGCAGAGAATATATCAAGTAGAAAATATGCCAATTAGTTTTTCACCATCCATTGTGGCTTCTAGTATCTTAACTTTCAAGCCCATTAGTAATTTATCTGTTTCTTTACAATCTAAATATGTTTCTAAACAATACATCGATAATACAGGTGATGAAGAATGTGTAATTGACCCATTTTTTGTAAACAATATTAGAATAGATTACTCTATAAAAGCCAAAAAATTCAATAAAATTAATTTATTTGTGAATTTTAATAATATTTTTAATGAATATTATGAGACAAATGCTTGGGTGTATCGTTATTATGAAGCTGGCAATGAGTATAAAGATTTCGGATATTTCCCACAAGCTACTTTTAATGTTATTGCTGGGCTAAACTTCTATTGGTAAAATATTTTATTAGTTTTTTATTAATAATACTTTTTCAAATGTAAATACAGTAAATATTAATATTATATTCTTAAAATTGATAAGCTTAAAGTTTAAACTGCCTTAAACTATTTTAAACAATTTGTAATTCTTATTAATAGTTTTAAAATAAAATTTAATAATTTAGCAAAAATTTTTAAGTTTTATGATGAGGAAATATTTATTTTTGTTATTATTATCATTAATACCATATTTTGCTTTTAATCAAGTAGATACAGTGGTCTTTGATCAATTAACTACTGAACATCATTTACAAATTGTAAAATTAAAAGATAAGCTCGCTAAGCCACAGAAAAAATATAAACTAAAAACACCTATTGAGTTTACTTCATTTGCATTTGGTTGGCAAGTAGATAAAAAAATATCACCATCAGACATTGTTATTTATTATCGTGTGCATAAAAAAAATAGTAAGTGGACAGATTGGAAAAAAGACGAAGCATACATTACTCCAGATGAAACTCGCTGGCAAATGTATCAGACAAATTTATTGTTTGGCATCGATGATGGGCTAAATGATAAAATAGAATTTTATTACGAGATGCCACCAAATGTTAAATGCAATGGCTTATATTTGATTTTGCAAAATGTAAAATAAATATTTTATTTTAAAAATTAGAATTATATTTGTTTTTTAAAAAATTGATTTATGGATACAATTACTTCTTCAGTTCCTTCACATCATACATCTAAATGCAATTGTGAAGATTGTTTTATTAATTTAATAGCTAGTCAACATTTAGCACCTACTATTTGCAATAAACTTTATGATAGTAAACAGGAAACAAAATTTCAACAAGGGGAAGTTCTAATAGAAGAGGGGAAAAATATAGATAGATTTTTATATATAAAAGACGGTTTAATAAAAGTAAGTCAAATGACTGATAAAAATGAAAATCGTATCATTTCTATTGCTCGACCACATGATAATATTACTTTATTAACTTTTTTTAGCAGTGAGAAATATTTATATACAATAACAGCTTTAGAAGATTCTGTTGCTTGTTCTTTTCCTTATCAGCTAATGCTTGATGTCATAAAATCTGAAAATGAATTCGCCTTTGGCATATTAAATATGATTAGCTTTGCTTCTAGTAAAGTAATTAATAATTTTGTTAAATTATCGAGTAAAAATTTAAGAGGCCGCATAGCTACTATATTGCTAGATTTCGCAGATAATATTTATAAAAACGATTCTTTTGATTTACCACTTTCTAGAAAAGAAATAGCAGAATTAATAGGTATGACTGTCGAAAATGTCATTAGAATATTAAGTGAATTTAAGAAAGACGGCATCATAAATATTGGTGGCAAAAGTATAGATATTGTAGATAGACAAAAATTGCAATTAATAGCAAATTTTGGATAAAAATAGATAACTAATTTTTCAAGAAATAAATTTTTGATTTTTAAATAAATAATTTTTTTTATAATTTTTTAAAAAAAAATTATTATATATGCCAAATTAATGTAATTTAGCAAAAAAATATTTATGATATATATCAATAAATTATGGTTTTTATTTATTTTTCTAATTTTCATTGAATTAAACCTATTTAGTCAAGTAACTGTAAATTTACACCCTACTGATGATACTATAATTGTATGTGCTGAAAGTTTTGTTGGTTTATATGCTGAGGTTACTGGAGGTACTTCTCCTTATACATATCATTGGTATGGAGCTGACTCATTATTATTAAATAATGTTTCTCCTTTTACAACTTTTCTTACTGATGTTCCTGGCACCTATTTAATAGGATGTGAAGTTACCGATGGGAATGGTAATACTGCTAAAGATAGCATAATAATTATTGTAAATCCTATACCACCTTTAACAGTAAGTACAGAGCTAGATAGTTTATGTATTGGTGATTCTATTACTTTATTTGCTAGTGGTGCTAATATAATATATTGGGCTAATAGTGATGATACCCTTTTAGGATGGGGAAATTCTATTACTTTACATCCATTAAATTCTAGTGAATATTTTGTTGTAGGTTCTACAAATAATTGTCATAAATTTTTATCTATAATTATTAACGTATATCAACCACCTACTGTAAATGCAGGTAATGATATTACTTTGTGTAGTTTAGGTAATGTAAGCCTAAATGCTTCAGCTACTGATTATACTAGCATTCATTGGACATCAAGTGGTACTGGATCTTTTAATAATCCAAATGACTTAAATGCTATTTATACACCTTCCTTACAAGATTGGAATAATGGTTCTGTTATCTTAACACTGACTGCTTATGCTCATGTTGATTGCCCAGATGCTACTGATCAATTAACTATTAATTTTATCGATATTCCAGATCTCATCTTATCTACAGATACAACTATATGTGAAGGTTCAAGTGTTAATATTGTAGCAAATGGTGCAAATTCTTACTTGTGGAGTGAAGGTAGCACTACATCTTCTATAACGGTATCTCCTTTAGCTAATACAACATATTACGTTACAGGATACACTGACATTTGTCATAGAGAGGATAGTTTTATTGTATATGTTAATCCAGCTCCAGTAATTAATTTAGGCAATGACACCACAATTTGTTATGCTGATACTATTACAATATCTGCGACTGCAGGCTATACTGACTATCTATGGAATACTGGAGATACAACTAATTCAATAATAGTAATACCTTCAGATACTACAACCTACATAGTTACGGTAACAAATACTTATGGATGTACAGCGAGCGATGATATTACAATAAATGTAAGACCAGATATTGGCATCGATGCGGGTTTAGATCAATCAATTTGTGAAGGACAATCAGCTATTTTAAGTGCAAGTGGTGGTATATCATATCAATGGAGTACTGGTGAGACAAGTGCTACTATAACTGTAACACCAAATGATACAACTGTATATTATGTTACAGGTACTGATGGCATTTGTAATGATGTAGATAGCGTAGTAGTTAATGTTTATCCAAACATGATAAGTTTAGTTACTACTCCAGATACTCAAGTTTGCATTGGCAATTCAATAAATTTAGAAGTTCATGGAGCTCAAACTTACCTGTGGAGTACGGGACAAACAGATTCTTTAATTACAGTAGTAGTACTAGGAGACTCTACATATTATGTTACTGGTTATGCTTATGGTTGTCAACGTGAAGATAGTGTTGTGATAACACAATTACCACTACCATTAATTAATTTAGGCAATGACACCACAATTTGTTATGCTGATACTATTACAATATCTGCAACAGCAGGCTATACTGACTATCTATGGAATACAGGAGAGACAACTAATTCAATAATAGTAATACCTTCAGATACTACAACTTACATAGTTACGGTAACAAATACTTATGGATGTACGGCGAGCGATGATATTACAATAAATGTAAGACCAGATATTGGCATCGATGCGGGGATAGATCAATCGATATGTGAAGGACAATCAGCTATTTTAAGTGCAAGTGGTGGCATATCATATCAATGGAGTACTGGTGAGACAACTGCTACTATAACTGTAACACCAAGTGATACAACTGTATATTATGTTACAGGTACTGATGGTATTTGTATTGATATAGATAGCGTAGTAGTTAATGTTTATCCAAACATGATAAGTTTAGTTACTACTCCTGATACTCAAGTTTGCATTGGCAATTCAATAAATTTAGAAGTTCATGGAGCTCAAACCTACCTGTGGAGTACGGGACAAACAGATTCTTTAATTTCAGTTGTAGTACTAGGAGACTCTACATATTATGTTACTGGTTATGCTTATGGTTGTCAACGTGAAGATAGTGTTGTTATTACTGTAAGCCTGCCGTTTACTCTCAGTATAAATCCTACAGATACCACAGTATGTCCTGGAAGCAATGTGTCTCTATATGTTTCTGGAGCAACAAATTATTTATGGAATACTGGTGATACAGGTTCGAGTATTGTTGTAATTCCTTATGATACGACTATTTATTCAGTTACAGGATATGATTCTGGTTGTACAGCTCAAATATCAGCGATAGTAAATACTTATCCAGTTGATATGGTAACTATTGAGAGTATTCCACCTATATGTATTGGCGATTCTACTCAATTAATTGCTAATGGAACAGGTATTATATATTGGAATATAGGAGATACAACTAATAGTATTTGGGTTTCACCAACAAATGATACTACATATATAGCAAATATGATTGATACTAATGGGTGCATTACTTCTGATACTATAAATGTCATAGTATCTTCACCACCATCCCTTACCTTGAACTACACCAGTCCAGCATGTATAAATTCGTATATTAATATAAGTGCGCAAAATGCAGATTATTATTTATGGAGTACTGGTGATAGCACTGCTAACATAAATATTTATTTAGAAAGCGACACAATTATATATGTTACAGCTACTAATATTTATGGTTGTTCATCTATAGATAGTGTGAATATAATTGCTGATACTTCAAGTTTATTATATCATTCTGCCGATGACACTGTATGTCAAAATACAATTTTAGGATTATGGGCTAATGGCCCAGATACTATAATATGGAGTACTGGTGATACAGGTAATTTTATTAATCCTACCATAATAAGTGATACTACTTTTTATATTTCAGGAATAAGCGGATCTTGCACTAGCTTTGATTCTATTACTATTAATATTTTTCCACCACTTGCAGTTGACGCAGGAATAGACACTACTGTAATGGCAGGTACTAGTGCATTTTTGCATGGAACTATCATAGGTGGTGGCATAGATAGTATATATTGGTTACCAGCAGATAGTATGATTGGTGAGAATACATTAAATCCTGAAGTAATTGTTGATACTTCTACTTATTTTTTATTAACTGTTATAGACACTAATGGTTGCACTTGGACAGATGTTGTTTTTGTAGATGTGATTCCCTATGGCATATATATTGATCAAATATCTGATACGACTGTTTGTAGCAATGATAGTATTACTTTGCTAGTGAATCATTTATTTGGAGGTACACCACCATTTATCTATCAGTGGATAATAAGTTCTGATGCAGATACTATTTATGGAAATCCTGTAACTATTCTCCCTGATAGTAGTAGTTTTATTTATTTATCAGTAACAGATTCAGAAGGATTTGTAACTACTGATACATTTTATTTATCAGTAGTAGAACAGCCACAACCTACTCTACCTGATACATTATTTATTTGTGAAAACGATATAGTAATATTAGATCCTCAAACTATAGGAACTTGTTATTGGAGCACTGGAGATACTTCTAACACCCTAGAAATATTAGTTACACAAGATTCGACTATTTATTTATCTATTACAAATAATATATGCACTGCTTATGATACTACTTTGATTTACATGAAACCATTACCATATTTATTTATAAATCCTGCAAGCGATTCTTTGTGTCTTGGTGATACTGCAGTTTTTGTAGCAACTAGCGATGGTAATATTTTATGGTCTAATGGTTCAATAAATGATACTATAAGTTTCGAAGCTATAGAAAATGATAGTATTTTTGTAGTTGCTGATTTAAATGGTTGCTATACAAGTAATTTTGCTACGATTTATATATATGAAGTTCCAGAAATCTCAGTGATTACTAGTGCATGGAATAATGAAGTTTTACCAGGAGAACCCCTAACTTTAGAAATATTACCAGACTTATTCAATCATTATATAGTTAATTATTCAGATAATAGTTTTACTGATAATCATAATACATTTACTTTATTTATTTCTCCAGGTGGTGATTCTATATATATCACTGCAGTTACTGATGAAGGATGTATAAGTAATGAAACAATATTCATTAATTCTCGTAAAATACCAAATGGATTTACTCCTAATAATGATAATATAAATGATAAATTTATGCCTGGTGTACCAATAAAAATTTTGAATAGATGGGGACAAATAGTTTATGAAGGTGATGATGGATGGGATGGAACCATTAATAATAGGTTGGCTGTGCCAGGAACTTATTATTATATAATTGAGCTAAAAGATGAAAATGGTAAAGTTATCAAAACCTACAATGGAGATGTATTATTAATAAAGAAATAATTTATGAAAAAATATATTTTGATATTTACATTAGTATTTATAAATGTTTTAAATTTATTTAGTCAAGTAGATATGAATAAATTAAAACAGCTACAAGATGAAAAAAATTATTATGAAGCTATTAAAGGCTATGAACAAATATTACTACAAGATCCTTATAATAAAGATGCTTTACAAAATATTATAAATCTATACATAAATATTAATGATTATACATCAGCATTATCTTATGCAGATAGATTAATTCAAATAGATTCTACTTCACTTTCTTCGTTATATATTTTAGCTGATATTTATAAAAAATTGTGTGAATATGATAAAGCAATTAATATTTATGATAAAATAATCAAACTAAGTAATAACAATATTATAGATAAGAGTGTAGTAGATGATGCACAAAAACAAAAGAATATTTTAGAAAAATATGTTTATGAATTAAATAATCCTAGTATCCTAGTTAATGAATTTAGAGAAGTTAACTCACCTAAAAGTGAATATGGTATATACCTATATAAAGATTATTTATTTGTAAGCAAGATGATATCTGATAAGATAAATTATAGAACTACACAAGGTTATGATAATATTTATTATGTGAATCTAAGAACATGGAATTCTGATACAACAAATTTTAAAAAATTAGACGCATTAAATAAACCATTAGCTACGCAAGGTTATATAAGTATAGATGATGCTCAAGAATTAATTTATTTTACACGTTGCGAAGGTACGCCGTCTAAATGTCATATTTATTACAGTAGTTATAGAGGAGATCCTACTAATCCATCTAATCCAAAAAAAATGATTGTAAAATCTGAAGAATTTAATGAGGGGCATACTACTATTTCTAGAAATGGAAGGACTATGATTTATACTGCTGATTATCCAGATGGATTTGGTAAAAGAGATTTATATATGATTACTAAAACTGGTAATAAATGGTCAAAGCCTATTAATATTGGTCAAAATGTTAATACCGAAAATGATGAGATGTTCCCATATTTATATCAAGATACAATTCTATTTTTCGCTTCTGATGGTCATAATAGTATTGGAGGGCTAGATATATTTATGAGTACTTTTACAAATAATGAATGGAGCAAACCGAAACAATTAAAATTCCCTATTAATTCAGGAGCTGATGACTTTAATATACAATTTTTTAATAAATTGAATGAAGGACTTTTTTGTAGTAATCGACCTGGTGGTAGTGGTTTTGATGATATTTATTATTTTAACGGAATCCCCTGGGATATAACATATCAAGGAAAAGTATTATCTTTTAATGACAAAAAACCTATAAGTGGTGCCCAATTGATATTATATTATTCTAATTATATTGACACTTTCTATACTGATAAAAATGGTTTTTTTTCTATTGATCTAGATCCTAATCAACATTATAATATTAATATTTCCAAAGATGGTTTTGAGAATATAATAGAAATTTTTAATCCAACTTTATTTAAATATACAACACCAATATATTTAAACTATACTTATGAGCTTAAACAAGCCAAGCGAATAGCTGTCGTAGAAGGTAAAATTATTGACAATGAAAAACAAATACCATCAGCTGACCACAAAGTTTCTCTTGTTAGTACTAAAGGATATGTAGATGAAACTAAAACTAACCAAGAAGGATATTTTAAATTTGAAAATGTACCAATAAATAATAAATATACTGTTGTCGCCTCAAAAGATGGATATTTATCTCAATCACAAGAAATTGATATTAATAACAATAAAAAAATCAATATTGATTTATCAGTAGAAAAAGTAAATAAAGAGACTGAATATTTAATAGAAAATATTTATTATGATTTTGATAAAGCTACTTTAAAAGAAGAATCTAAAAAAGAATTAGATAAACTTGCCCAATTACTTAAACTTAATCCTAATTTAATTGTTCAAATAAATTCATACTGCGATGAGAGAGGTAGTGATGAGTACAATTTAAAATTGTCTCAAGCTAGGGCTCAGGCTGTAGTAGATTATTTAATTAGTAAAGGAATATCTACTAATAGATTAATAGCAAAAGGCTGGGGCAAAGCTAATCCAGTAGTACCAAACGCAACTAGTGAAGAAGAGCATCAATTAAATAGACGAACTACTTTTAATATTGTTAAATATGAACAATTCGATCATGATAATGTTATATCAAATATATCTATTGACATTGTAGAAGGTCTAAAGGGTACAGGGAATATGATTTATACTATACAAATAGCTGCACTGTCTAAGCCTGCTAATAATTTAGAAGTCTGGAGTAGCATTTATCGATTAGATCCCAATGTTAAAATATTTGAAGTTCGTGGTAATGATGGTTTATATAGATATTATGCGGGAGAGTTTGATAATGCCACTACTGCAATAGAATTTAAAAATAAACTTGTTAGTATTGGTTACTCTGATTGCTTTGTTAAAATAATTGAAAAATGAGATTATGAAAAAAATATATTTACTTTTATTTTGTAATTTTTGGGTATTTATAATATTTGCGCAAAGTGATTTTCAATTTAGCCAGCAATCATTTATGCGTATAGCTTTTAATCCAGCCGTTACGGGGCAAAATCCTAATTATCACACATTGCAAGCTTTTAGTAGAGTACAATGGGCAGGATTTAATAATGCTCCTATTACAAATTTAGCTACTTTTCATACTCAAATAAATAAATATAATTTAGGCCTTGGCCTTACTTATACTTTTGATAAATTAGGAGTAGAAACTTCTAATATTATACATGCTAATGTATCATATCATCTAAATTTAGGAAATGATTATATTTTAAGCTTTGGCATTAGTGGTGGACTATATAGAAAGGTTATAGATATTAATGATATTGAGCTTGAGCAACCAGAATCAAATCTTTTTGATAATAATATTCATAATTCGCCAGATTTTAATGCTGGCATTGAACTCAGTTCTCCTTATATCTCACTTGGAATATCATCTACTCATATCGCAAAAGATTATATGAAAGGGACAAATTTTCAGGTACCAAGACATATATATGGGTATTTTAGAGCTAAAGTTTTTGATATAAATAATAATAGTTTTGCTGGTTTTTTAACATATTCTGTAAATAGTGCTATTACTAAAACACAACACGAATGGAATACTACTTTTTTTTATAAAAATATGATTTATACTGGATTATCATATAGACTTAATGAATCTTTTGTAATTATGGCAGGAGTATTAGTTAAAGATCAATTTAGATTTATTTATTCTTATGATATTTTAGCTGCACCAATATCAGCATATTCCAGTGGTAGCCACGAAATAACGTTACAATATTTAATAAAGAAAAAAAATGCTAGCATACCTTCATCACCAAGATATTTTGATTAATAAATTATGTGAATTCTTGTTATTTCATTTTTTCTAACACTATTTTAATATTATTTTATATTTTTGTTTTTTAGATGGAATAACTAATGACAAAAAACAAAAAAGAGTATCATAGTTTTCAATGGGAAGATTTGTATCTAAAGCCTTATAAAGCTACTAAAAGATATATTACTATTGCTTTAGGTGTGCTAGGGACAGCATTAGCATTGAGTTTTATTTTTACTTTAATAGCTATTTATATTTTCCCTTCTAAAAAAGAGCAAGAAGAAGCTAAAGAACTCAATCAAATAATACAAATATATAAAGAAGTTCAAGAAAACCAAAAACAAATTGAAATTTTATTAGATAGCATTAATAAGAAAAATGCTATTATTTATAAAAACATCTTTAATACTGAATTCACTGAAGAAATTACTGAAAATGTTAGATATAAAAAGCTAAAAGATGCAAACACTTTACAAGATTTATTAGATATCATATCAGACGATATCAAGATTATCGAGCAAAAATCTAATATTCAATATTATTATTATTCGTTTCTATTCCATTATTTACCTAAAAATCTTGAAAATCTTAGTAAATTCCCTATAAGGATGCCACTGGATAGTGCATATAAGATAGCAAGTGGTTTCGGTGATAGGATACATCCAATATTGAAAAATAAATTTTTACATACAGGTATTGACTTTGCAGCTCCTGTACGTACTCCTGTATATGCTACAGCTAATGGTATTGTCAGAAATCCAGATCCCACAATGTTTGGCTATGGTGAAACAATAATAATAGATCACGGCAATAATATTTCTAGCGTTTATGCTCATTTATTAGAAAAGAAAGTTTCTACAGGACGTAGAGTGTCTGCTGGCGAGCTAATAGGATATGTCGGAAATACTGGCATTGCTTTTGGTGTACATTTACATTATGAAATTAGGATTAAAAATAAACCTGTAGATCCTATGCTATTTTTTATAAATGTAGATCCACAGACTTATTATCATTATTATCAAGAAGCAAAAGTTTTTAATCAAGCTTTATCATAATAAAAATACATTTATTTTTTGTTTAAAAACCTCCAAGTAATAATTGAATAGGAGTATATTTATAGTTAAAATGTTGAGCTATTAATGGATGACATATTTTCTCTTCTAAGATATAAACGCCTTCAGCAAAAGCAGGATTAATTCTTAAAAATTCTTTAATACCTCCATTTTCTGATATATCTAATATTAATGGAGTGAAAAAATTACTTAATGCATAAGCAGCTGTACGAGGGAAATTAGAAGCTATATTAGGTACACAATAGTGGATGACACCATGTTTAACAAATATTGGATTGTCTACATAGGTGATTTCACTAGTCTCGCAGCAGCCACCTTGGTCAATGCTAACATCGAAAATTATACTACCTTCTTTCATTTCTTTCACCAAATCTTCAGTCAAAAGGAATGGTAGCTCATCATCATTAAGATATAGAGCGCAAATCACTACATTGGCGGTTTTTATAGCTTTATATACGACACTTGGATGTAATACAGAAGTATAGACATCACTACCTAGTTGTGCAACTATATCACGTAATTTATAAAGTTTATTATCAAAAACTTTTACTAAAGCCCCGAAAGCTTTAGCTGCTTTAGCTGCGAATAGACCTACTCTGCCCGCACCTATTATAACTACTTCTGTAGAATTAAGTCCAGGTAAGCCACCAAACAAATATCCTTTGCTTAGCTTATTATCACTTAAATAATGTGCAGCTAACTGAATGACACCATAACCAACGATTTCACTCATAGACATTAATACAGGATATCTACCACTATTATCTTTGATAAATTCAAAACCTATAGCAGTAGCATTTTTGCTAATTAATGAATCAAAGTATTCTTTAGATTGTGAATGATAATTTACAGCAGAGATGATAATTTGATTTTTTTTCATGTAATCCACCTCTTGTTTTAGCAAAGGAGCTACTTTCACTATAATATCAGCTCTAGCAAATAATTCATTGTGATTATTCACTATCTCTCCACCAGCCTCAGCATAATCGTGATTGCTAAATCTAGCAAATTCTCCCGCGCCATCTTCTATCAATACTTCATGACCATTACATGTTAGCATTTTTACACTATCAGGCACTAAGCTAACTCTGTGCTCTTGAAAAGCTATCTCTTTTGGGATACCTATAACAAATTTTTTTTGATTTTTTTTAACCTCTAATCTCTCTTCTAAAGGCAAAAATTCACCTGAGGGTCCATAAAAATAATGTTTTTTCATCCCCATATTTCTATATTTCTTTGTGTTTCATTAATAATTGAAATTTTAACTAAATAAAATTTATAATTTTCTAAATAGTCTAATATTAATTCTGGCCATTCTATCAACATTTTATTGTCTGCCAGATATTCATATAGTCCTAAATCAAAAAATTCTTTTTTGTTATTTAATCTATACAAATCTAAATGATAAATATTTTCTTTACTATTAGTATAAATATTTAAAATTGAAAAAGTAGGACTAATGGCTTTATCATCGCCAATTATTTTTTTTACAATTTGTTTCGTTAAAGTCGTTTTACCCGCACCTATCTCTCCTTGCAGACAAATAATATTTCTTTTGTCAAACAATTGAATGATGTTTTCGGCTAGTTGTGGTAGTTCTGCTATTGTAACGTTTTTAAAATTTTCGATTAGTTGCATATATTTTAAATAGTTTACATTAATTTTTTTGATAAAAATTATAAAATTATTTAAGCAAATTTACTGAAAAAATAAAAAATAAAAAAAGGGTTCACTTCAATGAACCCTTTTTTCTTATGAAAAAATTGTTTCTAATCGGAAACATCTCTTATGCAAAATTAATATAAATTTTTTAATAAAAAATTTTTTGATAAAAATAATAATTAATGATATAATAAATGATGACTCACACAAAAATAACTCTCTTTTCAAATGAAAAAATTGTTTTTTAGAAATATTAATAAAATAATGAATCTGTTTTCATTTTAATATATTTATTTACAGAAAATATGGTAGATAATTCAGTAATTATCGCACCAATAATAAATATTGAAATAAATAGGAAAATTATATTTTGTTGAGTAACAACTCCATTTAATTCAGGTATAAATCTATAGAGCTCATTGATGATAACTTCTAATCCAAGAATAGCTATTATAGAAGCGATAATACCCCAAAATAGTGCATCTAATAAGAAAGGTTTTTGTATAAAACTTTTCTTAGCTCCTACCAAAAGCATCGTTCTAATAGTAAACCTTCTGCTATAAATTGTAAGTCTAATGGTCAAGCTTAATAGAGTAATAGCTATCAATAAAATTATTACAGCTATTAAAAGTGTAATAGTACTTAGAGTATTTTTGTTCTTTTCTATTGCAGTTAGAACATTAGCAGGGTAATAAACTTCATCAACGATTTCATTTTGTTTCAGTTGGATAGCCAATTCTTGTATAATAGTATCATTTAAGTAATCAGCAGCAATGGTAGCTTCAATAACAGATGGTAAAGGAATATTATCTATTTGTAAGTTTTCTGTAGACAAATCACCTAGCTCAAATTGTAAATCTTCTAGCATTTTATCAGCAGGCACATAAGTGACAGAAGAAAATTTATCATTAGTCTCTAGACTATGCTGTAGCAAAGATATTTCTGCCTGACTAGCAATGGGTTTTAGCATTATCTGTATAGTAAAATTTTCTTTCATTTTATTTTCTAATGATGAGCCATGCAAATAAATGATACCTGCTATCCCTAATAATATCAAAACCAGACTAAGTGCTAAAATCAAAATAGCATGAATACCTCTAAATCTCATAATTAAATATTTTATATGCAAAAATAGATATTTTAAATTTGATTAAAAAACATTTTGCATTTAATCTGAATTTTATAAAAAAACTAATATAATTATTACATTTTTGTAATTTTGGTAAAAAATTAAATATGTTTGCATTCATTTTAACAATAATTTTAACATTAGTTATTTCTTTTTTGTGCTCCATAATGGAAGCATCGATATTATCTGTTACACCAAGCTATTCAGCATATTTATTAGCTAATAAGCCTGTACAAGGGGAAAAATTAGAAAAATTGAAAAAATCAATAGATAGAACTATTACAGGTATATTAACTTTAAATACTATCGCTAATACATTTGGTTCTATTTTGATTGGTATGTTAGCAGCAAATATATTTGGCAGTGGTGCTGCAGGAATTATAGGCTTTATCATGACTTTTTTAATTCTTTATTTTTCAGAAATTTTACCAAAAACTATTGGTACCTATTACTGGCGAAAACATCTGAATTGGATAATACCTGTACTTATTTTTTTGAGAAAAATAACTTACCCATTTTATTTACTATCTCAAGGAATGATGAAATTAGTTGTTCCTAAAAATGAAGTTTCTCATACAGTAGAAGAGATTAGAGCTCTTGCTATACTAGGATATCAAAAAGGTATTCTAGACAATCTACAAACTCAAGTAATAGATAATACTCTAAAACTAAAAGAATTACCAGTGCACGATATCATGACTCCTCGAACTGTAGCAGCAGTAGTAGATGAGAATATGACTGTAAAAGAATTAATAAATCTTGAAAATTTTTTTAAATATTCTCGTATACCTGTTTATTCTGGCAATATAGATAATATCACTGGATATGTTTTTAAAAATGATGTTCTCAATGCTTTAATTCATAAAAATGAAAATACTAAATTAAGCGAAATTAAAAGAAAAATAGTCATTGTTTATGAATTTTTTAATATCAAAAAAGCTATGGATGAAATGATTAAAAAAAATGAGCAAATAGCAGTAGTAGTAGATGAATATGGCTCTTTTGTAGGTATCATAACTATAGAAGATATTGTAGAAACTCTACTTGGTATTGAAATCATAGATGAGGCTGATCAGTACCAAGATTTACAAGCTTATGCTAAAAAACTCTGGCAAATGAAAATCAATAAGTTTGGAATATTTAAACCAGAAGATCTAGATAGTAAAAAAGACGAATAAATTTTTGAAATTCTTATATTAATAAAATGTACTAAAAGTGGGGATAAATAAAATTAAAATAGAAAATTTATCAATTTTTAATTCAGAAAACGATATTTTAGTAGATAATATAAATTTAAACATTAAAGACAATGCTATTACAGCTATAATAGGCGAGAGTGGAAGTGGCAAAACACTAACTGCACATTCTATTATGGGATTACTACCTCCTACATTAAAGTTTTCTCAAGAAAGTAAAATTTTATATTATTATAATCATCATGAAGTAAATCTACTAAAAATAAATAAAAAACAATGGAGGACATTGAGAAGTAAAAAAATCAGTATGATTTTTCAAAATCCTATGTCTTCGCTTCATCCTTTGATAAAATGTGGGGAACAAATAGCAGAAGTACTAAAAGTACATACTAATTATTCTTCAACAAAACGAAAGGAAAATGTAATAGAAATTCTAAAGCAAGTAGGCTTCGACAATGCAGCAAGAATATACGATGCTTATCCACACCAATTATCAGGTGGCGAACAACAACGTGTTATGATATCTATGGCCATGATTATAAGTCCAGAAATACTAATCGCTGATGAACCTACAACAGCTCTAGATGCACAAATACAATTAGAAATTATCAATTTGATAAAAGAATTAAAAACAAAATTTCATTGTACAGTTTTGTTTATTTCTCATGACCTTTCATTAGTACATAGCTTTGCAGACTATATCTATGTAATGAAAAATGGAAAAATAGTTGAGCATGGAACTACAGATGAGATTTTTGAACATCCAGCAGAAGAGTACACACAATTATTGCTGAAATGTAAACCTACTCTCACATACACCCCTTATAGATTGCCTACCCTTCATC
Organism: Rikenellaceae bacterium DTU049; assembly: GCA_001513285.1. Taxonomy (GTDB): domain Bacteria; phylum Bacteroidota; class Bacteroidia; order Bacteroidales; family DTU049; genus DTU049. Next base: position 18,333 of record LFTI01000008.1, read on the forward strand.
AAAAATATGATTTTAATTTATTCAATGATAAAAAAAAATCAAATAAAATCAATGATGATACTGTATTAAATGTTGAAAATTTAAATGTTATTCATCAAAATAAAACAATTTGGGGACAAAAAGTTTATAATCACATTCTAAAAAATATAAATTTTAATGTAAAATCTAATGAATGTCTCGGCATTATTGGAGAATCTGGTAGTGGAAAAACCACATTGCTAAAAACTATTCTTGGTTTGATAAAACCTGATAGTGGTTTAATAGAATATAAAGGTGAAAAATTGGATATAATTAGCAATAGGACTAAAGATTTATTTCGTAGTATTCAATGGGTACAGCAAAATCCATACACATCATTACCCCCTAATATGACTATTAGCAAACATTTTAATGCTATATTAAAATTACATAATATAGGGAAAAATGCTGACGAACGAAATAAAATAATTAGTGAAACATTAGAATTATGCCAAATGCCAGTAGATATTTTAAATCGTTATCCACATCAATTTAGTGGTGGACAATTGCAGCGATTAGCTATTGCCCAAGCACTACTCGTAAATCCAGAAATAATTCTATTAGATGAACCAGTATCATCATTGGATGTGTCCATTCAGGCAGCCATAATAAACCTATTAAATGATATTAAAGACGATAAAAAAATTACTTATCTTTTCATTACACATGATATTATGCTGGCTAATTATTTCTGTGATAGCTTAATAGTTTTATATAAAGGCGAGATAGTAGAACAAGGATTATCAAAAGATATCATAAATAAGCCACAACATAGTTACACCAAATTATTAATCAGTAGTTATTAATTGTTTAGAGTTGAGCTTTTAATAAATAACTAAATTATTTTGTGAAAAGCTATATTTTTTAAGAATGTAATTTGATTCTAATTTACTTTTCTTTGTCATCCACACAAAGAAAGAATCAAAGAAAATATCCTCTATGTATATGATGGATATCTTTTAAAGAAATGCATTTGTTAATCAAAATGATTTATATGAAACTTTTAAAATATATTCTATCTTATTGTTATTAAGCATTTTACAAAATTTTATGTTTTTTTTGTTTAAATTAAATAATGATATATAATTAAGTATTTTTTAATACTTAAAACCTTTATTAATCAATATTATTTAGAAATTATTTTAGGAAATTTAATTTTTCTTAATTTTCTTTATAATTAAGAATTATAGAAATATTAATAGTAATATGTTAAAATTAAAATATCATTACTTAATTTAAACTTTTCTGAAGTTTAATAAATAACTAAATTATTTTGTAAATAGCTATATTTTTAAGAATGTAATTTAATTTTTAATAAATTCCTGCTTAATTTACTTTTCTTTGTCAACCACACAAAGAAAGAATTAAAGAAAAATATCCTCTATGGATATTATGGATATCTTTTGAAGAAATGCATTTGTTAATCAAAATGATTTATATGAAAACTTTTAAAATATTTTCTATATGTTTTTTATTAAGCATTTTACAAAATTTTATGATTTTCTAAATTATATTCCTAATTTTTAATAATACTGTCTTGGCTTTTAGTATAAAATTTCCCCTTCTTACCAATCCTTTAATATAACTCATATGCACCTATATCTGGAATGCCATTTATAATTCTTGGTCCACCTGATAAATCATAATTTATACCCCATATGATGTCTAATTTGCCATTATCTACTCCTGGAGAAGTAGATTGCAGTCTAAAATCTTCTAATGATGTATTTCTAAATTCAGGATCTACATTTAATTTACAATTGATAAAAATAGAATCTCCCAGATTATATTTAGTTTTTAGTAAACTATTTTCTGCTTTCAAATAAAAATTACCAGAACCTGGATATTTATCTATTAAAATTTCTTCCTCTTGATCTCCATAAACAATACAATTACCAAGATAAATGCTGATAGGTCTTATTTGAATGTTACCATTTATATCCTTATAATAATTATTAAGAGCTAGCAATGATGTTGTTCTAGTAGAAGAATTCCAAAAATTAGCAAAAGTGCAATTACGAAAGATATATTCTCCACCTATAGAAAGTAGTGCAGAATAATACTTCGCATTTGAAAATAAGCAATTAACCGCTTCTATTTTAGCTCCTTGTGCAAAAAGACTAGCAGCAGACATATTTCTTATTATTGTATTAGAAATTTTAAGAGTAGGATTATTATTAGCAACTGTATCTGCGTGAATACCCACATTCCCATTTTGTATTATTGCCCAATCTATTTCATTATCTTTACTGAGGGCTGACAACCAAATTCTATCCCACATGCCCGCTTGGTCTCTATAATAAGGATCTAATCTATCGCTAGTAATTAATACTCGATTATTCGGTTCTCCTTTAATTTTTAAACTGCCACCTTTATAAACCCAAAGCATTGCATCTTTATGCATATAAACTTTGGTACCAGCAGGTATTACTAGAGTGCAATCTTCATCTACTACAGCCACTCCATATATTACATGAGGTTTATCATTATTCCATACACCAGATACTATACTATATGCAGGTAGATATTGTGTGGGAGGATGATCTGGAGTATGAAAATATGCATTTTGACCTAATGCTGTTAATTTTATTTTTTGTGTTTTCCCATTTACTAAAAATATTATACTGTCAACGATGATGAAAGGTGTATTTGCATCATTAGGATCTATAGTAGCATTCAGAAATAAAAATAAACTATCATGCGCCATTATTTCTATATCTTCTACTACTGGCCCTGGCTCTCCATCTATATTAAAACGAAACATGGAATTATTCCCATTTGCTAAATAAACTTTTTCTATCAAAATAGGCAACGATGAATTATTATAAATATTTATAACTCTCGTTATAGTAGTAACTGTAGTGAAACTGGTATCAATAAATACGCTATCCGTAGAAAATTTTAATGAACTACTAGTATCAAATTCCTCTTTGGGATGGCATGATGTTATCATTATTAAAAAATTGATTAGCATTACTATATTTAGAAATGGTTTTTGCATCATTGATTTAATAAATGTAATTATTTTACAAAATTAATGTAATAATATAAACTGTAAATTTTAAAATTTATTACTATAAATTTGTGTTAATAAAATTTTTTAATAATTTCATAGATAAAATATTATTGTAAAGCATTGAATAATAATTGATTATATTTAATATTTAATTATAATGTTAAATTTATTAAACTTTCAACTTAATATTTAAAAATTATTTTTACATCTTAAAAGTGAAAATGTTTTTGGGTATTTCATTGAGCTATAATATTTTATTTGTATTCATACGATTTTGTATCAATAGGAAACAATTTATTTTGGTTTTTATCAAAGTAATATTCATTAATGCCAACATTATATTTATTTAATAAATTTCTAGAACTATCTAAAAAAGTTTTCATTGCATTTTGGTCAGCAGAATTTGAATCTATTTTATTGAATTCCCACGATGGTACATTAATATAAATATATTTGTTGTTAACAAATTTTTTCCATGTCCACGACAATAGATAACCAGCTCGGTTAATATGTAATTTGTTTTGATTTTTGGTAAATTCCAAATAAGCTATTGCACCGCCATCAGTATTAATACCTCTCTGATTAGAAATAAAATTACCTAAAGAATAATAAACTACAGATTCTACATTATTAGAGCTATCTAATATGTTTTTATGCATTGGCTGGATGACATGTGGATGTGAACCTATCAAGTAATTAGCTCCATTTCTAATGCAAAAATTAGCAATCTCTATCTGGGATGTATTAGGCAATCTGTGATATTCCTCGCCCCAGTGAAAAAAGATTATTATTCCATCAGGATTGTAAGATTTAGCTAGTAAAATATCATCTCTGATTTCATTTGTATCGATAATATTAATTAATACACTAGATTTAGATATACCTACATTAGTACCATAAGTATAATTTAGCAAAGCTAATCTAATACTACCTTTTTGAATGATCAATGGATGATTTTTTTGAAAATCTTCATAATTTTTAAATGTTCCCGTATGGTTGATATATAGGCTATCTAGAACTTTTATTGTTCGCACTACTCCACTAACTCCTTTATCAAAACTATGATTATTGGCAGTTACTAAAATATCTATTGATGCGTCTTTCAGAGCTTTAGCGAAATCATCTGGTGCACTAAAAGCTGGGTAACCAGTGTAAGGTGGACCATTAAAGGTAGTTTCTAAATTTCCTATTACAAAATCCGCATAATTAAATAGAGGTAATAAATATTGAAAATTATCAGAATAATCATATGATTCTCCATTCCATGCGGAAGTAATTTGTGGACCATGTTGCATTATATCGCCGATAAATATTAATTTTAGAGTATCTTTATCTTGAGCATATGATGATACAAAGTTCAAAAATAAAACTAAAAAAAACAGATATTTTTTCATTACTATTTCAGTTAATTTATTCAACATCATAATTAAATGCTTTTTTTAAAATTTTCTCAAAATCCAAAGGCAAATAATGAATGTCATTCCAAGATTCTTCAATTGTTTTTAATGATGGTGCAGGTAATGGTGTTAAGTTAGCAAACAATGGTTTTTTAGAATAATATTCATCAGTAATTAATTGATTGACTACAGCTCTAACCTCATCTACTGTGCCAATGCATTCAAATGGCTTTGTCATTTTCAATCCTAATAATTCTTCTAAAGTATTTTTTAATTCTAAATTAGAGAAAATATCTTTACCAAAAATGTTTTCTAATTCATTATGATTAATATATGGAGCTAGCATTAGAGCTACAAATAAACATTTGGGACAATTACCACACCATTTATCATCTTTACTTCCTACATTACAGCTACGAAAAGCTGTAAAATACTGTGGGTAATGAGAGAACAATTTAGCTACCTGTAACTCATGTAATGGCCTAATAAAGCTAAAATATTCTATGTTATTATTCAAAAACATTTTTGTATAATATCTGAAATCGCTCTCGAAACTTATAGTTTTTGAATATTGATGATTTACATTACTATTAATGATAGTACTTTCATTAGCACTAAATTCGTTACTCAGAGCTATATATTTAGCTCCTATAATGTATGCACTCATCATACTATAGAAGGCAAGCATAGCACTAAAAGGTGTATGACCATTTAGGAAACCTTTTTTATTCAATTCTAATAGTGTAGGATCTATCTCACGGTGTATTTCTATTATATTAGCTCTAGGTATCATAGCTATGTCTATAATTCTTAATGTAGCGGCATTTGGATTTATTATTAATGGGATAACCTCAAAATCTGATTTTTTCAATAATTCTAATGTAACTATTGAATCTTTGCCGCCACCAATAGGTACTATTACTCTCCTTTCTTGTAAAGATCTGAAATTTTGTCTTGGCAAAGTATCAAAATTATTAATTTTAAAATGCAAGAATTCATCTATATTAACATTTATATTATTTTTATAAAAAAATTCTCCTTGTCCATTATAATAGAGATTTCTCCACCATTGAGACTGAAAATCATTGATAAAAGCAGGATATATATTTACAAGTCTCGAGCATGTAGCTTTCCAATAACTGATTAATTCAATCATACCAAGGTTAAATACAAATGAAGATAGCTCATACATATTAACTCTACGAGGATTTATCACATTGTTAAATTTCCAAGATGAGCTTGGCTTGAATGAATACTCTCCATTATCAAAATCAAACGAAATAGTTAAGCTATTATCGTCGATAGATATATTAAATTTATTGTAATTAAAAATAGGATATTTTTTTGATAATTCTATATAATTATTCATAATTTTTTTAGTTAATTTGTAAACTTTTTGGCATAATTTTTGTCAAAAATAATAAAAAATCTTCATAAAATGAATATGGAATATAAGCTAAAGATTAGAAGAAATGACATAGAGCCTGCTGTAGGTAGATTGTTAATAGCAGAGCCCACTACTTATGATTATTTTTTTAGTAGATCAGTAGTATTATTACTAAGCAATAATAAAGATGGAGCCGAAGGGGTAATAATTAATAAAAAACTCAATAATAATCTAAAAAGTTTAATCTTAAAATCAAAATTTAATATAGATTCACCAGTATATTTAGGCGGACCAGTTAAAGAAAATAAAATTTTTGTTTTACACAGATTGGGAGAGATAGTTCCTAATAGTTTAGAAATAATTCCAGGACTATGGTGGGGTGGCGAAACTAGAGCATTATATGATTTGATTAATAGCGGCATTGCCAATGATAATAATCTTAGAATTTTTCAAGGTTATAGCTCTTGGGCACCTATGCAGCTGAAAGAAGAAATGAAAAAAAATTATTGGGCTGTTACAGAGCTTCAAATAGACGAAATCTTTGAAATGCCAATAAAATATATGTGGAATAAATGTGTAGAAAAATTAGGTGCAGATTATGAATTCTGGCAACATATTCCAGAAAATCCAACTTTAAATTAAACTAAATGGTTCTATAACGTTTTATATGGGCAAAGATTAAAAAAGAGTAATTTTATAAAAATAAATATTAACCACAAAGTTCTCAAAGAAGGCACAAAGAACACAGAGATTGATGTCTGAACTGGGATTTGCGGGATTAAAGGATTTTGGGATTTTGTTTTTCAGGGCTAAAGCCCATAGTTTTTTTATGCCATACCCTGACCTAAAGGTCAGGGTTAATAGTCTACTCTTTGTGAACTTTGTGTAGTATCTTTGTGCCCTTTGTGGTAAAATAATTTACCCACAATAAACGTTATAGAACCAACTAAATAATTGTTTAAACTTAGAATTTATTTTTTAAACTATAATACTCATTCAACATTCTTTATGTTTCATTACATTTACATTTCATCATAATCTTTGATTAAATAGAAATATTTTTTAATATTATTTTCCCCTATTGGCTTTTAAAAAATCATTAATTTTGATAAAAAATGTCTTTAGCTAATTTGTTATTGAGAATAATAGGATGGAGAGTGATAACAGATGAAGATATTAGCAAATATGACAAAGCTGTTCTCATCATGTCGCCGCATACTTCAAATAACGACTTTATCATTGGATGGTTAGCACTAAAAAAATTAAATGTAAAAGCAAAATTTCTTATTAAAAAAGAATTATTTGTTTTCCCATTATCTATAATATTAAAATCTTTAGGAGCTTTACCTGTAGATAGAAAAAATCCCAAAAACTTACCAATAGAATTAATAAAGATAATAAATGAATCGTCTAAGATGTGGCTAATAATAACACCAGAAGGTACTAGAAAACCCGTCCATCATTGGAAAAAAGGATTTTATTATATAGCTCAGAAAGCTGATATACCCATAATTCCTTCTTTTTTAGATTATGACAAAAAAGAAGCTCATGTTTTGCCTGCTGTCTACCCAACTGGAGATTATGACAATGATATGCTACCATTTATTGAAATCTTAAAGGATGTCATTCCAAAAAATAAAGGTAATTTTGTCTTACCTAAAAAATAAATGATGCGAGAAAGTAATTTTGTAGCTTTATTTAGATATCCTAAAGACTGGATCGATGATCTCATAAATGAAATTAATCAAGCAAAAAATCGGATATATATTGAGATATACAGATTTGTGAATGATCCAACAGGTATCAGAGTTAGAGACGCATTAGTAGAAAAAGTAAAAGAAAAAGTAAAAGTTTATGTACTTGTAGATAGTTATGGTGCTAAATCTGATACGAATTTTTTCAAACCTTTATTAGATGCGGGAGGAATGGTTCGTTTCTTTACACCTATTCCTATTTCATTAGCTATTTTTTCAGAAGCTCACCGTAGAAATCATAGAAAAATTATCATAATTGACCAGATATCTTACTTGGGTTCAGCGAATATTTCTAACTATTCTCTTGGATGGAGAGAAAGCATTTTTAAGTTTAATGATCCCAAATTAGCTAATAGATTAATCTACTTTGTAAAACTAAATTTCAAACATTATAAAACATATACTTTTAATCAAAAAAAATTCCATAGTATTCATAATGTAAATGGTATGGAGCTGATACGTGATATACCATCCATTTGGAAACAACGTGTTAGAAAAAAACTTAATTGGCTCATAGATAATGCTAATAAATCTATTCAAATAGCAACACCATATTTCCTACCTATGAGCTCTACTATTGATGCAATGGTAGAAGCTACCACTCGAGGAGTTTATACTGAAATTTATTTACCTTTTAGAAGTGATGTTAACTCTATGGACGTCCTTAGAAATTATTATTTAGGAAAATTGTGGAAAGCTGATATAAAAATATTTTTTTATTTACCTACTAATCTGCATGCCAAATTACTTTTGATAGATAATGAAAAATATATGATAGGTAGTAGTAATTATGACTACAGAAGCTATCTGTATATGCACGAAATTAATATGCTAGCAGAAGATCCAGTAGTAGTGAATGAATTGAATAAATATTTCGATGAATTAAAACAAGAAAGCAATGAGTTTGACTATGATAGATGGCGAGAGAGACCTATGTTAGATAAATTATTAGAAAAAATTTTAATCCCTTTTAGATTTTTGTTTTAATTTTTTATTTCTCAAAAATATTGTAATTTTGACAGATTTTTGATTAGATTTTTGTAACTACTTCAAAAAAAAAGATTATTTTTAAAAAAATTATGAAAAAATTTATTTTATTGCTTTACATATCATCATTTACAATAGCATTATTTTCTCAAAATCTTAGTTCTAATAATTCTAAAGCTATAAAATATTATAATAAAGGAATAAAACTTTATGAGAATTACGAAAGTTTAAATGCTATAAACAAATTCAAAAAAGCTTTAGATATAGATCCTCAATTTATTGAGGCACATCTATTGGTAGCTCAAATATATAGCGATTTAGAAATATATGATTCATCTATAGTATATTACAAAAAAGCTATTGATATTGATAAAGATTTTTTTCCAAATGCATATATGATAATTGCAAAAATTAGTTATATGACAGGTAAATATTCTGATGCTGTGAGCTATCAAGAGCTATATTATCATCATCCCAAATTATCAGATTTTCAAAAAGTTAAAGCTGAATTAGATTTAGATTTATATCGTGGAGCATTAGAACTATATAATAATCCTGTCCCTTTCATTCCAGTTAATTTAGGTAATAATGTTAATTCTAGTTATTCAGAATATTCACCTGCATTGACTATCGATGATAGTACAATAATCTTTACTAGAAAATTACCAGGAATTGATAACAAAATTGAGCAAGAAGATTTTTTCCAAAGTAATAAATTAAAAAATGGACAATGGTCTAAAGCAGAACCTCTGCAAGGAGAATTGAACACTAACAATAATGAAGGAGCTCACACAATATCTGCTGATGGTAAAATAATATATTTCACAGCATGTAATAGAAGTGATGGTTATGGTAGTTGTGATATTTATAGAAGCTATAAAAGAGGCAATATATGGACAAAAGCAGAAAATGTAAAAGAACTAAATTCTGAAACCTGGGATAGTCAGCCGAGTTTATCAGCTGATGGTAAAACAATTTATTTTGCTTCAGCTAGAAGTGGCAATATGGATATATATGAATCACAATTATTAGATAATAATAAATGGAGTAAACCTACAAGATTACCTAAAAATATTAATACAGCTAAATCTGAGTTGACACCATTTATACATCCTGATGGTAAAACATTATTTTTCGCTTCAGATGGACATGGTGGTATGGGGAAATATGATATTTTTTATACTCAAAAAATCAATGATACTTTGTGGACAAACCCAATAAATATTGGCTATCCTATAAATACAAAGGATGATGATGCTTTTTTATTTGTAAATGCTAATGGTAATAAAGCATTTTTTGCTTCAGAAATGTCAGGTGGATTTGGTGGCTACGATATTTATATGTTTGAGCTACCTAAAAATATAATTTCTAATCCTGTTACATACTTCAAAGGGTTAGTACTAGACATTAACAATAATACTCCAATAACCGATGCTGTAGCAGAATTATTCTCTTTAAATGATGGTTCATTAAAAGGAAAAGCAAAAACAGATTATGATGGCACATTCATATTACCCTTGCCTACTGGTACTACTTATGCTCTCAATGTAAGTGCAGAGAATTATCTTTTTTATAGTGAACATATAGAACTCTTGGAGACCAGAGATTCTTTGCATCCATTTATTAAATACATTTATCTGAAACCTATTCAAAAAGACCAAACTATGGTACTTAATAATATTTTATTCGATTTTGATAAATCAACATTAAGGCCTGAATCATATGTAGAATTAGAAAAATTATATAAATTATTAATAGAAAATCCTAATTTAATTATTGAAATCGGTGGACATACAGATAATAAAGGGACTAAAGAATACAATCTAATACTTAGTGAAAAAAGAGCAAAAGCTGTTTTTGATTACTTGGTTAGCAAAAATATTAATCCAAATAGGTTAAAATATAAAGGCTATGGAGATACCAAGCCAATTGCAGAAAATACTACAGAAGAAGGAAGACAATTAAATAGAAGGACTGAAATTAAAATAGTGAATAATTAATAAATTTAAAAAAGTATCTTAAATATAATTAAAATAAGGATTAGTATTAAAAAATAATCGTTATATTATATTAGGAATTATTTTCATTTCATTAATAAAATAAACATTAGCTAAAATTTAAATTTTAACAGTAATGTTATATTGATTCTTGAAATTTTTATAAATGTTTAAATTTAATAATGATATATAAATTTAAATAAATTACTATAAATACTTTTCAAATAATAACTTACAAGACAAATTAATAAAAATTAAATTTTCAAAAAATATTTTCATTAAATATTCATTAATAAAGAAGTTAAGCATAAAAATATTATTAATTACATATCATTAATTAATTTAAACAAAAATTATATGATTATGATTTAGTAAAGTGTTTAATGTCAGACAGATAAAGAATATATTAAAAGTTTTAAAATATTTTTTATTACTTCCTATCCTCTACCCTATCTGCATAGTATTTCACAAGTATTTGTTATTAATCAATATAATTTATTAAAAACATCTCCAGTTTTACCTATTTCTATAGCATTTTTTAGTTCATTATCTATATCATAAATATTATAATAATAGCCACTAATACCATACAAATAGCGAGCTATAGATGCTTTTAGCACAGTTTGAATAAAATTTTTAGATTTTTCTAGTTCAGTACTATCTATTTCTATATCGTTATTTTTAGCATAATTCAAAAAATCATTAAACAAATTATCTGTAATTACATATTTTTCTCTAAAAATTTCTTTATTAGGATAGTTTTTAAGTAATTGGCTTCTAATATTACTCATCTTATCGATAGCGAACATATTGTATATATTTTTTCTAACCAATTGATTAGTAAGTTTAAAATTCATAGATGTATCTAATGGTATAAAAACATCGGGCATAATACCGCCACCGCCATAAACTATTCGTTTTTTTAATAATGTTAAATATTTTAATGAATCTGGGAAATGAATAGAATCTGGATGCATAAGTTCACCTTTTTTCAGACGTTTTTCAATATCTTTGTAGTATTCATCGCTATTTTCATAAGGTTTTTGTATACATCTACCTGTTGGAGTATAATATTTAGCTACAGTAAGTCTGATCAAAGAGCCGTCATTCAAATAATATGGATTTTGAACTAATCCTTTACCAAAGGTACGTCTTCCCATAATGATAGCTCTATCCCAATCTTGCAGAGCACCAGCTACGATTTCGCTAGCAGAAGCGCTACGTTCATCTACAAGTACAATAAGTTTCCCTTTTTCATAATCTCCCCTAATAGTAGAATTATACTTATTTTCTGGCATACTTCTTCCTTTAGTGTACACAATCAACTTACCAGCATCTAAAAATTCATCAGCTAATTGCACTGCTGTAGCTAAAAATCCACCACCATTACCACGAAGATCGAGAACCAAAAAATCAATATTGTTTTGTTTTAATTCATTAATATTAGTTTTAAATTCTTCAATAGTCGTACGAGAAAATCTATCTATTTTAATATAGGCTACTCCAGGCTCTATCATATAAGCAGCATTTATAGAATTGAGAGGAATTTTATCTCGAATAATT
>LFTI01000009.1:0-653 GCA_001513285.1 Rikenellaceae bacterium DTU049
CAATCTAATGATTTGAAACAACACCTCTTTTGGTATCTTCCTCACCGGGATAGTAGACGCCATTTGTGAATAGACTGTTAAATCAACGTTATCTGTAACTTGGGTTATTGAAGCATGGCTTCGTCGTACATCGACAGCAATTCCTTAGAGGGGGTCGTTTTAAGTTCCTTTGCCAGGAGTGTTTTGAATCCGTTAAAAAAATGAACCAGTTCGCTTCGTCTATTTTGGCGGCTCAAAATCGCAATGATAAGCCCTGCCCCTTGTTCGCTCAACGAATTCAGATACATCAAAAGTGCGAGGCTCTCATCGGAAAAAGTAAAATGCCCCTCACGAAGTCGCTGTTCCATATAGCCCGACACAACCGTAAAGGCCCTGTTGCGCAGCTGATGCTGGGTCGAAAGCGCCCAGTCATAAGCCTCATCGCCGAGAAAATCGCGCTTATAAAGTCTTGCGATTTCATCGAGTTCCTTGTCATCCGCCAAACCCTTCAAAAGAAGTGTCTCCACTCTTTCCAAATCACTCATAAGAGACGTTGCCAAGCGATATTTATTTTGTGAAAAAATGATGGATTCACTAAACCCAAGATCAGCCAATCCGCGCCGCAATTGATAGATAGTGGTATGCAAAAGTGCCAATGCTTTCGCCTCATCTTT
>LFTI01000009.1:699-1661 GCA_001513285.1 Rikenellaceae bacterium DTU049
CTTCCAAATGATCGAAGCTGACAATATGAAGATGTTGGCCTTCCGGCTCAACCTCATCTTTTCCGTTCATTCTGGCCTGCCGTGCCGCCACCAGGCGTTCGATCGCCTGATCAAGTCTCTTTTTTTGGACCGGCTTCAAAAGATAATCAATGGCATTCACATCGAAGGCCTGAACCGCGTAATGGGCATAGGCGGTGACAAAGATGATATCCACAAAATGCTGCTGATTGAAAAGATCCGCCATCGTCAATCCATCGATGTATCCCATCTCGATGTCGAGAAATATGACGTCGGGTTTCACACGCGCGATTTCAGCCAACGCGGCCTCCGGTTTCGCATAACTGGCGACAATTTTGATATTCTTGTAATGCTCCAAAAGAGACGACATGACCTTGATCGCATGGGGCTCATCGTCGACAATAATCGCTTTCATGACACGGTTTTTCATGGGTTCCTCCAACTCGTATTTCCACCGTCAGCCCCTGCCCGGGCTGACTGATCAACTGCACCGAGCCGTTGGGCATCAGGTTGATTTTGTCCAAAATATTTTGCAACCCGAGGCGCTCCGACTCACCCTTCATAATCTCATGCATTTTTTGGGGTGTCATGCCTTCGCCATCATCGGAAATAGCGATCATGACGCCACCTTTGTCCGCCTTTTTGACCGTGATTTTAACGGTTCCCGGGGTCCCTTTCGGAACAATGCCGTGCCTCACCGCATTTTCCGCGATGGGCTGCAAGGTGAGCGGCGGAATTTTGGCGCTAAGGGATTCATCAATGTCGTAGACTAGATTCAAGCGATCGCCGTAACGCATTTTCTCAATCTCAAGATAGGCCATCGCCATCTCGATTTCATCTTCTAACGGGATCAGGCCTTTTTGCAAATGCAAATCCATTTTGCCGCGAAAGTACACCGCCAGATAATTAAGTGCCTCTCTTGTTTTTTCAGGCTCCTCGTAACT
>LFTI01000055.1 GCA_001513285.1 Rikenellaceae bacterium DTU049
CCCTGTATGAGGTAGGTCTCCTACCTTTTACTCACCCGTCCGCCGGTCGCCATCAATATACTTACGTATATCATGCTGCCCCTCAACTTGCATGTATTAAGCCTGCCGCTAGCGTTCATCCTGAGCCAGGATCAAACTCTCCATACTTTTTCTATTGTACTTATTTCTTGATCCTCCTCTTCTCTCGCTTTTGTTAAACTCTTCTTCCCCTTACTCCCCTCATCTCCTCAATTTACTTCCTTAATATTATTTCTTCGTCTTTATTCTCTTTTCTCCTCATCACACTCTTTACATCCCCATCCATCTTACCTCTCTGCACTTTTATCTCTCATCTCTCTGCCTTTTTCCCCTTTTTGGGAATGCAAAATTATATACTTTTTTTTATCCTACCAAATTTTTTTCAATTCTTTTAAAAAATTTTTCCTCAATCCTGTTTTTTTTGCTCTACTTACTCTTTTACCTACCTCTTTTTATTATCCCCCCTCTTTCTTGCACATGGCTGCCATTATAGCCTCCATCATCTCCATCTACCTTTTTCCCTTTTTTGAGAATGCAAAAGTATTAACTTTTTTTTATCCTACCAAATTTTTTTTAATATTTTTTTATAATAATTTATTATCTCTAAAACTAAAAAAGTTATTTTTAGAAACAATAACATGGTCTATAACCTCAATACCAAGAATTTTACCAGATTCAACCAATTTTTGAGTAATATTTAAGTCTTCTTGCGAAGGAGTATTATCCCCAGATGGATGATTATGAGCTACAATAATCTGAGAAGCAAGATTTCTGACAGCAGGTTCGAAAACTTCTCTTGGATGAACTAAACTAGCATTTAGAGTACCTATAGAAATAATTTCTTGAGTGATTTCTTGATTTTTAGTATCTAAATAAAAAATAACAAAATGTTCTTTTTTACTTTCTCTAATATCTTTCAAAACTTCCCATACTTGAGAAGGCTTCATATAGAGTCTAGTTTGCTTATCTTTTAAAAATCTTTTTCCTAATTCGAAACAAGCGATTATTTCGCAAGCTTTAGCTGGTCCTAGTCCAGGATAAACTCTTAAATCATTATAATTTAAATAAGGCAATTTATATTTAGAAAATTTTTTTAAGATATTGCCTGCTAAATCTAAAACATTTTCGTCTTTAGTACCTGAACGTAAAAGAATAGCTAATAATTCTTGGTCAGATAATTTATCTGGACCATATTTAATTAATTTTTCCCTTGGTCTTTCAATATTAGGTAATTCTCTAATAGTTATTTTATTTTTTTTAGACATAAAAAAGCAATTAAAATACTACAATTTTATAATTATAAGTTTTATTAATTCTAAGAATGTATATACCTGAAGTTGCAATAGAAAAACGATTAGAATTCCCAGAAGATATTAATTGGCCACTAATATCAAATAATTGCCATTGTTCTAAATTTGGCGCTAAAATAGTAATATAAGAATTTACAGAAACAGGATTAGGATAAACACTAATCTCAGAGAGACTTTCATAATTACACATAGATGAAATATAAGGATATGGACTATCTCCAATAATAGGTCTCATCATCAAAGCACCACTAAATTGAGAATTTCTCCATGTGCCATCTACATTATAAAAAATAAACTGATGAGCATCATTATTCATATCAAAGCCAATATTGATATTATTATTTTGATATTGTTCAAATCCTATATAAAATATTCCTGAAGGTAAGGCTACAGGTTGGTTTAAGATATAATTATAAAATTTCCCAAAATCATCAGTATTTTGAGGTAAAAGTTTATCTTCTTGATAAATGATATTACCTGGTGTCCCATTAAGATCATTCCAAACACACAAGCTAAAATAATCATAATCAACAATTGATGATAAAGGATTAAAAAAAATTTGAATTGTTCTGAGAGTATCTGGAGAATTTAATTTAAATTTATAAGCCAGTTTAGCATTATAACCAGATAAACCATATCCTGCAGTAGGTATTCCGCAATCATAAGAGAAATAATTATAAAAATTTTGATTAAATTTAACAGTATCATTTTGAGTAATAGTATCAGGAATAGTGGCAGTATTAATAGCAAAAGTAACTATAAACTCAGCAGTACTATCTGAATCTGTATTAAATATATAAGGTAAAGAATTTCTAGCAAAGATTGTATCAGAAAAAGGTAAAATATTCAGTGCACTCAAAGATGGATTATAAGGAGTTCCTACGCCAGCTTTATCCACAATATTAATATATTCTGTAACATTACAAGTCTGGTTAGAATAATTAGAATAAGGAATAGAAAAATCAGTAGCCATTTCAGCATTAGCATCAGCTAAAAATTGTTTCCAAGGCATAGATACATAATTTTTTAATAAAGAATATTTCTGACCTCTGAAAGCCAAATCTACAGGCAATGTGTCGTACCAGTGTCTATTTTTATTAATAACTATATAATCAATATTCCATATATCGCCATTACCATTCCAATTAGGAATTTGATTATCTGCTATGCTAGCATAATTACGAAATCTAAATCTAAAATGTGAATTTAAAAAATAATCATTTAATATAGGTATCATTACTACCTTCCAGGGTTTACCGAAAGAGTCAATAAAAGATTGCAAGGACATACCTTCACATGCCCACATTTTATGCCAAATTTGGTTTATGCTATCGTAGAATTCCAAAATTAAAGAATCTTTAGTTTCAGGAGCATCACCCAAGCCCTGAGGCTGAAAAGCAAAACTAAAATAAATAGAATCGCTGATATGTAATGGATGTGCAAAGCCAACAAAGAAACTATCTAATCTAATGTAACATGAAGTAAGAGTGTCAGCCGGAAAAGGAGTAAATTGAGCATGCTCATAGATTTTACCTGATTTGTCTAATGCATCCAATGTGATGATGCCATTAGTAAATGGATGATATGAATATTCATTATTGCAAAATGCTGTGCTATCTGTAAAAAATCTACTTGGGGGGAAACCATAATGATTAGCTAAATCAATTACAACAGGTAATTTTAATTGATTAATAGATTTATTGTCAATTTCGTCTTTAGATATTTTATAATTAATTAGATAAGGATTATAATTAAGTGGAGTTAAGTACTCCTGAGCAAAAATCATATTAGATAAAACCATCAATAAAATTAGATTTAATATTTTTCTCATTTAGGATTAATTTTAATTATTTAACAAAATTAGAAAAGAATTTTTTAATAAAAAATTATTCAAAAGTAAAAACGATCCAAAAAATTTTTGATTTTATATATTGTAAATTTTTGTCAAAAACAGTCCCTCTACGAGTTGTAATGTCATTTAAGCCATAGGCCATTCTAAGCTCTATACCAAATTTAAAATATTTCAAATAAAAATCTGTACCACCACCAATGATAAATTGAAAGTTATGTGGATTAATTTTTAAAAGTTCTATATTATCCTCCTTTTTTTTAGATTGAGAAGCTAGATCTATGCTATATTGAGCTCCAGCTAAAGCATATGCTCTAAAATTTGTCAATCTATCAGTTTTATATTTTAAATATAGAGGAAAATCTAATAAAGTAGATTCAGCAGTTTTAGTAACAGTCTCGATAGAACCATCAGGTTGTCTGAGGGTGAAATCAATTTTTCTAGTGCCAAAAGAAAGACCAGGAATAAATCTAAGATTAAGATGAGAAGCTAAACGAATATCTGCGGTAATGCCAATTTCAAAGCCACTTTGTGGCTTAGGAACAGCAGTTAAAAGAGTATCATTGGGTTTCACTTTAGTACTAAAAGACATACTATTGAGTCCTAATATAAAACCAAAATGTATAGGTTTCATATCAAAAGTAACAAGATTCATCATACTCTCATTCTGAGCATAACTAGTGATAAGTAAAATAGAAAGTAAAATAGTAATGCTTATTCTTTTCATAAATATTTAAACGCAAAATTAAAATTATTATTGTAAATAAATAGACATAGTAATAAAAAGCTAATTATTGATTTTCATATTCAACTTGTCAGCTTTATAAGCTAGATAAAAATACCATATACCAGTAAAAATGTAAACAACAGATTGTACAATAGTATATGCTATTAATATTTTAGCAAAAGAATAGCCTAACACAGCCATTATAATAATAGTGCCTAAGCTCAACACATAATTAATAATAGCAAAAACAAAATCTAATTCTTGTTTATCTACTACTAAAGGCAATGAATTAACAGGTAAAATAAGAAAATAGAAAAACATTGACAAAACATAATATTGAGCATATACACCAGCCTGAGACCATTGATCACCCAAATAAAATGTAAAAAGTACTCTACCACCTAAACCAATAATTAAAAGAAATGGTAAAGCAAATAAAAGTGTTGTTTTTAAATTTTTTAAAAACAATTTTTGAAGGCTATTTTTATCATGATAAGTCTGAGCAGCATCTTTATAAAATACTTGAGATAAAGCATTGCCAATAAGCTGTATAGGTATTCTCAGATATTTAATAACAATAGAAAAAAGACCTAAGGTTTCTGCACCAAAAAAATAAGTAATAAGCCAAAAGAGAAAAAATTGTTGAGAAAAAGTATCAGCTACTGTGTGCACACTATTCACTAAAGGGAATTTTTTATATTCACAAGCTACTTTTCTAATGAGTTTAAAATTCCATAACAGTTTAAAATCAGTCTTTTGCTTAATAATAACATAGAGATAAACCATAGACAGTAATTGTCCAAAAAACCAACCATAAATTAGTCCATTCCCGCCCCACTGCCAGTAGCCCCACGCAGCAATTAAAAGCTGACCCAGAGTAGATTGTGCTATTTTACTATAAGATAAATTTTTGAATAATCCATAACGTAAACAAATATTATGAAATGTATTATAAGAGGCTACCACAAGGACTGCTAAACTAACTAACCAAATATATTGAGGTAATACTTGATCATTGTAAACTCGAGTAATAAAATCTTTTAAGAACAATAAAACATTAGATAATAAAGAAAAAATAATGATTAAAATAAAAGAAAGTGAAGCTATAGCACGAGCTTTTCTATGATTGCGAGGCAAAACTATTGCTACCTCGTACCTAAGTGCAGCTACAGAACTAATAAGCATAATCAATGCAATAAAATTAGCCTGAACAGCGAAATCTATCGGAGTAAAAATTCTAGTAATAATAGGAGCTATGAGAAAAGGTATTATTTGAGATATCACATTACCACTTAATAAAGACAAAAAATTTTTTTGACTTTTTGCCCTTTTGATAATGCTATTGTAATAGTCTTTTAAAGATGGAGCTTTCATCTATTTGTTATTAAAAAATAAGAAACTAACAGTAATTTTTTTACAAAAATAAATAAAGAAAAAATAACAAAAAAGAAAGATTAACTAATAAACATTGATTAAAATCAAATAAAAGGTTCTATTACATTTATTGTAGGTTAATTATTTAAGTTAATATTTAATTGTTTAATTGTGGTTATTAATCCACAAATGCACACAAATGAGCACAAATTATAAATTAATATTGAGGAATTTAGAAGTATAGGAATAATGAGTGATGGATTAAAGTTTTTATAAGCTAATTATTGAAAAAACTAATCTTTACCCACTCAAAACGATATAGAACCAAATAAAAAATATTTTTTGATCTATTTTAAATCTTCCCATTTAGGTAATTCATTTTTAATAATAATTTTATTAATCTGATTATCATACTTCATAAAGTACAAAGCCAAACCATTAGTCAATAGCCAATACTGAGACTTTACTGAATAATTATACTGAGCTAGCTGATAAAGAACATTTTCATTTATTGGTATATTAGGAGCTTTAACCTCGACTAAGAGCAATGGAGAAATATTACGGCTAAAAATAACAAGATCAAACCTTCTTGATTGTTTATTAATAATTATCTCGTTTTCTATTGACATTAATTCCTTAGGATAATGCAAATCATTTACTAAATAATTTATAAGAGCCTGCCTAACGTATTCCTCTGGAGTACACTTTACGAAACGCATTCTGATAATATCATAGACATAAATGACTCCATTTTTTTCAATAATTTTTAATTTATCAGTCGGAAAAATTAAATTATTAGTCTGCATTAGTAAAATTTTTATAAAATTAAGCAAAATTATTAATGAGAATATAAAAATATAGTTGTTTTTTTTTTAATTTATTAACTAAACTCCCATTTCTATTAATTTTAAATAAAGACATAATAGATGTTAAAAGCTTTTTAATTTTGATTAGCATAATTATTATTAATTTTGAAATCAGAAAAATTAGAAAAATATCAATGGAATTAAAAGCTGATAATTTAGTAAAAATATATGGCAAAAGGACAGTAGTAAAAGGAGTATCTTTTAATGTAAATCAAGGTGAAATAGTAGGCTTACTAGGACCCAATGGAGCAGGGAAAACCACTTCATTTTATATGATAGTAGGTATCATAAAACCAAACGAAGGTAAAGTATATCTGGATGATTTAGATATGACCACATACCCGATGTATCAAAGAGCAAAACTAGGTCTTGGATATTTAGCACAAGAGCCGAGTATTTTTAGAAATTTATCAGTAGAGAATAACATCCGAGTAGCATTAGAATTCACTAAATTAACACAAAAAGAGCAAAATGAAAAACTCGAACAATTATTAGATGAATTCGGGTTACAGCACATTAGAAAAAGTAAGGGAATACAACTCAGTGGTGGAGAAAGACGTAGAACAGAGATAGCTCGTTCGCTAGCTATAGATCCTAAATTTATGCTATTAGACGAACCTTTTGCTGGCATCGATCCCATAGCTGTAGAAGATATACAATCGATAATTTATAGACTAAAAACCAAAAATATTGGAATATTAATAACAGATCATAATGTTCACGAGACTTTATCAATAACTGATAGAGCATATTTACTAATCGATGGTACTATAATGAAAAGTGGTTCTGCTGAGGATTTAGCAAATGATGAAGAAGTGAGAAGGCTCTATCTAGGGACAAATTTCGAATTACGTAAATATTTTGTTTACAAAGATGAAAATAATAAGTAAAATTTTAATTTTTATATGAAAGCTTTAATAATAGGCTCAGGAGGTCGTGAACATGCAATTTTTTATAAAATTCAACAAGAATTAGGTGAAAATAATGTACTCATAACACCAGGCAACGGAGGTACTGCTAAATATGCCATCAAAAGTGATTTAAATAATTTTGAACAAATAAAAAAAATAGTATTAGAGAATAATATAGATTTGATAATTTGTGGTCCCGAACAACCATTAGCTAATGGTATAGCAGATTACTTTAATAATGATACTTCACTAAATAAAAAAATATTTATTGGACCAACACAGCAAGCAGCTAAATTAGAATCTAGCAAAACTTTTGCAAAAAAATTTATGCAAAAATATCAAATACCTACAGCAAATTTTGCAAATTTTAATCACACACAATTTGAAGAAGCTAATATTTTTCTAAATAGTTTAACCGCACCATATGTAATAAAAGCTTCTGGCCTCGCTGCTGGCAAAGGTGTAGTAATAACAAATGATATTAATGAAGCTAGAGAAACAATATCACAATTTTTTTATCAGAATGCATTAGGAGAAGCAGGTAAAGAAATTGTAATAGAAGAATTTATTGATGGTATAGAAATGAGTGCTTTCATAGCTACTAATGGCAAAGACTATGTATTACTACCAGAAGCTAAAGACTATAAAAAAATAGGCGAAGGAGATACTGGTCTAAATACAGGTGGTATGGGGTCTGTATCACCTACAAATTTATTAAATGAACCCTTGAAAGATAAAATTATTAGCAAAATAATACATCCCACATTATTTGGATTGCAAGATATGAAAATATCATTTAATGGATTTATATTCTTTGGCATAATAATAAAAAATAATGAACCATATCTGCTAGAATATAATGTGAGATTAGGTGATCCAGAAACTCAAGTTGTAATACCTAGATTTAAAACATCATTCACCGAATTATGCTTATCCATAAAAAATGAAAATCTAAATAAATATAAAATAGAAACTAATCAATTATATCATTGCTGCATCACTTTGGCATCTAAAGGATATCCAAATAATTATGAAAAAAATAAAATTATTGAAATAAAAAATGAAAAAATAGACTCTTTCATATTTCACGGAGGCACACAACTAGATAGTCACGGCAATATCGTAACATCAGGAGGAAGAGTTCTATACATAGTAGGCTATGGAGATTCACTACGAGCAGCACAATTAATGGCCTATAATGACATTAAAAAAATACACTTTGATGGAATATATTATCGAAAAGATATTGGCGATGACTTATTAAATCTTAAAAATAATTTTTAAATTTATTAAAAAATAATATTATTGCTACTTATCAATTATGCGAAATAAATCCAAAAGTATTAAACTATTTGATAAAATAATTCTAATTCTGAATATTGCTATTTCTATCATAATAATTTATCTAATTATTAACCAACCCAAAATAACATATAATTTCAAATATATATCTCCAATCAATACTTTTCCTATTATTCCTTTCATTATTACAACAATTCTAATCTTCATTATTTCATATAATAAAAAAACAAATTATACTATAAAATATATAATATCTATATTACCAACATTCACTTTACTATTAATTTTGATAAAATCAAATAATTACATTGAGCAAAGTCTTATATCATTAATATGGTTTGCATTTCAAACATTTTTACTTAAAAAAAATTATTTTAATATATACGAATTATATATTTATGGAATATTAATTTCGATATTTATATTAATAAATCCCATATTTATATTGGTACTAGTATCATTATATATAACAATATCATTTAAAGACATAATAAACATAAAAAAAATTATATCGCCCATATTAGGTTTCATAACAATGAGCATATTAATATATACGATAGATTATAACTTTTTAAATCAATACTTTTTTAATAATATAAAATTATCTCTACTAGAATGGCATTTTTCTCAAGTTTCTTACAAAATAATAGGAATAATTGTGTTTGCGCTTATCAGTTGCATTACCGTATATCCTTGGATGCAAAAACAATTGGTAAGCATAAGAAGACAAACGTGGATAATAATATTAGAAATCATAATAATAATGCTCATGACCACACTTTTACCACTAAAAAATTTTGAAAATGCGATGTTAATATATGTATGGCTTTTGTCAATGAGTTTACAAAAAATAATAATAAAAGAGGAATTAACATGGAAGAGGATAATATATCAGATGATGGTAGTAATAATAAGTGGATATTGGGTGGTAATGGATAAGGTGGTGGTGTGAGAGGAGTTAAATAAATTTTTAAATCTATATTGGATAACTTTTTAAAAATTTTTATATATTTGTAAAAAATTATTAGAATTATGAAACAGATAATCGAAGACGTAGAAGAGTATATCTCTATGGGCAAGCAAGAAAATCTCGCATTTTTAGATAATCTCTACAATCTATTATTGGAGAAAGAAGCTGATGCAGTAGATTATCAAGAGGTAAAAACTCTGAGTGCTGCTCCTCTGTGTCCCAATTGTGAAAGTAGTAATATCATCAAGAACGGCAGACAACAAGGGCAGCAACTTTATATTTGTAAAGATTGTGGTAGGAACTTTAGAGTAACTACTGGCACTTTCGTTTATAAAATTCAAAAACGTGAAAAAATGCTTGGTTACATTCGCTGCATGCTTGAAGATAAAACCTTACAACAATGTGCTGATGAGGTGGGTATAAGCTTACCAACAAGCTTTGCATGGCGACATAGGATACTAGCAGCTCTCAGGAGCTTTGATAATAATGTAAATTTTTTTGGCATTATCGAGTTGAAACAATTACTCATGGAATACTCTGAAAAAGGCAGAAGAAAGCGTAATGCAATGGACAAATTAATAGCCAAAATACGAAGACTTCAAAAAGTAGCTGTGCTAGCTACTCAAGATAGAAGTGGTAATATGCTTTTTAATGTTGTAGGCTTCCAAAAGGTAAGGCAAGCACATATAGAAAAGATATTGACAACAAAAATCTCAAAAAATGGTGTAATATGTAGTGATGACGATGAAGAATTGCGAAATATACAAGCCAAAGAACTTAGGAGAAAAGAGTTAATAAAAAATAAAAAGAGTAAAAATGATTTGTATGGATTGACAGCTATAGAGAAGCATACAGGCATATTTGTGAATTGGATAAATTATAAATTCAAAGGTGTAGCTACCAAATATCTGCAAAGCTACATAATGTGGTATATAATAAAACACAAATATTTGTTAAAGAAATTGATAGAAGATGTAGGCAGGATGCTTAATTTAGCTTCATCAGATCGGCAAGCATGGTATGTGTATATGGAGTTGAGATTAAATCCAATATTGATTTTAAAAGATTAATCTTTTACTTGCCTTTTCCACACTTTTTATAAATCCGTTTAATTAATATTCTAAAAAATCCTTTAATTTGCAAAAATTTTCATTTAAAATTATGCAACTTCTCATTTTATTACTATGAAAAGATTTAATGATAGTAATATAAAAATATTTGATGAATTAGTAGAAAAAACTCAAAAACCACTATTTCGTTTGGCTCTTAATATATTAAAAGATGAGGAGGTAGCTATGGATATAGTTCAAGATACGTATGTAAAAGCATGGGAAAATTGGTATGGGTTCAGAGCTCAGTCAGATCCTAAAACCTGGCTTTATAGAATTGCTATTAATTTATCTCTTAATCAATTAAAAAAAAATCAAAGAATTGTAAATTTTAATAAATTTACAAATGAGAATTTAGATGATGATAATGAAAAATATACCTACGAACCAGCTGATCCAATTTCAATAGAACAATTATTAGATAGCAAAGAAAGAAATATTTTAATTAAAAAAGCTATTGATAAACTGCCTTTAAATCAAAAATTAGTTCTACAATTATTTTACTATGAAGGATTTCATTATAAAGAAGTTTCAGAAATACTAAACATAAGTGTATCTTCTGTAGAATCTTTGCTTTTCAGAGCTAGAAAAAATTTAAAAAAATATTTAGCAAATTATAGATAATATTTTATAATTTGCTAAAAAAAATAATTATTGCTTTTTATTAGTGATTTTTTATAGTATAAAAAATGGTGTTTAAATAATAAAATAATATTTCAAAATAAAACGCAAGTTTTTTTTAATTTAAATGTCTAATAAATATGAATTGCGATGAAATACAAAAATTTTTAATTGAAAAATCAGTTGAAGAGCTTTCAAATGCTGATTTATCTCATATTAATAATTGTGAGAAATGTAAACAATTGGCTATATTATTGGATATTGATTTACATTTAACACTAGATGAATGTTGGGACCAACCTACTGATTACAATTTAAAAATATTGAATCAAAGGTTACAAGCACATCCATGGCAAAAAGTTATTCCAAAAAGAACTTTAGTAAATACTATCCCTTGGGTTGCTGCAATAGTTACTATAATTATAGCTTTATATATATTCCTCTTTTCGGAATCACATAGTATAAATATTAATTATAATGATGAAACTCATTATTATTATACTGACGTTATGTTTACTAATTTTTTAAATAATAATGAACAATGAAAACGAAAACATTAATTATTTTATTTGGCATTTCTATTGGAGTAAATATTGCTTTATTAATAATTATAATTTATGATCATAGTAAAATAAATAAATTAGAAAAACAAAGTCAAACAATAGAGTGGAAATTTCCTAAACATGAAAAACATAGACCTCTCTTGGATGATTTACAATTATCTCCTAAACAAGAGCTTGATATGAAAAACGAGATGCATTTATATAGATCACATATTAAAATTTTTGCCGATTCGATGAACATTATTAGAGATTCTTTATTTAGACAATTAAATAAAGATAATACTGATACAATTATAATAAATAAATATATAGATAGCCTTGTTCATTTTGATAGAAAAATGCATCAAGAACTCGTTAAACACTTGACAGTTGTAAAATCAATTCTTGATAAAGAACAATATAATATCTTTTTTGAAAATATGAAAGATAAATTTAAACCACGTTGTAAACCAAACAATAAAAAATATAAAAGCTATGAAAAAATTAATGAGTATTTTAATGATGTCCATCATTGTTGTGGGAAGTTATCCTTTGATGGCACAGAAAAAAGTTCAGAAAAAAGTTCAACCATCTTCTCCACCCCAAGCTCCTCCTACTTCACAGGTAGTAGAGCAACCACAAAAAGCACGTGGATGGCAAAAAATTCCTAATCTTACAGATCAACAAAAAGAGCAAATAACAACTTTGCATACTGCACATATTAAGCAGATGACTATACTAAAAAATCAATTAGAAGAGAAAAAAGCACAAATGAATACAGCTACTTCGTGGGCTTCATATAATGCAGCTGACGCAGAGAAACTACTTGATGAAATCTATAATATAAAATTGCAGTTAGCAAAAGAAAAATTATCTTTCCATGATGCTGTTAGAAACTTGTTGAATGAAGATCAAAAAAATTTCTGGGATAAAAAATTTAACATGAATCAAAGAAAAAACAAGATGGGACAGTGTTGTAATAATATGCAACATTGCAATCAGTCATGTTCACAACATAATATGATGCAGGGGTGTATGCACCAACAAGGTAATATACAAAATCATGGTGAACAATGTTATCACGGGCGAATGAAAAAATAATCTATTAGAAATTAATAAAAAAATAGCGATGATAATTCATCGCTAATTTTTTATTAATTTTTAACTATTCATTTGCCTCTGAATATCTCTCTATCCATATTTGCTTTGCTAGTTCATATAGCTGCGTTGATAATTCATTTTTAGGCCCTAACTGTATATATTTCGGCATTTGGTTCTCTATATCTTTTGATTTAATATTATTCCTCATAGAATAAATTTCTAAATACAAATCTTTTATTAATTGCATAGTCTCATTTTTAATTACTTCATAGTCTGTCAATGCTTGATTAATGTAATCAATGATGTTTTCAATGTTCTGTGAATTTGGGTATATCACATATCCATAACCATCTACTGAAGAAAATGCAGCAAAAATGGCTAAATCAATTTTTTCTAATGCCCTTGCTAGATAATCTGCTCTATTATTATCTGTGATTCCGTTAATATATAATTTACTTACATTCCAAGCAGGCAGATTAATGTTTGATTGACTATATAGAAAATTAATAGACATTGAAACCATAATAATTGCAATATACTTTTTCATATAAATTATTTTTTACAAATTTAAATAATTTTTTTAATATTTCATATTTTTTGTAATTGAAATAGCAGTTTAGATAATATATCTTCAAAATATTTTTATATTAAGAGAATAATTTCAAAATTAATTGTCTGCTCGTATTTAAATATTCTTTTAGAAATAATTTGTCATTTTTATGATATTGTAATGGCAATTCATGTAATTATAATACATATTTATCTAAAGGTTCGAAACGAAAATTCCGTTTAAGAGCTAATTCTATAAAATATGGAAGCAATATATTTTTTTTATCAATAGCTTTTTGATTATCATGAAATGTAAATATAGAGCCAGGTTGTAAATATTTTTCTAATAATTTTTTATCTTTTTCTAAACTTCTTTTTTTATCAAAATCATATACCATCATGGTCCACAGAATTATTCTATAATTTTTATACAAATATAAGTATTGTAACGGAGAAATCTTACCATATGGAGGGCGAAAAAAATTACTATTTGTCAATGATTTACCTTTATTAACATCTGAAATATATTTATTTTTGCTAGTTTTCCATCCATTTAAATGAGAAAAGGAATGATTTGCTATTTGATGTCCATCTGTAATAATTCTTTGAGTTAATTCTTGATCTTCAATTATGTTTTTCCCAATACAAAAAAATGTAGCTTTTACATTATAATATTTTAAAAATTCTAAAGTTTGTGGTGTAGATATAGAGGTAGGAGCATCATCTATTGTCAAAAATATTATTTTTTCATTTGTTTTAATACGAGTTATCATTTTTTAAGTAATTTGATGACAGCTATTTGAGACGAAAAACCAAAATGAAAGTTGGCTATTACATGTCCTAATCCTGTATTTATTATCAAATTATTATTATTATTCTCATTAGTATATAAACCGCCAGTTTTACCATTAATACTAGCCGGAGAAAGTCTTAATTTTTTATTAATAAAAAAACCAAATTGTCCACCATGAGTATGTCCCGATAGTGTAAGGGGGAATTCATCAAATAAGCCTTCAGACCAATAAAATGGGTCATGAACTAAAATAATAGAAAACAAATTTTTGGGAACTTCATTTAAAACATTATGAATATTTCCAAAAACAGAGAATGGAGGTTTACCATAATTATTGAGACCTACAAAAGCTATAGAGTCCATATTTTTTTGAACATAATAAATACTGTCTCTCAATACCGTAAAACCACATTGCTCTAATATCATAGTTATAGAATCAGAAAGAGCAATTTTAGGTTCTAATGGTCTATTTCCCCAATAATGGCTAAATTTATGAAAGTCGTGATAATCGTGATTACCAAGTATTGCTAGCTTAATAGGTGCATTCATATTCTTCAATTGCTTTATATATTCTGGTTTTATTTCTCGCATACTCGAGTTTACTATATCTCCTGTGAATATTATTATATCTGGCTGTAATTTATTAATCTTTTCAGTAGCTCGTTTTAATTTATGGTCATTAATGAAAGAGCCAAGATGTATATCAGAAATTTGTGCAATAGTGTAGCCATTAAAACTCTCTGGTAAATTATCATAGTATAGATCATAGTTTTTAAGAACAACTCTATTAGAATAAAACAAATTACCTATTACTATTATTATTAATACTATAGATGCAAAGCTAAAAGCAAATTTCTGTATTTTTAATCTATTCTCTTTTTTAAAAAACCAACCAACAAGATGAATGATAGCATAAAACAATGAAAATATTATAATATATATAAAAAACGTACCTATTATTGTAGAAAATCCAGAATTAACTTTAGTAAATATTAAAATTATAATTGAAATTATAATAATAGATAAAAGTATCAGCCATATATAATACCAATTTTTTTTCTTGATTTGTGGTGGATGAAAATAAAATGCATAACACATTAATAAAAAAGAAAGTAGTAAAGTAAGTACAATATATATACGCCAATACATAGAACTAAATTTTTGCAAAAATATTAATTTTTTTTTAAGATATTACATTAAAAAGTACAAAAACAAAATAATAAAATAAAAATTAAAAAAATGGTTATTTATGTTTAATAAAAACAAACTGATCTTTATATAATTGGTAACGTTTATTTTTATATTCTACTGCTACTCTATCACCATCTTTTAATGTTTTACCTTTTATGAGAATAGTATTTTGAGTTATTTCTATGTTAAACCAATTATGTCTATGGCAAAAATTAAAAGATAATTTTTTCCAATGTTTAGGTAAGACAGGGTCAATACGAAAGCGATTTTTGAAAAGATTAATACCTGCAAAACTTTTGAATATAATATCTAATGTGCCACCCATCAGTCCAGCATGTATTCCTTCTCTAGTTGTACCACCTTGTAAATCATAGATATCACTTTTGAGAGCTGTTAAAAACCAATTCCACATATCATCATAGCTATCTTTCAGATATATAAGTATGGCAGAATGTACTACAAAGCTCAGAGTAGAACCATGTGAGGTTCTCTGAATATAATAATTATAGTTTTTTCTCATAAACTCAAGCTCATCACCAATATGATAACCCATAAGCTCTAAAATATGTTTAAGCTGTCCAGGAGATAAAAAGTAATAAATCATCAACACATCTGCTTGTTTAGAAAGTTTATAGTTGTCTGGGCTATCGCCTTCGGCTTTAAGAATACGATCCATTCTGCCTATATTACCATATTTATCTTTATAATGTTGCCAATTTAGTTCTTTTAGATTCATATAGCCAGCAAATTGAGAAATTATACCTTCATCAGTTATCTCAACATATAATTTACTTACTATCTCTTTCCATAGTGCTATTTCTTCTTCTTTGAAACCTATTTTTCTTTTTAATCTGTCTTTTTCTTTTTTGGGTAAATATTCATAAGTTTCGATAGTTTTGTGCATTATCCATGCTGTCATTATATTAGTATAAGCATTATCATCGATGCCACCCTTTTCGGCATTAGGATATTTTTCGTGAAATTCGTCTGGTCCCATTACCCCATATATATGATATCTACCATCAACTTTATTATATTCAATAATACTAGAAAAAAAGCGAGCTATCTCTAGCATCATTTCTATTCCATAATTATGCAAAAAATCTAAATCTCGAGTTACATAAAAATACACCCAAATATTATAAGATATTGCTAAAGATACATGTCGTTGCAATCTGCTGAGATCAGGGTCCCATTTACCAGAAATAGGATTATAATGTAGCTCTTGAGTTTCTTCATCACCAGTATCAGCCGATTGCCAAGGATACATAGCACCTTCATAACCATTATCTCTAGCATATCGGAGAGCTGCATCTAATCTACGATATCTATACATTAATAAATTTTTAGTAATCTCTGGGTTCCATATATTAAAAAAAGGGAAAATAAAAATTTCATCCCAGAAAATATGACCTCTATATGCTTCACCATGCCATCCTCTGGCTGGTGCTCCTGTATCTATGTATTTATTAAATATGTTGGCAGTTACTAATAAATGATATGAATATAGCCTAACTGCTAATTGAGAAAATCTATCTCCTTCTATTACATAATCTTTCTCTTCCCAAAGTTTTTGCCAAGCTTTTATATGTTTATCTAATAATTTTTCATAAGATTTTAGTTTTCTAATAGTTTTAAATGATATTTTAAAAATATCTTCATCTACGGTATCACGATCCTTATCTTTAGAAGTAAATAATGTAACGTATTTTTCTAATGTATAAGTTACCCCTTGACCGGCTTCTAATTTAAAATATTCAGAAATTATCTCATCGTGTATATTTACATCACTTTGCAAATCTAATATTTTATCATTTTCTAACAATTTATGTTTAGCTGCAATTAATATTTTTACAAAAGATCTGTTAGTTTGTGAATACAAATATATATATCCATTCATCGTAGCTGCATCTATTACTTCTAAATGTTTATTGCTTAGATCTCTATATCTAGCCACACCATAATTAATCACACTACCATCTATAGATGAGCGTATTACAATATCAGAAGAATAATTTTGTGGAGTGAATTGATATTTCACAGCACCTACGTGCATATCATCCATGCTAATGAAATTTTCAGTTTTTAAATTTGTAATTCTATCGTTTTGGTCTTTAAAAGTAATTTCACGAGTTACTATGCCATTGAGCATATTTAAGTCATGTTTATATTTTAGAATTTCACAATCTAGAGGATTAAAAAAATCTCCATCTCCTATTTTCAGTTCTACCAATAACCAATTAGGACAGTTTACTAAATCATTATTGTAAATTGTTCTATCGTGCACTTGTGAAGGTAATCTATTATATAATCCAGCAATATATGTACCTGGATAATGCTCATCTACTTGCATTCTACTGCCAACAAAAGCTCCCCTAGTAGCAAAATATCCATTACCTGTAGTAGTTAAAGACTCTCTAAGCATTTCTTCATTTTTATCATATTTATAATATATAAGATGCCAAGCTTTTTCATTTATACCATTAGCAAACCAATCTTCTATTTGTTCCCAAGTAAGTTCACTGAGGTCTTTAACAACTATATCGGCGCCATTTTCTTTTAGCAATTCAGGAGCTGTCCTACGAGCTACACCTACTACTAAAGCAAAATTACCATTTTTACCTGCTTCTACACCAGAGATAGCATCTTCGAAAATCATACATTCAGTAGGATATAATCCCAATTGATGAGCAGCTGTTACGAAAATATCTGGATTTGGTTTACCTTTTAAACCTAATTGCTCTGATACTACACCGTCTACAATAGTTTCAAATAAGTTTTCTAATCCTGCATTTTCTAAAATCAATGAGCTATTTTTACTAGAAGTTGCCAAACCTACTTTAATGTTTTGTTGTTTTAATATATTAATCAATTCTATCGTTGAGCCGAATACTTCCACACCTTTTTCTCTAATAAGTGTATGAAGTAATTCATTTTTTTTATTTCCTATACCACAAATTGTTTCTTTATCAGGGCTATCGTCTGGATGTCCGAATGGTATATTTATATTACGAGATTCTAAAAAAGATTTTACACCTTCGTATCTAGGTTTACCATCTACATAGTTAGGATAATCTAATTCATAAGAAAAAGGTTCTAATATTAAGCCATTTTCTTGTGAAAATTTTTCTAAAAAATCATCAAAAGTTTTTTTCCATGCTTCGCGATGTAGCTTTGCACTAGCAGTTACTACACCATCTAGATCAAAAATTGCTCCTTTACATAATTCATTCATAATATATTATTTATTAATTTCATTTAATATCGTTACTAAAATATCTGGTGAACTAACAAAATATGAATTTGCACATATATTATTTATACTCTCTTTGAGATTATCATCATTAGTTACAAATATAGCAGCTACCTTGTTTGTTTTTTTAATTGCAGTAGTTAGCATTGGTATATCTGATTTAGTATCTCCGCATATTATTGCACCTAGTTCATTAATGTTAAGTGGTATATTTCTATCTAAAAATTCGATTCCATCACCTTTATCGAAATCTTTGAGTTCATTATCTTCATTATTAATATTTAGGATGATTTCAATATCTAATCCCGTATCTTCTATACTTAAATATTTTTTAGTTGGATCTATATAATTAACTAAATTAATAATTTGATTAAAAAAACTTTCAGAAATATCAGGAGGTATTGAATTATAAATATCTTGACGAGCAATGGTAGTTTGACCAAATTTTTTCTGAAATCCAGAGCCTATAAGTGCAAAAATCTGATACTCTTCATTATTAAGTAAATTATCAATTTCATTATTTAGTTTGTCCAATATTTTTTGTTTTTCAGAATCGATTGATAAATAATGTTTATTATTATTTTTATCAAGATATTCTCTACCTTTAGAACCAGCATAAATAAAAAGATTGTCTGGTGATACACTCATATCTAGTAGACCAACATTTTTGAGAGGTGCTGATGTTAAAATTACAGCATTATCAGCAGAGTAGATAGCATATCTAGACAAAAATACAGCATTATAAATAGATTGAATAGAAGAATTATATCGACCACAGTAGTTATTTACTGTACCATCTCTATCAGATATTAGATTTTTAAATTTATTATTAACTAAAAAATCTTTACCATCAGCCAGTTGCTTAAAAAAATTAGGATTTAAGTTAGATAAATATTCATAAAAATCTTGTTCTTTATGCAAAAGATAGTAAATATCTTTTTGTAATTCGCTAATCTCATAAAATAAATTAAGTTTCACTTGAGTATTGTGATGATTAATGATTTTTTCATATTGATTGCCAGGTAAATTATTTAAGATTTCTAAAGCATCTATCAGTAAATCAATCATTTCTGAATTACAAATCTTGTTATTTAAAATATCATTTACTATTGATTTTTTAATATCTCTCGTATAAAACATTAGATTATAAAAATCATTTAAAGAAGTAATATTTAAATATTTTATATCCATAAAAGATAGTTTTTAATAAGGTTTGATTACTTAAATTTTTTTAATAGACGAATTAATTTTTCAGAACTATCTATGTACCATTTAGCTTCTGTAGGTGTAAGTCCGACCTTGATGCTATATGAATAATTTGGCAAAACTTCGAAAAGGCTTTCATCAGTAATATCATCACCAGCAGTTAAAATAAAGTCCCAATTTTTTTCATCAAGCCAAAAAGAAAAAGCTCTAACTTTATTGATACCCGCTTGCTTTATTTCAATAAATTTAGGCCCTTGTAATATGTTAAGATTCATATTAGTAGCAAGAGCCATATTTTTAAGAGTATTTTTTAATTCTATAGATCTAATATCAGCTAATTTTTTATTTACTTTTTTATAATTCCATACGATAGAAAATTCTTTTTGTTGAATAAAAGAACGAGGTGTACGATCCATGTAGAATTCTATAATAGGTAATATTTTTACCATCCAATCATTATCCAATGGTTCTATATTTTCCCATTCTCCGTTACGTTTTATTAATGCTCCGTGTTCGGCAATCAATCCGACATTAATATTTGCAAAATTTTGTTCTAAATCATATTTTTGTCTACCACTTAGAATAACAATTTTATTTTTAGAATTATTTGATAATTTTTTTAATAAATTCAATAATTCTTTATCGGGAGTATATCCCTCTAAATTCGAAGGGATTAGAGTACCATCTAAATCTAAAGCTAGTAGCCTATTATGGGCAAGGGAATAATCTTGAACTATTTTATTAATAACCTCAATATTTAAATATTTTGAAGTTAATTGATTTTGATGATTTTTTATATTATCTAAAGAGTTTATAAAATCTTCAGCCCATCTACGAACATTGTATCGTTTCAGTCTAAACTGCATTTGCTTATTTCTTTTTATTTGTTCATCTTCATTCATTTCTATAGCTTGATGGATAGCCTCTATCACTTCATTGGTATTATTAGGATTAACGATGATAGCTTCACTCATTTCTTTAGCAGCTCCAGCCATTTCACTAAGTATTAGTACGCCTTTATCATTTGATTTAGTAGCGACAAACTCTTTAGCTATCAGATTCATACCATCTTTGATAGGTGTCACCAGAGCAATATCTGCCACATTATATAGAGCTGCCATGTTTTCTATAGGAAAGGAACGATAAAAATACCAGATTGGATTCCAATCAAAAGTTCTATATTTACCATTTATCCTACCTACTAATTCATCTACTTCTTTTTTTAGCTGTTGATAATAGTATACCTTTGTTCTCGAAGGAGCAGATACTTGAATTAAAGAAACTTTGCCTTGATATTCTGGATATTTTTCTAAAAATTGCTCAAAAGCTTCTAATCTTTGTGGAATACCTTTAGTATAATCAAGTCTATCTACTGATAAAATTAATTTATATTTTCCCATACGTCTTCGTATCTGAGCCATATTTCTACGCACTTCTTTTAATTCTATAGCATTAGCATATCTTTCATAATCAATGCCCATAGGGAAACTATCAACTTTTAAAATTCTATCATTATTAATTATTTCACCAAGAGTATGATCGTAGCCTAATATATTATAAACACTATCTAAAAAATTATGAACATAATCATAAATATGAAACCCTATCAAATCTGCTCCTAATAAACCTTCTAATATTTCTTTTCTCCACGGGATTAAGTGAAAAATCTCAAATGGTGGAAATGGAATATGTAGAAAAAACTAATCCTAGCATCAGGTAGCTCTTTTCTAAGCATAGTAGGTAATAGCATCAGATGATAATCATTTATCCATATATTATCACCTGGTTCAGCTATTTTTATAATAGCATCGCAAAATTTTTTATTTACTTTTTTATAACATTCCCATTGTTTCTCATCATAAATAACATATTGCGTAAAGCAATGAAATAATGGCCAGATAGTCCTATTGCAAAAACCATAATAATATTTATTTACTTCATTTTCAGTTAAAAACAATGGAATATTAGAGTAGTCATTTTTTAATTTAATTTCTATATCATTTATTTTATTTTTGCTTAAATTATCTGAAGTGATGCCACACCACCCTAACCAACTACTATCATAACTTTTATAAAATGAACCTAACCCAGTAGCTAATCCACCCACACTTGGTTTAATATTAAATGAATTCTTTCTCTGTTCTATAGATACAGGTAATCTATTAGAAACTACTAATAATCTACTCATCACACATATTTTTATCTATTTATATAATACAAATTTACAAAATTATTATTAAAAAGACCCAATAAAGGGAAATTTAATAAATAAAGTTTATAAGAGTTTATTAGTGTAAACCTATCCATTACACTCTCTAACTACCAATATCACAGTCACCTCGTTATAAAAAAGTGCTTAGAGTTTAGACTTTTAGTTACGCATCAAAGCGGGGTTGATATTCTAGATGCTTTATTCCATATGTTATTTTTGGTATAATTCCATTTTTAAATTAATTTTGCAAAAAAATAATTTTATGAAAGATGTATTTTTTGAGCCCTACAAAATCAAAATGGTAGAGCCTATTAAGATGAGTTCTAGAGATGAACGAGAACAATGGATTAAAGAAGCTCATTATAATTTATTTAGTTTACCAGCAGAGCAAACTATAATAGATTTACTAACAGATAGTGGCACTGGAGCTATGAGCGATAGACAGTGGGCAGCATTAATGTTAGGTGATGAGAGTTATGCTGGAGCTTCTTCATATTATAATTTAAAAAATGCTATTGAAAAAATTCTTGGATTTCCATATTTCATGCCTACACATCAAGGAAGAGCTGCAGAGAATGTATTGTTTTCTGTACTCATAAAAGCTGGTGATGTAATACCTGGTAATAGTCATTTCGATACTACAAAAGGGCATATAGAATATAGACAAGCTACAGCAATAGATTGTACTATAGATGAAGCTTTTGATACTGACATTATACATCCTTTCAAAGGGAATGTTGATATTAATAAATTGGTAAAAGTATTAGAAACTAATGAAGCATCAAAGATTCCTTTTATCATAATTACTATTACTAATAATACTGCGGGCGGACAACCTGTAAGTATGGAAAATCTAAAACAAGTTCGAGAAGTAGCAAATAAATTTAATAAATTAGTGGTCATAGATGGTGCTAGATTTGCCGAAAATGCATATTTTATTAAAACTAGAGAAAAAGGTTATGAAAATAAAACTATTAAAGAAATTACAAAAGAAATGCTATCTTATGCAGATATCATGACTATGAGTGCTAAAAAAGATGGTTTAGTAAATATAGGAGGCTTTATTGCTATGAGAGATAAAAAAATCTGGGAAGCTACAAGTGTATTTAACATAATGTATGAAGGTTATGTAACTTATGGTGGAATGGCAGGTAGAGATATGAATGCTCTTGCTATTGGACTGGATGAGTCTACAGAATTTACATATTTAGATTATCGAATCAAACAAGTAAAAATATTAGGTGATATTTTAGAAGAAGCTGGTATACCTTATCAAAAACCTGCTGGTGGTCATGCAATTTTTGTAGACGCTAAGAAATTTTTGCCTTATGTACCTAAAGAAGAATATATAGCTCAAACCTTAGCAGTAGAATTTTATCTAGAAGGTGGTGTGCGTGGCGTAGAAATCGGTACTCTTTTAGCAGATAGAGATCCTATAACTAAAGAAGATCGTTATCCAACACTAGAACTCGTGAGATTGACTATACCGCGAAGAGTATATTCTAATGATCATATGAGATATGTAGGTGAAGTAGTAAAATCTGTCTTTAATAGACGAGATCAAATAAAGCACGGTTATCGTATTGTAGAAGAAGCTCCTATTATGAGACATTTTACTGTAAAATTAGAAAAAATTTTATAAAAAATTTAATAAAAAATTTTGCAATTAAAAAAAAAGCATTAATTTTGCAAACAGAAAAATTAAAAAAAGCGGAAATAGCTCAGTTGGTAGAGCACAACCTTGCCAAGGTTGGGGTCGCGGGTTCGAGTCCCGTTTTCCGCTCTAGGCCTCGGTGGCGGAATTGGTAGACGCGCCGGACTTAAAATCCTGTGGCCTTTATGGCCGTGCGGGTTCAAGTCCCGCTCGAGGTATTATTTATAAAAATTTTTTCATACTTTGATTAAATTAATTCTACAAAAACCGTGAAAAATTAACAATTTTCGCGGTTTTTTTTAATTATTATGAATAAACTGAATAGTAAAATTAATTTTCCACTTTTTTATGCTTTCTTATTCTATCTTATTTTTATTACTAATATTTTCTTGCCCCCTATTAATTTAGGTTTTACTTTTTACTTTAGATTTGTAGATTTTATCATACCTTTTGCTATTTTATTGATAATTATTGATAAAAATAGAATTATTCCACGATCCTTTGTCTTTTTTATTATTTTATCTGTGTGGATAGCTATTTCTATGATAATAAATCATAATAATGTAGCTACTAATGATTTATATGAATTTTATAAAATTTTTAAATTTGCTGTAATTGCAATAGTAGCATTATCATATTTTAAACATTTTGAAAATCATTTCGACCTTTTTATTAAAATAACTTTTTTAGTATTGCTCGTTTTGAATTTATTTCAATATTATAATATATTTAATTTTCATGATGTAGTAGAGCCATTTTATGATCCATCAGGTATTCATTGGGCTAGTTTTGGGAAAAATTCTTTAGGTGGTCCTGGCCCTAAACGTATGTTAGGTACTGGTGGTAATCCTAATATTAATGCCATCATATTTTTATTTTATTATTGTTGGTTTTTATTTTCTATGTTTCATAAAAATTTAAAAAATCTCAAGTGGCATAATTGGTTATTTTTATTTTTGTCTATTATAGCTATAATACTTTGCCAATCTCGCACCGCATTGGTTATCATTTTAGTGATAACAATAATATATTTCATATCTTATCATAAACCTATTAAATATATGTTTATCATTATTGCATCGACAATATTCATGATGTTATTTTTAGATTTGGTAAGTCAAGAATCTATATCATATTTTTCTGGTTTTTTTAAAAATGTAACAGTAGATGGCAAAGAATATTTAGCAGAAAATCAATCAGTTAGAGGTAGATTAGATACATGGAAATTTCTATTCAATATGTGGATCGAAAAGCCAATAGCAGGATATGGACCATATAAAAACTTTTTCTATTCATTAAAGTTATATTCCGAAAACGAATATATTCTTTATCTATGGAGATATGGTATAATTGGCTTCTTTTTATATATCTATTGGTATTTATTTCCTGTTGTCAAATTAGAAAATAAAAAGGTTAAATTATCTATTAATCCATTTTATTTATTATTTGGTTTATCATTAATGACTGCTGCCCTTACCAATAATCCAATAACTCATCCTATGATTTCGGTTTTATTAGCAATTTCTGTTGGCTATCAGTTAGCCTTGGGTAAAAATATTTCTACTGCTACAAATTAGTTATTTGTCCAACGTTGTTTCCATGTTTTGTATTTGAATTTCAAATCATTTTCCCATATAGGATCTACAAGTTTTCGATATTCTTTAATATAATTATCCAAAAAAGAAATAATTTCAGGATCAGTGATTACATCCATACTACTATTATAAGATGGTTTAGCATTAAATTTAGTAACAATATCGCGTAGCACTTGTGGATTATCTATCAGAGCACAAGGAGTGAGTAAATTGTTATTTTCTCTATATGGTTGAGCATCTTGGAAAGCTTTAAAAAATGGAGATTGAATGACGTCAATTAATTTTTTATCTTTAATATTATCAACTGAGAATTGTAGAAATACACAAGGCTCTACATCGCCATGACAGTTAATATGAAAGTAGCCTCCTTGTCTAGCACCACAGATGCATCCACCCACATATGGACCATCATTCCAGAAATCACCAATAAAAATTGGTTTAGTATTACGTATTTCAATAGATCTGCGTCTAAGTCTAAAACGTTGTTCTGGTGTTGCCATCAAGCTCACATCTGGTTTTCTGCCAATAGGTACATATTGGAAAAACCAACCGATAGCACAACCTTTCTCTATCATTAAATCTATGAATTCATCAGACATTAAAGTTTCAATGTTAAGTTTAGTGGGAGTAGCCGAAAAGCCGAAAGGTACGCAAGCATTACTCAGATTGTCCATTGCTTCCATAATACGTTTAAATGTGCCTTCACCTCTACGAGCATCAGTTTCTTTTTCAAATCCTTCAATAGATATGGCAGGAGCAGCATTCCCCAACTTTCCTAATCTATTAGCAACATCTTTAGTTATTAAAGTGCCATTAGTATATATCTGAAAAAACATATCATGATGTTTCTCCATAATATCTAATAAATGTGGCCACATAAAAGGCTCACCACCAGAAACTGTAACAAAGTAAATACCTAAATCTTTTGCTTCGTTAAAGATACGATCAGCTAGTTCAAAAGATAAATCCTCTTGTTTAGAATAATTGCCAGCATAGCAACCCACACAAGTCAGATTACATTTAGCAGTAGGACTGATGACAAAAAACCATGGCATCCAAATATTTAGTTCTTTTCTAAGTTGTTCTTGACGTTGTCTGCCGATAACTGCTGCATTAATAAAGAAATTTTGAATAACACAGTCTAAACTTTGTTTAGAAATTCGACTAAAAGTATTTTTTGCTAATTGAGCACCAGGTTGATGTTCTACAAAGATTCTACGAATTTTCTCAGCTTCCCATCTTACTTTTTCACTTTTAATGAAATACTTATTAGCAATATCAATCATTTTAATAATATTCTCATCAGATTGATGAGAAGCATACCTAAGCATTCGTGTAATTGCATACTTTTTGATAAAATTCATTGTCATGATATTATATTTTTTTAATACAAATATAAAGAATTTTTTTAATTAATAAAAAACTAATTAATTTTACAAAAAAAAATTGACTATGATATTCTTACAAATAGTGCAAAATGCAGCAGATTCACTGCAACAATTATCACAACAAGTAGCCCCTGTACAAGGTTATGAGAAACTACCATATTGGGAATTAGCAAAATCAGGTGGTGTAATAGTGATAATTTTAGCCGTTCTATTACTAATAGCAATATATATATTTTTTGAACGTTATTTAGCTATTAGAAAAGCAGCTAAGGAGAACCCAACATTCATGAGCAATCTAAAAAATTATATTCTAGAAGGGAAAAAAGATAGTGCTTTAGCATTATGTCAGAGTACTAATACTCCTCTATCTCGAATGATAGAAAAAGGACTTAGCCGCCTAGGAAGACCATTAAATGACATTAATGAGTCTATAGAAAATGAAGGTAAATTAGAAATAGCAAAATTGGAAAAAGGAATTACTTTTTTAGCAACAATTGGTAGCATATCACCTAGCATAGGATTTTTAGGAACAGTATCAGGTATGGTTAGAGCATTTTTTAATATGGCAAATGCAGGGAATAATATAGATATTTCATTATTAAGTCAAGGGATATATCAAGCACTTATAACGACAGTAGCTGGTTTAATAGTAGGCATAATAGTTACTTTTTTATATAATATCATAGTAGATAGAATCGAAAGATTAGTATATATGCTCGAGGCTAGAGCTACAGAATTTATAGATTTTTTACAACAACCTCCAAAATAAAAAATTATGGATTTAAAGCCTAAACATAGAATTGGAGTAGAAATGAATAATACCTCGATGTCTGATTTAGTATTTCTTCTTCTTATATTTTTTATGTTAACATCTACTCTTATTAGTCCTAATGCGATAAAACTTTTATTGCCATCTAGTACTTCTCCACGTGTGTTAGCTCCTGCTAAACCAGTAAAAATTTATATTGATGAGAAATTACAATATTATATTGACGGTATTCCAGTAGATGAGCTGAAATTAGCAGAGCAAATGACTATACGATTAAAAGATAGTCCGCCAGATGCGTCTGTCGTCATTAATGCAGATGCTACTGTTCCTGTGCAAGCTGTTGTAAATATTATAGACATAGTAAATCAAATAAATGAAAGCTTAAATGCCTCTCATAAAGCTATTTTAGCTACTCAACCAAAGAAATAAGCTATGGAAGAAAAAAAGAATAAACTTATTTCTTTAACTATAACAATATTAGTAGGTATATTGATAGTAACTCTATTGTTGATTTTAGGATTTAGAGTTCCTGTACCACCTCCTCCCGAGCAAGGTATAGAAATAGATTTAGGTGGTGGCGGCGGCGGTGGAGCTCCAATAGAAATCCAACAAGTCATTAATAAAACCATTCAACAATCTTCTACAGAATATGTAACTATTCCTGATGAAGAAGTAGATTATACTGAAACTGCAACTAAGGATAAACCCAAAATTGTAGAACCTGAGCAACCTGCTCAACCTACTTTAGATCAACGAATTCAAAAATTTCAATTTGGACAAGGTGGCAGTGGTGGTGGAACAGGTACTGGATCGGGAACTGGTTCTGGTAGCGGTACTGGAAGTGGCATCGGAAGTGGTACAGGCAGCGGTGTAGGACCTGGCAGTGGCGGCGGTTCAGGACCTGGTTATTCTCTAGCAGGACGTGGAGCTAAATATATTCCTATACCAGATTATTCAGAAGATGATCAAGGTAAAGTAGTAGTGAAAATATGGGTTGATAAAGATGGCAATGTTGTTAAAGCACAAGCTGGTTATTTCGGCACTACTATTAGCAATTCAGCTTTATGGAAAAAATGCGAAGAGACTGCTATGAGATCTAAATTTTCAAGTGACCCTAATGCCCCTGAAGAGCAGATAGGTACTATCACTTATGTTTTTATTAAAGTAGAATAATTCTAATAAAATTTTACTTATTTCTATTCATTTTATTTTTAAAATTATATATCTTTGCTAAAATTTTTCAAAAAATTATAATTATGAAATCAAAAATTTTTTTAGTTCTTATGATTGCAATATTATTATTTAGTAATGCATGCAAAAAGAAAACAGATAGCCAAGAGGCAAAATTATCTTTAGATTCTTTAGCTATATATTCTTCTTATGAATTAAAAACAGATTTATCAATGCTAAATGATTCAGAAAAGCAAGCTATTAAATTAATGATAGAAGCTGCAAATATAATGGATGAATTATTCTGGCAACAGGCTTTTGGTGATAAAAAATTGATGGATACAATTTCTAATGAAACTTTGAGGCAATATGCTTATATCAATTATGGTCCATGGGACAGACTAAACGATAACAAGCCATTTATAAATGGTTATGGTGCTAAACCTGCTGGAGCTAATTTTTATCCTCATGATATGACAAAAGAAGAATTCGAACAATGGCAAGACACTAATAAAACCTCTCTATATACTATGATTAGACGTGATGAAAATGGTAACCTAAAAGCAATTTTTTATCATGAATATTTTAAAGAACAATTACAACAAGCTGCTAATTTATTAAATCAAGCAGCAGCATTAATAAAAGACAAAAATTTCTCTAAATATTTATCTCTCAGAGCTCAAGCATTGATTACATCAGATTATCAACCATCAGATATGGCTTGGTTAGACAGTAAAACATCAAAAATTGAATTTATCGTAGGCCCTATTGAGAACTATGAAGATGGTCTATATGGCTATAAAACCGCATTCGAATCTTTTGTGTTGATAAAAGATATAGAATGGAGTAAACAATTAGAAAAATATGGAAAATTATTACCAACATTACAAAAATCATTACCTGTAAAAGAAGAATATAAAAAAGAAGTGCCAGGCTCTCTAGGAGATATTAATGTATATGATGCTATTTACTATGCTGGCGATTGCAATGCTGGGAGTAAAACTATAGCTATAAATTTACCTAATGATGAAGACGTGCAACTAAAAAAAGGTACTCGTAAGCTACAACTTAAAAATGTTATGCAAGCAAAATTTGATTTAATTGTTATTCCTATTTCAGAACTATTATTAGATAAAAGCATTGTTTCAAATGTAACTTTTAACACCTTTTTCCAAAACGTGATGTTTCATGAAGTAGCTCACGGATTAGGCATTAAAAATACTATCAATAATAATGGTACTGTGAGAGAAGCTCTAAAAGAGCTATATAGCCCAATAGAAGAAGCTAAAGCAGATATTACTGGTCTATTTCTAGTTCAAAAGTTAAGAGATATGGGCGAAATAACTGATGGTAAATTAGAAGAAAATTATGCTTCTTTTGTAGCTAGTATCTTTAGATCTATAAGGTTTGGTGCTGCTAGCGCTCATGGTATAGCTAATATGCTAGAATTTAACTTCCTACTAGATGAAGGCGCAATCACCAAAAATAATGAAGGAAAATATACTATTGATTTTGAAAAAATGAAAAATGCAGTTTCTAAAATGACAGAAAAAATCATTACAATTCAAGCTAATGGCGATTATGATGCTGCTAAAAAATGGATTGACGAAAAAGGTAAAATAAGTGCTGATTTACAAAAAGATCTAAATAAATTAAATGAATCTAAAATACCTGTAGATATTGTTTTTCAACAAGGTTTAGATGTTTTAGGATTATAATTTACCTTTTTTTACTTTATAAATTTTATATATGAAAATTATCAATCATATTTAATTTTTATAAAAGCAGTAATCATTTAAATTTTATTATGAAAAAACAAGTAGGATTAATTGGTTATGGGAGCATGGCTACAGCTCTTGCTAAAGTATTAACTGATAATTTAGTTAAAATTAATTGGATAATTACCAATCCA
Organism: Rikenellaceae bacterium DTU049; assembly: GCA_001513285.1. GTDB lineage: Bacteria > Bacteroidota > Bacteroidia > Bacteroidales > DTU049 > DTU049. The sequence goes on from LFTI01000055.1 coordinate 30,393, forward strand.
GATGTACTAGAATCTATGCAAACACACAACCATAATTTTAAATATTTACCATATTTAGATTTTGATTTAAATAAAATAAATTTATACTCCGATTTAGAAAGTGGCATAGCAGAAAGTGATATTTTATTTATCTCTATTCCTGCTGCCTTCCTAGATAATGTATTATCAAAAATAGATAAAAGTTTATTTAAAAATAAAAAAATTGTAGTTGCTATTAAAGGTTTAATACCAGAAAAAAATCTACCCTTACATAAATATTTTGAACAAGTCATAGGAATACCATTAACAGACTATTTAGCTATTTTAGGACCATCTCATGCTGAGGAAATAGTTATGGAACATTATACTCATCTGAGTCTAGTGTCTAAAAACCCAGAAATGTATGAAACTATTTATCCTTTTCTAGACTCCTATTTTTTACATTTAGAATATGATGCAAATCTAGAATTAGCAGAATATGCAGCTGTAGTTAAAAATATATATTCTATCCTCACAGGTATGTGTATAGGCTATGGATTAGGTGATAATTTTTTAAGCATTTTAGTTACTAATATTAATAAAGAGATGAAAGATTTTCTGAAATATTTAAAAAGTGATGTGGATGTGGACCTCTTGCAGCCAATATATTTAGGAGATTTATTAGTAACTGCCTACAGCCAATTTTCGCGTAATAGATCTTTTGGCATTTTGCTAGGTAAAGGATATTCTTTAGAATATTCAAAAATTGAAATGAAACAAATAGTAGAAGGCTATTATGGCACTTTGACTTTAGCTAATATTTTAGGGAATGATATTAATAAATTCCCCTTCATATCCATAGTTTATAAAGTAATAAGTGAACAAAGCCAAGCTAGACGAGAAATTAATAATATAGTGAAAATTTTGTGGGAAAAATAATATATCGAAAAAACCCCACTACGCTTAAATTTTATTTTAGTATTATTAGATAGTTAAAAAAATCAATATAAACTTTTCACAGTCAAATCTTATAATTTATTTTAATTTAACATTTATTTCCTGTTTTGATAATAATCGATAAATCTTTCTATTGACCTATCATATGTTTGCTCGATATCATCAGAAAAAAAACAGGCGGGCACTTCATCCATATCCAGATGATAACGTAAACAATCACAACAAATACCTTTACGAGGGCAAGGTTCATAAGTACAATTACAATAAGATTTATTCTTATCAATATTACAAGTTCTCATATAAATTATTTTTTTATTTATTTTTTAAATTATTTTTTCTTTTTTGAGTTTTTTCAATGGCTTTTTCTAAATTCCATTTTTCAATAGCTTGATGATTACCAGATTTTAGTATTTCAGGTATTTTATGACCTCTAAAATTTTCTGGACGAGTATATACAGGATGAGATAGTAAGCCATCCTGAAAAGAATCTGTAAGCGCAGATTGTGCATCTCCTATAGCCCCAGGAATTAGCCTAATAACAGCATCAACTAAAACCATAGCAGGTAATTCACCACCACTTAAAACATATTCACCAATAGAAATTTCTTTAGTAACATAAATATCCCTAACTCTCTGGTCTACTCCTTTATAATGACCACAAAGTAAAATAATATTATCTAACAAACTTAGTTTATTAGCCATAGATTGAGAAAAAGTTTCTCCATCTGGAGTCAAAAAAATTATTTCATCATAAGATCTTTGAGATCTGAGCCATTCTATGGCATTAGCAATAGGTTCTATCATCATAACCATTCCTGGTTCGCCACCATAGGGATAGTCATCTACGCGCTTATGTTTATCATTACTAAAATCTCTTATATTATGAATATAAATCTCTACCAAGCCCTTATTTTTTGCTCTTTTAATAATAGATTCATTAAAAGGACTTGTAAACATTTCTGGAAATAATGTCAGTATATCAATTCTCATAGTTTTTAGAATAACCCAAAAAGTTCAGCATTTATCAAATTAATAACCACACCTAAATCTTCTGGATTGTGCAAAAAATCTTTGTTATCAACATTTATAATTAGTTTTTTACCAAGATTATAGTTATTAATCCAATTTTCATATTTTTTATTTAAACTTTGTAGATAATCTATACGTATAGAAGTTTCATATTCTCTACCCCTTATCTGTATTTGCTTTACAAGAGTAGAAACATCAGCTTGCAAATAAATTAATAAATCTGGAGGTCTCAAAAAAGAAGTCATTAAATCGAATAAATCTCTATAAGTTTTGAAATCTATCTCATCCATCAAACCCATTTCGTAAAGATTAAGAGCAAAAATATGAGCATCTTCATATATAGTACGATCTTGAATTACATTTAATTGTTGCTTTTGAATATTAACAACTTGGCTAAACCTACTATTAAGAAAATATATCTGCAAATTAAAAGACCATCGTTTCATATCATTATAGAAATTTTCGAGATAAGGATTAGTATCTACATCTTCGTAAAGAGCAACTAACTTAAAATGTTTAGAAAGGAGCTCTGTTAGAGTAGTTTTACCACTTCCGATATTGCCCGCAATAGCTATATGTAACATAAAAAAATATTTTAAATGTAAAGTTAATATAATTTTTCAAATAAAGGGATAAAATAAACGAAAAATATTTAAGTGGAAAGAAGTAATATTAATATGTTATACTTTAAATATCTTATTATTTCAATTAAATTTATTAATTTTGTTAAAATTTTATAATTATGAAAGAATTATTAGAAAACATCGATAAATACTTGGCTCTACCTAAGGATCACAAACGTGATTTTCTGGATGAGCTATATCAATATCTCGTCAATAACAATGCTACAGCAGTAGATTATCAAAAAGTAAAAATTCAATCTACCGCAGCCATATGTCCAGACTGCAAAAGCGAGAATGTCATAAGAGCGGGAAAAAGAAATGGTAGACAAGTTTATAAATGTAAAACTTGCGGTTATCAATTCCGAGAAACTGCTCGCACCTTTGTCTATCGCATGAGAAAGTATCCATTAATGCTAGACTACATGAGATGTATGCTCGAGGGTAAAAGTTTGCGTGCGTGTGCTGATGAGGTTGGCATTTGTCTAAAAACCAGCTTCGAATGGCGACACAAAATATTAGCTGCAATAAGAGCATTAGAAGGTGGTATAAGCTTCTCTGGTATAGTGGAAGCTGATGAACTGCTAATGAATTATTCAGAAAAAGGTAGAAAATTTAAAAGCAAAGAAGAATATCGACGAGCTAAAAAGAAAAAACATCCCAAAGTAGCAGTATTAGTAGTTACAGACAGAGAAGGCAATTTACTTTTCAAACAAGTTGGAGAGAAAAAAATAAAAAATGAGCAATTGAGAGAAGAGCTGAAGAATAGATTGTCTAATAGTAATCTGATATGTGTGAAGCCAAAGAAAGAGTTTAGAAAAGCAGTTAAGAGTTTACAAAGTAAAAAGGTCATAGTAAACAAAAGACAAATTAAACGAGGGATATATAGTGTAAAGATAGTAGAAAGCAAAATAAGTGATTTTAAAACGTGGTTGAGTAGATTTCATGGAGTAGCTACGAAGTACTTGCAAAGCTACCTAATGTGGTTTGTGATAATGAATAAGTACTTAAAAGAGTTGATAGAATCTGACATTGGCAGACTGCTGAACTTGTCATCGCACGATAGATGGGCGTGGGACAAGTATAGAGAGATAATAAATCAAAGATATTATTAACATACTGTAAAGTATAACAAAAATTTGATACTTCTTAACCTCACCCCTATTCTATTACTTATTAAATTCGAAAAAACATTAATATTTTTTTGTAAAAGTTTTTTATCCCCCTCTATCCTTAATCTCAACGTATTTTATATATATTCTAATTGATAATCGTTTTGTAAACTAATTTTTTTAATTAGTTTTTTATTAATCCTTTTATTGTTTCATTATTAATATATCGTTTTACGTTTGTTGCAGCTTGTTTTGCTCCATCTACTAAACTATTCGGTACTACAGATGAATTGTGTGGTGAACCAAGAAAATTGGGTAATTCAAAAAATGGATAATGTATCTCAAATTTACCATATTTGAATGGTTCTATCCACCATGCGTCTATGCCTGCACTGAATTCTGGATGGGTACTTAAATGTTCATAAAGATCCTTTTCGATTATAATATCACCCCTAGCTACATTTATTAATATGGCATCAGATTTCATAAGTTCAAGTTCTCTTTTCCCTATTAGTCCTTGTGTTTCTTTATTCAATGGTATAGATATAAGTAAAATAACAGAATTTTTTAAAACAAAATCTATATCGTTTAGAATGTTATTAAATACAGATTTTTCTTCATCTGAAGCGTGATAAGACATAGCAATATTGTGTGTCATTTTTTTATACAAATATAAAACTTTTATCAATAATTATTATTTCTTATTAAAATCATATTTCCATAGGGAATATGATTTTATTTTTTCCATAGAATTTACTAATTTTGTAATATGAATAATAAGATAGAGGATTTTTTTAGTAAAGAGAATAAAAATCCTGCTTTTAATGAATTATTTAAATCAATTGCTAAGTTTCAAAATATCCAGTTATCTCAAGTAGCAGGTGCCTTTTCGTCGGTAATAGTTTTAATTTTTTATAAAAAATTATTAAATCAACAAGGTATTTTTATCGCCAATAATAAAGATGAAGCATTACAGATATATAATAATCTGGATTATTGGATTGAGCAATTGCAGATAACTGATAAATTAAAACTTTTTTATCTACCATCAAGTTTTAGAAATTTTGATGCTTTTACAATTGTAACTTCTAATGAGTCAATGAGATTGCGTTGTTCTGAACAATTGAATAATGCTAAGTCATCTTCGTTAATTATTTCTTATCCAGAAGCTATTGTCGAAAAAATACCTAAATCTTCCCACATTATAGAACATACTACTAAGATAAAAGTTGGTGAAAACATTGATCTGGATTTTCTCATCGAGCTATTATTAGATTACGGTTATGTAGAGGTAGACTATGTGTATGAGCCTGGTCAATTTGCTAGACGTGGAGCTATATGTGATGTATTTTCTTTTGATGCTGATGAGCCTTATCGTTTATTATTTAATGACGAAAAACTATCACATATTAAACTTGTCGATGCTGCCTCGCAAATGAGCACTAGAGAATTATTCAGTATCAATCTAATGAGTTCATTAGATGATATTAATGATGATAAAGTTTCTATTTTAAGTTTAGTGAAAAATCATATAATTTGGACTGATAATCTTGATATAATTCTAAATAATTTAGAAGCTTTTTATTATAGTCTACCTGAAGAGATGGTTGATTATTTTGTTGATTTTGATGAGTTTACCCAACAATTAAAAACTCTAAAGAAGATTAATTTTTCTAAAGACACATATGCCAATAAAGATATTTTAATATCATTTAACGTAAAAGCATTGCCTATTTTCCCTAAAGTTTTAAAAGATTTCTATGATTTTTGTAAAGAAAAAATAGAAAATGGATATACTATTCATTTCACTAGTCCACACTATCCTGCATGGGAACGCATGCAAACTATATTAGATGATATGGATATAGAGTATAATGCAGAAATATCACCTCTGATTCATTATCTACCTACTGTATTTAATGAAGGTTTTATCGATGATGATACGAAACAAATCATTATTCCAGAGCATCAACTTTTTAAAAAATATTTAAAACCTAGATTACTTAATAAAATTGAAAAAAGGAAAGTTGCCGATTTAGAAGAGATGATGGAATTGCAACCTGGTGATTTCATAGTACATGTGCAGTATGGTATAGGGCGTTTTGCTGGATTAGAACAATTAGAAATTAATGGTAATAAGCAGGAAGTACTAAAATTGATGTTTAAGGACGATGATGTTTTGTATCTGAGCATACAATCTATGCATAAAATCACTAAATATGTAGGATCTGATTCTAATCCACCTACACTTAGCAAACTGGGAAGTGTAATTTGGCAAAATAAAAAAAATAAGCTAAAGAAACATATCAAAGATATTGCTAGAGAGCTAATAAAATTATATGCTCAAAGAAAAACTATGCAAGGTTTCTCTTTTCAAAAAGATAATTATTTGCAAATAGAACTAGAGTCTAGCTTTGAATATGAAGACACTCCCGATCAATTAATTGCTACAGAGGAAGTGAAAAAAGACATGGAGAGCAGCTATCCTATGGATAGATTAATATGTGGTGATGTGGGCTTTGGTAAAACAGAGATTGCTGTTAGAGCAGCATTCAAAGCTGCATTGGATGGTAAACAAACAGCTATTCTAGTGCCTACAACTATTTTAGCTTTTCAGCATTATATGACTTTCTCAGACAGACTAAAAGATCTACCAGTAACTGTGGATTTTATAAATCGTTTTCGTACAAGCAAAGAACAAAAAGAAATCTTAAAACAATTAGCCGAAGGTAAAATAGACATTATCATTGGTACTCATAGATTACTAAGCAATGATGTTAAATTTCATGATTTAGGTCTTTTGGTTATCGATGAAGAGCAAAAATTTGGTGTGGTTGCTAAAGAAAAAATAAGACAATTAAAAGCAAATGTAGATACTCTGTATCTATCTGCTACTCCTATACCTCGTACACTTCAGATGTCTCTGATGGGCGCTAGAGATATTAGTGTTCTTAGAACTCCACCACCTAATAGACAACCTATTCATACTGAAGTGAGAACTTTCGATGCTAATTTTATTAAAAATGCTATAGAAAGTGAATTAGAACGTGGCGGACAAGTTTTTTTTGTACATAATAAAATTGGTACTATTGCTGATATTGCAAATTTGATACAAAATATAGTGCCTACTGCACGTGTTGGTATAGCTCATGGTCGCATGAAAGCTGAAGAAATAGAAACTGTTATTATGGCTTTTCTAGAAAGAGAAATAGATGTGTTAGTGGCTACTACTATCATAGAGTCTGGCATAGATATGCCGCTAGCTAATACAATTTTTATAAATGATGGTCAAAATTTTGGTTTAAGCGATTTACATCAATTGCGTGGTAGAGTTGGGCGTAGAAATCAAAAAGCTTTTTGCTATATTCTCATTCCACCAGCTACATTTCTATCTACAGTTTCTCAAAAAAGATTAAAAACTATTGAAGAATTTAGTGATTTAGGAGCTGGCTTTTCAGTAGCTATAAAAGATTTAGAAATCCGTGGTGCGGGCTCTATTTTTGGAGCAGAACAGAGTGGTTTCATAGAGGATGTGGGCTATGAAATGTATCAAAAAGTTCTAGATGAAGCTCTAATAGAGCTTCGCCAAGAAATGAATTTACCTATTAATGAAAAAGATTTAAATATCCCATCATCTGAGATAACTATTGATACAGATCGCAGTATTTTAATTCCTGAATTTTATGTGCCTACTAGTCTAGAACGTATTAAATTATATAGAGAATTAAATGATTCTAACAGCGAAAAAGATTTATTAGAAATCATAGAAAAAATAAAAGATCGTTTCGGTGCTTTACCACCTGAGACAGTAGAATTAATAGATGCTATTAGACTCAAGTGGTTAGCTAATCAATTATATATTGAAAAAATTACTCTGTTCAAAAATACTCTTACCTTATACTTTTCTTCTAAAGATTTTCTCAAAGATAAAATTTTACAAAAATTACCAAATATTTTAGATTTCATACAAAATCATCCTAAAAGTACTAATATGAAACAAGACACCCATAGACTAATTCTCAGTATAGAACATACACATAATTTTGAAATGGCTAGGAAATATTTAGAAGAAATCTTAGAAAATACTGTTGAAACACTTTCTAAAGTGCCTCAGCTTGATTAATTATAAAAATTCCATTGCAGACCCCATCTGAAAGACATATCTCGCATTGGATAACCTACTATCGGCATATATTGTCTGGTTTTAAATAACCCATCAGTGAAATTTTCAAATTGAACAAAAATCACGGCTTTTTTTATTTTCACTTGTACATATAACGAAGGATAAATAAAATTACCTAATTTATTTTCGCTTGTTTCAAAATATTGAATATTAGGATTCCATTTAGGAGCATAATATTTCGTGAAATATAAAAATTCAATACCCGTTTTTAAATATGCATTACCTTTGAAAAGTGATGTGTGATAATAAAATGCATCTCTTGTAAGCCATAATGGTACTGACAAAGTTTTACTATCAAATGGATATTGTAAAAGATTATATGATTGTATTACAAAATGTTTACCTAACTTAATTTCTAAATCTAGCTCTAATCCTGCAAATATCTTAGATTTTGTAAAATTTGTATTCCCATTTAAATCAAAAAATAATTTATTATCTAAATATCCACCAAATATAGATATAGAGCCAAATTTATTTTTATTCCCAATTCTCGCCCATAATAGATCTGTGTCTGGTAATTTATTAGTATATTTATAATATTTTCCTAAAAAATGAGAATAAATATATGGCTGAGAAAATTTTTTATAACCTACTTCATAAGAAATAAAAGGTAAATCACCTGAAAATACAATTTTATTATTTTTATAATTACCAAAATAATATTGCAAATCCAATTTGACCAGATTCCTATAGCTAATAATAGCATTTATAGTACTAAAAATTGGTTTTGTTCTAATGCTGTCCATCTTGTATTTTCCTATAGAATAATTGTAGCTTAGATTTACTTCCCAAATATTATTATTAAAATTTAATCCTAATTTATTATCTAGCTGCCAAACATGTAAAGTGTCAAATACACTATCATTGAGCATTACAACATTTGGAGAATAAAAATCCAAAGTTGGCGTAGGGTCTTCATATTTAAAACTATATTGTGAATATGAAATATGATGAAAAACAGATAATGACTTGCTAACATTATAAGAATGAGAATAAAAATAATCAGAAGTTCTATGAAAAGCACGAGCATTTTTTAGTAATACATCGAGCAAAATACGATCTGTTTTAGCAGAGTCTGTAAATGAACTCATATCTAGGATACCTCCATTCTCTTTAGTAGTCCTATTTTGTTGCAATATACCTAAATAATAATTATATTTTTTATTTTTAGTATTACCAAAAAAAGTAGAATAAAATTGATTTTGTCTAACTGACGAATTAGTATAAGTAGAATTAGCTGCAAAGGTACGGTAAAAAAAATTAAAATATGCGATGTCTGATATTGGCATTGTGAAATGTGCCTGGAAATACTCTTCTCTAGAAATACCTTGCATAAATCTAGCTTGCATAATAGCTGTATCAGAGACTAGAAGTGGAATATTTTCTATATCAAAAAAACCTACAAATCGTAAATATGGCAATTTTATTTCAGAAATTTCATAAGAGCTAGTAAGTTCTGGTAAATATGCTGGATAAGAAACACCACCAACAAGGTCATTGGTAAGCATATATTTGTAATCTTTATATGGAGAAAAATAAAAAAAATTTACTGTATCGAGATCATAACTATCACTATCTGCTTTCATAAAATTGTTTTCGTAGCTCCATTGATAAGCCTTAGCATGCTTAATAGTAATAGTATCATCTATCTGAGAATATATTAATTCAGATGATAGTATAGTGATTAATAAAATTAGTATTAATGATTTCTTCATTAAGTGCAAAATTACTAATACAAATTAAAAGCAAAAAAATAAATTGCTATTATAAAACATCTTTTATTAATCTATTAATTATTAATTTTGTATCAAGATATTAACTTATGAATCGATTTTTTTGATTTTCAGATAAATATTATAAAATATTTATACAAAATTGGGATAATTATAATGATTCTGATAAAGCAACAATGATAAAAATTAACATATATAAAAAATAAATGATTAAAATTCCATACATTATAGTGATACTCGGTGCTACAGCTACTGGTAAAACTAAATTAGCTGTCAGATTAGCCAAAGATATTGGTGGCGAGATTATCAGTGCAGATAGTAGGCAGATATATAAAGGGTTAGATATAGGTACTGGCAAAGATTTGCAAGAGTATAAATTAGATAATTGCGAGATTGCTCATCACCTCATTGATATACGAACAATTGATGAACCATATAGTGTGTATGATTTTCAAAGGGATGCCATTCAATCAATTGAGCAAATAACAAATAATAATAAAATACCAATTATTTGTGGTGGTACTGGATTGTATATTGAAGCTTTGTTGCTTAATTATCGATTTTCTACTTTTTCTCAAAATGAACTTTTGAGAGATAAACTTTCAAACATGAGCATAGCAGAGCTTGAGGATTTATCTAAACAGCTAAATATCAACAAAAATATCGAAAAAAATAATAGACATCGATACATTAGAGCTATAGAAATAGCCATGCAGGAGCAAAATAATATTTTACAACAAAATGATTTAGAATATGAAATAGAAAAAAATATTGTTTTTGGTATTAGATTTCCAAGAGAAATATTGAGAGATAGGATATATAATAGATTAATAGCTAGGCTACAAAATGGTATGATAGATGAAGTAAACGATTTACTAGCACAGGGAACTAATCCTGAAAAACTAATATCTTTAGGATTAGAATATAAATACATCACTAAATATTTATTAGATGAATTGACTAATGAAGAAATGGTGAATAAACTCTACATTGCCATTTGTCAATTTGCTAAGCGGCAAGAGACATGGTTTAGACGCATGGAACGCAGAGGTGTGGATATTCATTGGATTAATGGTTTAGATACTGATGATGATAAAATAAATGAAATGCTAGAATATATTTAAAATGTGCAAAGATTTAAATTTGAAAATTTGAATTATGACAAAAATTATTTTATACAATAAATTTTTATTAACGATGATTTTTACATTTTTTATTATAAATGTATGTAAGAGTCAGATAGAACCTAACAATGATATAATAGAAAATTTTGATCATTATTATCATATAAGAATTGAAGTAAATCAATGTAATCATCATATAATAAAATTATTTGAAGAAGGGATGATATGTAATTCTATAGACACAATAGAATTTTTCCCATTTGTAGAATTAAATACAAATAAATATTATGAATTAAAAAGTTATATAGCTAAAGATATATTTTTTTCAAAGGATACAATAATAGATGATCCTATTCATAGGATTTTTACAAATCCTTATGGTTTTACTATTGAAATTACTATTTTAAATAATGATAAACTTATAAAAATTAATTGGATAGATGGCAAATGTAAAGAATTAGAAAAATGTATAGATATGATAAATGATTTAATACCAAAAGAAAAACGCAATAAATTAATGATAGATTATAAACAAATAATTCCATAAGATTAGCAATTTTTTATTTTTCTTTTCAAATCCGTTGAACTGATTTAATATATAATATCATTCGTTAAATAGTCTTGTTAAATCAAAACAAATAATTTATTACTGATTTTATTCTGTTTAAGCAAAGTAACATGGTTAAACAAATCCATTAACTCTAAATCAGTCCAATTACTTTGAATGTATTTGTCAATATTTATACATAATGTTATCGGCTGCCGCTTTATTCATCTTCCTCTCAATTTTTAATTTTTAATCCTCCTTTTAGTTTCATATCTCTGTATAAATCATAATTTTCGTTTGAGGGTTCAGCCCAATTAAGTATATAATCATACTTTTCTTTTATTTCTTTTAAAGGCACATTCGATTGTAAAAGGTTGCCTTCAAGGTCGTAATATTTCCAAATATTTTGTTGTGAAACAACTATTTTGGGTGTTTGCTTTTCTTCACCAAAATCAAACCAAGGAATGTCCAAAATAAGTTTATCGTAGATACAAGGTAAAATTTCTTTATTTTGCCAAGACACCACGCCATATTTTCCGTCTTTTCTAACGGCAATAACTCCATTTTGAGGAAGTCCTACATAATCATATTCGATTGGAATGATAATTTCTCCTTTAGGGGATATTATGCCGTATTTGTCATTGTTTTTTACAAAATGATCTTCGGGTCCATATTCTACCCACCCCGATAAACCATCATAAATAATAGGAATTATCACATTGTTTTTGTCATCAATAGTGCCAATTTTTCCGTCTTTTTCAACTATAAATATATTTTTTGTGTTTGGGAATTCTTTTTTGAGGTAATAATAATTATACCAAGTGCTATAAATAGCATCATATTCAAAAGGTATCATTATTTTGCCGTCTTGGTGAAAAATTCCAACCTTGTTATTTAAGTCGACAAACACAACAATTCCATTTTTTATTGCGTAAATGAATTTGTATTTAAATGGCTGAATAATTTCATTTTTGTTAGAAACAAAACCATAAAAACCATCTTTTTTTGCTATAAATCCGGGAATTCTCCCAACAGAAGGTTCCTGGTATAATGTGTCATAGAGGAAAGGAATTATTTGTTTTCCATCGAAATCAATAAGTCCAACTTTATTTTCTTTGTTGACCACATAAATATTTTCGTCACACACCCAATACGACACAATACCTTTTGTAGGAATTACATTTAAATATTCGTCAAATACTGTAACTTCATTTTGCTTTGTTGCTAAAAAGATATTTGCATAATTAGAATAAATAGAAGGTTGTTCAATAAAATCATACTCCAATGGTAAAACTAACTCTCCGTATTCATCAATTATTCCGTATTTTCCTTTGCTTGCAACTATCGCTTTTCGCCCTAAGCCGAAAACATCTGCAAAATCATATATTCCAAAAGGAACTACAAAGTTATTATTACTATCTAAATAAGCAAATTTTGCACCGGATTGTGCAATCATTAAATTTTTTTGCTTCTTTGTTGCATTCAGATATGCAACTGTATTTTTAAGCGTTGCTAAAACCCTTTTACCTTCTTTGGTTGTTACAAGAATCGGTAACTTCTTACTATTTGTAGGCAAATAGCCCAACGGTGATTTTTGTACAATTTCATAATTATTTATATTGTTTTTTTGACAAATTACAACAATAGGAATAGCAAAAAAGAAAAATGCAAAAAAAACATTTCGCATTTTTATTAATTTTAAAAGACTTATATAAATCATAATTATCAATTTCTAATTATTTTCTTGTCTGCCAATTACGCTAGTCTGTTCTCCCCGGTTACCGATAACGTTTGATAATATGGCAAGTAATTTTTTCATCTTATTACAAAACTAATCGGAATCACTGTATATGATTTGACAGGTTTTCCACCAATTTCTGCTGGTTTCCAGTTTGGCATTAATCTAACAAGTCTTAATGCTTCTTCATTAAATCCTCTGCAATCATCAAGTCCACGCAAAATAACAAAGTCCGATAATTCTCCTTGTTCATTTATTAACACTCTCAGATATACTTTGCCAGTACAATCGTCTTGACTTGGCCAAATTCCATTCTCACTAATAAATTTCTCAATACTTTCCTTTGTCTCTTTTTCTCCTTTGTATAGAAATTGTGCGTATTTATCAACTTTCCAATAAGCAGTGGTCGGATTGTCAATTGTTTTGCATTTAAAATCTGTGTAAGGAATATTAATCGTCAGGATGTATTGTACTCGAATAGGTTTATTTATTTGTAATCCTGGTTTCCAGTCAGGCAAAAGTTTGATAACTCTTCTAATCTCATTTTCAATCAAGCTGTCATTTACCAACCATTCCAGTCGTTGTGTATAATCAGGATTTGTCTGAACATTAATCACTTTTCCAGTTGTATCAATTTCGAAAAAAACTAAAACTTTTCCTTGATGGTTACTGTAATTAAGAATTTTAAAATCAAGATTGTTTTCGATGAAACACCATAAAGAATCTTCTCCACCAGGGAATTGTGGAGAAGTCTCAATATAATCAATCAACTCGTAATCAGAACTAACTGAATCTATTTTAGAGTCGATTTTTGTTTGAGAAAATCCAGTCAGAGCAAAAGAAGTCAATAGTATTATTATTAAAAATCTCTGCATATTTGTCGATTTTATTATTGGCCACAACTCGTTCATATATACATCTTTTTCTTATTTTAAGTGTACAAATACATTCTAATTGGGAAATATTATAAATCTTTTTGCATTATAGGGGTGTATAATATTTCTACAACAATAAATTTATTTTTACAAATCATCAAATAAACTTTTATGTTATTGCAAATATAAAACTTTATTTTTAAATATGCAAGGATTTTGATAAAAAATTTCAGGTTTTAGTTCAAAGCATGGTTCGGCTTTGCTCAACACAGATTTTTCAACAGCATCAAAAGGCGTTTTTAACATTAAGTTCTATTCTCAGTTCTCCATGTCTTTTGTAAAGCATGTAATGCACAAGAAAAGCTATTGAGACATTGTTCATTTCTTTTTTATTTCGATTATGCTTAATATAAATATTAGTATATATTTCTTTTAAAATAAAATATCTTATCATAAAAAAAGACAGTATTCAAAAATACTTATTAATTTTACCTAGTAAAAATATTTTTATGAAAAAGGTAATAATATGGACTTTAATAGTTCTAATTATCGTTGCAGTAACAATATTTTACATGCGAATCAATGAAACCGCAAAATATAAAAATAAAGGAAATATATTAATAGAAAGAATAGAGAGTTATAGACAAAGACATGGGGAACTCCCTGATAATGTCAAAGAATTGGGAATAGAAGAAGAAATGGGAGAAGGTCCTTATTATGAGAAAATAGATAGTGTTAAATATATTGTTTACTTCAATATTGGTTTTGATAATGCATTTATATATTATTCTGATACCCAAAAATGGGAATGGACCCCTTAAAAAAAGCCATGAAATTCGTTTTTTTTTGATTTCATAAAATGAAAAAGCTTAATTACATAAATTTTTTAAAAATGTAATTTATTCAAAATTAATTACACTCTTAATTTACTGTGAATGGATGAATAATACTTTAGTTATTAATTAAACAATTAATTCGAAAAGCTTATTATATTTCACACCGCCCTTACTAATTATTTCGTCAAATTTCTTTATTTATCATTTACCTCTCTCCCACCCTACTACTCACTATATTGCCAAATCAAAGCCTATTATTTCACTATAATTATTATTTTTTATAAAATTTACGCTTTTGGCGATATAATCATGCATTAATGCATCTTCATTGATGAAAGCTACATTTTCTCTAAAAGCAGAAAATACTTTTTCTAAAATTGGAGAAGTTTTGTGAGGGCGTCTAAGTTCTAATGCTTGTGCGGCATTCAATAATTCTATAGCTAAGACTTTTTCTACATTATTATAAATTTTCAAAGCTTTAGTAGCTGCATTAGCTCCCATACTTACGTGGTCTTCTTGTCCTTGAGAAGATTCGATAGAATCCACTGAAGATGGTGTAGCCAGCTGTTTACATTGACTCACAATAGCTGCAGCTGTATATTGTGGTATCATAAAACCTGAATTGAGACCTGGATTGGCTACTAGAAAAGAAGGTAAATTCCTTTTGCCACTAATTAATTGATATATACGTCTCTCGGAAATATTAGCTAATTCTGATAATGCAATGCCAATGAAATCTAATACAAGTGCGAGTGGTTCTCCATGAAAATTGCCACCAGACAATATTTTATTTTCATCAGGAAATATTGTTGGATTGTCTGTCGCACTTTGTATCTCTGTAGATATCACATCTCTGAAATATCTGTAAGTATCTTTGATAGCACCATGCACCTGAGGTATACAACGAAATGAGTATGGATCCTGCACTTGCTCTTTGCTAATTTGTTGTATTTCACTGCCTTCTAATAATGTGAGCATGTTTTTAGCAGTATTTTGTTGTCCAAGATGAGGTCTCACTAAATGTAGTCCTTCATAGAAGGGATCAGATAATCCATAAAAGGCATCTAATGACAATGCTCCGATTATATCTGCCCATCCAAGTAAATTTCTCATTTTTATAACTAAATAACTAGCATATGACGACATAAACTGAGTACCATTTAGTAGTGCTAGACCTTCTTTAGAAGCTAATTCTATTGGTGACAAATTTAATAATTTATAAAGCTCTTGTGTGCTGATTTTTTTACCTCGATATATAACTTCTCCTTTACCTATCAATGGTAATGATAAATGTGCTAAAGGAGCTAAATCTCCAGATGCTCCTAGTGAACCTTGTTCATATACTACAGGATGTATTTCATTATTTAAAAAATATATTAATCGCTCTACAGTATCTAATTTGACGCCACTATTCCCATATGATAAACCTTGTATTTTGAGGGCCAGCATCAGTCTAACTATCTCTTCAGATACCACATCTCCTATACCACAAGCATGGGATAAAATTAATTTTTCTTGTAAAACAGATAAGGAATCCTTAGGAATTTTAACAGAATATAATGCACCAAATCCAGTATTAATGCCATAAACAGGTTTATCATTTTTTTCTAAATAATTATCTAAAAATTGCCTTGATTTTTGAATATTATTTTTAGCAATATCACTCAACTGTACATCTAATCTATGATACATTATAGCCTCTAATGTGTCAAAATTTAATTTTCTTTCAATATTATAAGTTTTAGACATAATTAATTGAATTATTTTTTGACAAAATTAAATTTAATTTTTCTATTTTTTTCATATTACACTAAGATTTAACTTTCAAAAAATCTAGAATACCAGTTTTCTGGATCTAAATGCCATTGATCTAATATAGGTAAAACATCATCAGATATATACTTGTTTGCAATAGCATTAGGCAACAAATGTGGATAATCTGCTAATGAATAAACTTCTATATTGTTTTGTTTAAATTCATTCTCTACCCATGAGAAAGCATATGAAAAAATAGATACCAATCCTATAACATTACAATTAGCATCTATAATTGCATTAATAGCATTTCTACTACTTTTACCAGTAGATATTAAATCCTCTACAACGATGACATTTTGTTTTTCTGGTAGAAATCCTTCAATCTGATTATGTAATCCATGCTCTTTAGCCTGTGAACGAACATAGATAAATGGCTTGTTTAGCAAATGAGCTAAAAGAGTTCCCATAGGTATACCAGCAGTAGCCACGCCAGCAATATAATCTAAATCATCAAATTTTTCTAATACTAAATCTTTTAAAAAATTTGCTATTTGAGTACGATACTGGGGATAGCTTAATATTACTCTATTATCGCAGTAAATAGGCGACCTTAATCCTGATGTCCATGTAAAAGGATTTGCATAATTTAATTTTATTGCGTTAATTTGCAAAAGAATTTTACAGGTTTGCTCACAAATTTGCTTATTAAAAATCATAATAGTGATATATAAAATTTTCATCAAAAATAAAATAATTTTAATTACTGATGATATTCATATTTTGAAGCACATAACAGATAGAGTGCTCATTAAGTATCAGCCTAATATTAATGAAATTATAGATATTCTAAAAGATTTCTCTGATAATGATGTTTATCAACAGCTTATTCTTATTAGCTACGAATTAGAAACTTTTTATATAAAATTTTATAATTTATTCAAAGTCGTTTTAGGTGCAGGAGGTGTAGTCTTTAATGAAACTATGGATAAAATTTTATTTATTTTAAGAAATGGTGTTTGGGATTTGCCTAAAGGGAAAATCGACTTTGGAGAAAGTGACGAAAAAGCTGCTATCAGAGAAGTGTGTGAAGAAACTGGCGTTTGCGACCTCACACTTATTAAAAGATTAGATCCTACACTTCATATTTATTTCTCTAATAATGAAGCATACTTAAAAGAAACTCATTGGTTCAGTATGAAAGCTAAAGAAAATCAACCACTTATTCCACAAAAAGAAGAAAAAATCGAAGTAGTTCAATGGTTTACTACAGATGACATCAGAGCTAATTGGGATAATATGTTTCTAAGTATTAAAAGCCTTTTAGTATCAAATAATTTTTTTAAACTTTAATTTCTTTTTGTTAAGAATTCCATTCTCATTTGCTTATTTGCATATTAAATTATTTAGTTTTAATTTTGTAATTAAAGAATTTGTAAAAAATTAAATGAAAAAGATATTAATAATTGTAGTTTTAATAAATTTATTTTTTAATTTATTTTCACAAAATTATATTGTAGTATTAGATGCTGGACATGGTGGCAAAGACCCTGGTGCGATATATGGAAATGTTAGAGAAAAAGATATCACTCTGTCAATGGCATTAGAAGTTGGGAAAATTTTAACGAATAAATATAATAATCTAGAGGTAATATATACTCGCCAATCAGATATTTTCGTACCTTTGATAGAGCGTACTCGTATAGCTAATAAGGAACATGCTAATCTTTTTGTTTCTTTTCACGTTAATGCTTCTAAATCTCCTGAACCCAGTGGCTATGAAGTTTATGTGATGGGAAATGCTAAAGTAAAAGATTGGTTAGAAACTGCTATTGCTGAAAACTCAGTTGCTATCTATGAAGATAATTATTTAGAATCTTATGATGGCATAGATCCTAACTCTACTGAAGGGTATATCGCTTTTTCTCTCTATCAAAATCAATTTCTCGATAAGAGTTTAATTTTAGCTGATAAAGTTACTAGCAGCACTTTGCAAGTAGCTCCTTTTATGAATAGAGGAATAAAACAAGCTCCTTTTTTTGTACTCTACAAAGCTACAATGCCATCTATACTTATAGAAATGGGTTTTATAACCAATCAACAAGATAGGATATGGATAACTAATAAAGATAATCAAAAAAAAATAGCTAATAATATTGCTAATGCTATTGCAGATTATATAATAAATGTAGATAATTTTCCACTTGTAGAAAAAACAATTGCAGCAGATAAAGATACTACTATCGCAGTTAGTAGTGAATTAATTTATTATATTCAATTTCTATCAAGCACAGAAAAACTTACATATAACCATAAAATATATAAAGATTTTCCATCTGACTCTATTTCTTATTATTCTTTTAATAATGCATATAGATATATATATGGTCATTTTATTAATTTTAATCAAGCACGGGACAAATTAAATTATGTAAAACAAAAAGGATATAAAGATGCTTTCATCGTTAAATTTAAAGATGGGCAAAGAGTTTTTTAGAAATTTTATATCTTTTTAACATCCTTTTATTTATTACCAATATTGTCATTTATCAAAATATTATCAGGGCTAAAGCCCACACCTCTTTCTTTATTATTGATAAGTGATAAGTGATAAGTGATGGTGAGACTAAATGAAATGGTGAGAAAAATAATAGTTTTTTGTTAATTAACTTATAAACACTTTTATCTATCACTCATCACTCATCACTTATTACCTCTTTATTGTCTGAACCTTGATTTTTGGGATTAAAGGATTTTGGGATTGAATTTGTAATTTGTGCTCATTTGTGTATATTTGTGGATTAATAACAACAATTGGACAATTAAATATTAACCTAGATAATTTACACACAATAAACATTATAGAACCAATTGTTTCTACTTTATTAAAGAATGCTATTTCAATAATTATAATAATCTAAAATATTAAATATTTATCAAATTATTTATATGAAATATAAATAATTTAATAGAAAAATATAAAATTTATTTTTAAAATTATATTTATATTAAAAAATATATTAATTTTGTAAAAAATATAAAAAAAATTATGAAAAAATCAGTAATTATTTTGATCATGTTAATCTCATTATTAATGGGAAATATTTTAAATGCTCAGAACGTAGGCATCAGTGG
>LFTI01000001.1:0-296 GCA_001513285.1 Rikenellaceae bacterium DTU049
GTAGACTGTCCAGGTCACGCCGACTATGTAAAAAACATGGTTACTGGTGCTGCACAGATGGATGGTGCTATTATTGTAGTTGCTGCTACTGACGGACCTATGCCTCAAACTCGTGAACACATTCTTTTGGCACGTCAGGTAAACGTTCCTAGGCTTGTTGTATTCATGAATAAAGTTGACTTAGTTGATGATGAGGAGATGTTGGAATTGGTTGAAATGGAAGTGCGTGAACTGCTTTCATTCTACAATTTCGATGGAGACGAAACTCCTGTTATCCAGGGTTCAGCTCTTGGAGC
>LFTI01000001.1:371-3025 GCA_001513285.1 Rikenellaceae bacterium DTU049
ACTGGTCGTATTGAAACTGGAATTATCAAATCAGGTGAAGAAGTACAAATCATTGGACTTGGCGCAGAAGGTAGAAAATCAGTTGTTACTGGAGTAGAAATGTTCCGTAAAATACTTAATGAAGGTCAAGCAGGTGATAACGTTGGTCTTCTACTACGTGGTATCGACAAAGATGATATCAAACGTGGTATGGTAATTTCTCACCCGGGTAAAGTTAAACCTCACTCTAAATTTAAAGCTGAAGTTTATATCCTGAAGAAAGAAGAAGGTGGACGTCACACTCCCTTCCACAACAAATATCGCCCTCAGTTCTATATCCGCACACTTGACGTAACAGGTGAAATTATGTTGCCAGAAGGTGTAGAAATGGTAATGCCAGGTGATAACGTAACTGTAGAAGTTGATTTGATTTATCCTGTAGCATGTCACATAGGTCTTCGTTTTGCTATTCGTGAAGGTGGACGTACAGTTGGTGCAGGTCAAATTACTGAGTTAGTAGACTAAATCTTTTCTCTGAAAAGAGAATAAAGAATTACAAATACAGGCCTTCCATTGCCCTGTCTTTATGATAGGAAACGGAAGGCTCTGATACGGGTCTAGCTCAGTCGGTAGAGCACTGGTCTCCAAAACCAGGTGTCGGGAGTTCGAGCCTCTCGACCCGTGCAAAATTATCTTAATTAGATGAAAAAAATAGTTGCATATATCAAGGATTCTTATAACGAATTAGTTCATAAGGTTTCTTGGCCTACAAGAGAAGAGTTATCAGGCAGTACGGTGATTGTTTTAATTGCTTCCCTAATTATTGCCCTTATAGTATTTGGCATGGACTCTTTGTTTGAGTGGATTTTAAAACTCCTCTATGGTATTTTATAATTACTGATCATAAGACATAATGACTGAAGATAGAAAAAAATGGTACGTTTTACGTTCTGTTAGTGGTAAAGAAAATAAAGTCAAAGAATATCTTGAATCAGAGATTCAAAAAACCGATTGGGGGAAATTTATTTCTCAAGTACTAATCCCTACAGAAAAGACTTTTACGGTACGTAACGGAAAGAAGGTGATGAAAGAACGCGCTTACCTTCCGGGATACATACTTATTGAGGCTGAACTGACGGGAGAGGTAATTCATGAACTTAAAAGTATCAATTACGTAGCAGGCTTTTTGCCCAGTACAACTAATCCTCAACCCTTACACGAGTCTGAGGTTAAACGTATTTTGGGTACAATGGATGAATTGGAAGAAGCTGGTGAAGATATGGATATGAAATACTACGTAGGTGAAAACGTGAAAGTGATTAGCGGTCCTTTCAGTAGTTTTTCCGGAGTAGTTGAAGAAGTAAATGAAGATAGAAAAAAACTCAAAGTGATGGTTAAAATTTTCGGAAGAAAACAACTTCTGGAATTAAGCTATATGCAAGTAGAGAAAGAATAAGCAGTTATTTGGTTACGCAGATTCTGTAAATTATTCAAAAGTGTTTCGAAAAACAATTAATTAAAATCAAGAAAATGGCTAAAGAAGTTGCCGGACAACTAAAATTACAAATCAAAGGAGGTGCCGCAAATCCATCGCCCCCAGTAGGACCTGCATTAGGTTCAAAAGGGATCAATATTATGGATTTCTGCAAGCAGTTCAATGCCAGGACTCAAGACAAAGCCGGTAAAGTGTTGCCAGTGGTAATCACTTATTATGCCGACAAGTCATTTGATTTTATTGTTAAAACTCCACCGGTTGCAATTCAATTATTAGAAGCTAGTAAACAAAAAGGAGGCTCAGCAGAACCAAATCGTCTTAAGATTGCTGCTGTTACTTGGGATCAGATTCAAACAATCGCTCAAGAAAAAATGACCGACCTTAACTGCTTCACACTTGAATCTGCAATGAAGATGGTAGCTGGTACGGCTCGAAGCATGGGTATCACAGTTAAAGGAAAATTTCCTGAAAATATTACAATTTAAAACTTCAATTAAACATGAGTAAACTGACAAAAAATCAAAAGTTGGCTTTGAGCAAGATTGAAGTAGGAAAGGCCTATTCACTGAAAGAAGCATCTGAACTGGTAAAAGAAATAACTACTACCAAGTTCGACTCTTCTGTAGATATCGATGTACGCTTAGGCGTAGATCCGCGAAAAGCTAATCAAATGGTAAGAGGTGTTGTATCTCTTCCACACGGTACAGGTAAACAAGTTAGAGTTCTAGTATTGTGTTCTCCGGAAGTCGAAACTGAAGCTATGGAAGCTGGTGCAGACTATGTAGGACTAGATGAGTATATCGATAAAATTAAAGGTGGTTGGACCGATGTTGATGTTATCATCACTCAACCGCAAATTATGGGTAAAATTGGTGCATTAGGGCGAGTTTTAGGACCACGCGGATTGATGCCAAACCCTAAAAGCGGAACGGTTACTCCTGATGTGGCAAAAGCCGTAAAAGAAGTAAAACAAGGTAAAATTGACTTTAAAGTAGACAAATCTGGTATAATTCACACATCTGTAGGAAAAGTATCATTTACTCCGGATCAAATTAAAGACAACGTAAAAGAATTTGTTCAAACGTTGATTAAATTGAAACCAACGGCAGCAAAAGGTACTTATATTAAGAGTATTTATCTTTCTAGTACAATGAGCCCAGGTATCAGGCTGGATACCAAG
>LFTI01000001.1:3031-4155 GCA_001513285.1 Rikenellaceae bacterium DTU049
AACAGCTATCAGCTGATATTCAAGAATACGAAAATTTCTACCTTACCGATATTGCTACACTTAACGCAGTAAAAACGAGTAAACTTAGAAGTGAATGCTTCAAAGTGGATATCAAGTTAGTTGTAGTAAAAAACACTTTACTGCAAAAAGCATTCGAATCGGTAGAAAGAAATTATGAAGAACTGTACCCTATTTTAAAGGGAAATACAGCAATCATGTTTTCAAATTCAGCTAATGCTCCCGCAAAACTTATTGATAAATTTAAAGCTGACAAGGTGCCAACATTAAAAGGTGCTTATGTACAGGAAAGTTTCTTTATCGGTGCTGAAACACTTAAAGAACTTATAAATATCAAAAGTAAAACAGAACTTATCGGAGATGTTATTGCACTATTGCAATCTCCTGCTAAGAATGTTATATCTGCACTCCAATCCGGTGGTACAACAATTCATGGTGTATTAAAAACACTATCGGAAAGAGAACAATAATTGCACATATACACCAAAGAAACAGAATTAGTAATCAATAATTAAATAAATACAAAAAATGGCAGACTTAAAAAAATTTGCTGAAGACTTGGTTAACTTAACAGTAAAAGAAGTTAACGAATTAGCTGAAATTTTAAAAACTGAGTACGGTATCGAGCCGGCCGCTGCAGCTGTTGCTGTTGCTGCAGGTCCTGCCGCTGGCGGTGAAGAAGCCGTTGAGGAAAAAACTTCCTTCGACGTAATCCTTAAAAGTGCGGGGTCAGCTAAGCTTGCTGTTGTAAAAGCAGTAAAAGAACTTACTGGTCTAGGTCTTAAGGATTCAAAAGATTTAGTTGACGCTGCTCCAAGTGAATTGAAAAAAGGTATAACAAAAGACGAAGCGGAAGCTTTGAAAAAACAACTTGAAGAGGCTGGAGCAGAAGTTGAACTTAAATAGCATTACCTAAATTAGGTTAATTCGGTTAGGAATCTTCAACCCTGAAGGTTCTTAACCTTTTCTGTCAATATATATTTGGTTCATAAACTCATTCCTATGTCTTCAAACAAAGCCAATCAAAGAATAAATTTTGCGTCGATTAAAAATCCGCTTGCCTTCCCCGATTTTCTAGAAGTACAGTTACAATCTTTTCAAGATTT
>LFTI01000092.1 GCA_001513285.1 Rikenellaceae bacterium DTU049
GAAAAGGTATTAGATATGAAGGTGAATACGTACGTCGTAAAGCTGGTAAAGCAGCAGCTTCTGTTAAATAATTAATATTATAGCTATGGAACCCAAAATTAAAAATAAAAAAGAAGCAAGAAGGCGTAGAATCAAAATGCGTATCAGTAAAAAATATTATGGTACAGCAGATAGACCACGCTTATGTGTTTATAGAAGTGATAAAGAGATTTACGCTCAAATAATTGATGATGTAAAGCATGTAACCATTATGGGTGTGTCATCTCTTTCTAAAGAATTAAAAGGTCAAAAACTGTCTAAAACAGATAAATCTAAAGAAGTAGGTAAATTGATTGCTAAAAAAGCTTTAGATGCTGGTATCGATACAGTTGTTTTCGATCGTAATGGATATTTATATCATGGTAGAATTAAAGCACTAGCTGATAGTGCAAGAGAAAATGGGCTTAAATTTTAAATTTTATGACAAATATAGTTAGAAAAGTAAAAGCTTCTGATGCAGAATTAAAAGATAGATTAGTCTCTATTCAAAGAGTAACTAAAGTTACTAAAGGTGGTAGAACATTCAGCTTTGCTGCATTAGTGGTAGTAGGTAATGAAAATGGTATCGTTGGTTGTGGACTAGGTAAAGCTAGAGAAGTTCCTTTAGCTATCCAAAAAGCCATTGATGATGCTAAAAAGAATTTAATTAAAGTTAGTATTCATAATGGTACTTTACCTCATGAACAAACATCTAAATATGGCGCCGCTAAGGTCATTATTAAACCTGCTGCTCCTGGTACTGGTGTTATCGCTGGTGGAGCTATGCGTGCCGTTTTAGAAAGTGCTGGCGTTAAAAACGTGATAGCTAAATGTATAGGTTCTTCTAATCCTCATAATGCAGTCAAAGCTACTATAAAGGCTCTTAGTGAATTACGTGACCCATACACTATCGCTGAACTCAGAAATATTCCAGTAGAAAAATTATTAAATAAATAAACCCAGTTATTATGAAGCAAATCAAAGTAACCCTTGTGAGAAGTACTATTGGACGCCCAATAGATCAAAAACGAACTGCTGCTGTATTGGGATTGAAAAAATTAAATCATAGTAAAATCTTTGAAGATCGTCCAGATATTCGTGGTATGATAAGAAAAATTGAACATTTAGTAAAAGTAGAAGAAATTTAAAAAATATTAATTATGGATCTAAATAATCTAAAACCAGCAAAAGGCTCTGTAAAATCAAATACTATACTAGGCCGTGGTGAAGGTTCTAAAAAAGGCGGTACTGCAGGTCGTGGTACTAAAGGCCAACAATCTCGTAATGGCTATACCCGTAAATTCGGTTTCGAAGGTGGTCAAATGCCTCTACACCGTAGAGTACCTAAGTTTGGTTTTAAAAATATTTTTAAAGAAATATATCAACCTATCAATTTAGATACTATTCAATATATAGTTGACAAATTAAATCTAGATGTTATTAATCCAGACATTTTATATGAAAATGGATTTATTAACAAAAATTATAAGATTAAAATTTTAGCTCGTGGTGAGCTGAAAAAATCTGTAGAAATTTCTGCTCATGCTTTTTCAAAAAAAGCTATTGAAGAAATCGAAAAAATAGGTGGTAATGTAAAAATTTTAGATTAATGAGCAACATTATACAAACATTTAGAAATATTTTTAAAATTGAAGATTTACGAAAACGTATCCTCTATACATTATTATTACTATTGATATACCGTTTCGGTACTCATATAGTTTTACCAGGTATTAATGCTAGTCTTATAAAAGGTAGTAGTTTTGCTAGCCAAGGTCAAGGTGGTTTATTAGGAATGATTAATATGTTCGCTGGTGGTGCATTCTCTAATGCTTCCATTTTAGCATTAGGTATTATGCCTTATATATCTGCTTCTATTATTATTCAATTATTAACCGTCGTTATTCCTTCTTTTCAACGTATGCAAAAAGAAGGTGAAAGTGGGAGACGTAGATTAAATCAGATAACACGTTATCTAACTATTTTAGTAACAATAGCACAAGCACAAGGATATATAACCTATTTGGCTGCACAATTACCACCTCAGGCTATTTATCCTTTCACTGGTGCTGGCATACCATTTATTTTTAGATTTGCTGCTACTGTACTGCTAACGGCTGGTACTTTATTTGTAATGTGGTTAGGAGAAAAAATTACTGATAAAGGCATTGGAAATGGTATATCGCTGATAATTATGATAGGTATCATCGCTAGACTTCCTTTATCAATTGCAGCAGAATTTACTTCTCGTATGTCTGTAAATGCTGGCGGTATATTTGCTTTGATTATAGAAATTATTGTTTTAATAGCTGTAATATTATTTACTATTTTGCTCATTCAAGGTACAAGAAAAATACCAGTACAATATGCTAAAAGAGTGGTGGGCAATAAACAATATGGTGGTGTAAGACAATATTTACCATTAAAAGTAAATGCTGCTGGTGTAATGCCAATAATTTTTGCTCAGGCTATTATGTTCCTACCTATCACTATCGCAGGTTTTGCTAATTATGAGAGTGGTGGTTGGTTTGTAACTGCTTTTTCAAATTTTAATGGATTTTGGTATAATCTTACTTTTGCAGTGTTGATAATAATATTTACTTATTTCTATACTGCTATTACTTTTAATCCACAACAAATCGCTGATGAACTTAAGAAAAATAATGGTTTCATTCCAGGCATCAAACCAGGGAAAAAAACAGCAGAATATATTGATACTGTTATGTCTCGTATTACTTTGCCAGGTTCTATTTTTTTAGCTACAATTGCTATTTTACCTGCAATAGTTAGTAATTTTGGTATTACATCACAATTTGCACAATTTTATGGTGGTACCTCTTTATTAATTATGGTAGGTGTAGTATTGGATACATTGCAGCAAATTGAGAGCCATTTATTGATGAGACATTATGATGGTTTTATGAAAAAAGGTAAACTAAAGGGTAGATCTATTTATGGAGGTGCATAATAATGATAATTAAAGATTTAGAAGAGTTGGAGTTAATGAAAAAAAGTGCAGACTTGGTAGGAAGAACCTTAGGAGAAGTATCCAAAGCTTTAAAGCCAGGTGTATTAGCTAAAGATTTAGACCATATTGCTGAGGAATATATCAGAGATAATGGTGGCACTCCCTCTTTTAAAAATTATAATGGATATCCTGCTACTCTTTGCATTTCAATTAACGATGTTGTTGTGCATGGAATACCTCAAACCCAAGTTATTAAAGAAGGTGATATAGTGTCTGTAGATTGTGGAGCATTTTTAAATGGTTATTGCGGTGATTATGCTTATACATTTATTATAGAACCAGTAGATGAAAAAGTTAGAAAATTAGTTAAAGTTACCTTAGAGTCATTATATAAAGGTATAGAACAAGCGATTGCGGGAAATAAAACTGGTGATATAGGTTTTGCTATACAGCTTTATGTAGAGAGAAATGGCTTTTCTGTAGTGCGTGAGTTGGTAGGACATGGTATAGGTAAAGCAATGCATGAATATCCACAAGTACCTAATTATGGTAAAAAAGGCAAAGGACATTTGTTAGAAGATGGCATGGTTATTTGTATTGAACCAATGATTAATATGGGTAAAAAAGATGTAGTTTTTGATGAAAGTGATGGATGGACTGTACGTACTAAAGATCATAAACCAGCTGCTCATTTCGAACATATGATTTGGATAAATCAAAAAGAATCTGTAATTTTGTCAACTTATAATTATATTGACGAAAAATGGAAGGTTAATTAAATATGCCAAAACAAAATGTAATAGAGAAAGATGGAATTGTGAAGGAAACCTTAGGTAATGCTATGTTTAGGGTAGAATTAGATAATGGTCATGTTATTTTAGCTCATATTAGTGGCAAGATGAGGATGCATTATATACGTATTTTACCAGGTGATAAGGTACGAGTTGAGATGTCTCCATATGACCTTACAAGAGGAAGAATAGTTTATAGATATTAAAAAAATAAGAATATTATGAAAGTAAGAGCTTCAGTGAAAAAACGTACACGTGATGACAAAATTGTTAGAAGAAAAGGCAGAGTGTATATAATAAATAAAAAAAATCCTAAATATAAACAGAGACAAGGATAAGAAAATATTTAAATGAAAAAAATTAATAAAAGATAAACGAAAATATGGCAAGAATCGTTGGAGTAGATTTACCTAATAACAAACATGGTGAGATAGCCCTTACTTATATCTACGGAATAGGTAGGAGCACAGCTCGTTATGTGTTAAGCAAGGCGAACGTAGACTTTGATAAAAAAGTGAAAGATTGGACTGATGATGAGATAAGCAGAATTCGTCAAATCATTAATGATGAGATAAAGACTGAAGGAGCTTTACGTTCAGAAGTACAAATGAATATTAAACGCCTAATAGATATAGGCTGTTATAGAGGTTTACGTCATCGTCGTGGATTACCTGTACGTGGACAACGTACCCGCACAAATGCACGTACCCGCAAAGGTAGAAAAAAGACCGTTGCAGGAAAGAAAAAAGCACCTAAAGGTTAAAAATTAAATAAAGAATTATTATGGCTAAAACACGCTCAAGAACAACTACAAAAAAAAGAGTTGTTAAAGTTGAACCCTTCGGTTGTGCATATATACAAGCAACGTTTAATAATGTGATAGTTACCTTAACTAATGAAAAAGGTGATGTCATTTCATGGTCATCAGCCGGGAAAATGGGTTTCAGAGGTAGTAAAAAGAATACACCTTATGCAGCACAAGTAGCAGCAGAAGATGCTGCTAAAGTGGCTTTAGATGCTGGACTAAAAAAAGTAAAAGTTTATGTAAAAGGACCAGGATCAGGTCGTGAAAGTGCAATTCGTACTATTCATAATGCTGGCATCGAAGTTATTACTATTTATGATATTACGCCAGTACCTCATAATGGATGCAGACCACCTAAACGTCGTAAAGTTTAATATATAAAATTAAAAAAAAGTTAAAAATAAAAATTATGGCAAGATATATAGGTCCAAAAACTAAAATAGCTCGTTCCTTAGGATCTCCAGTATATGGATATGATAAAAATTATGAAAGAAAGAATTATCCTCCTGGTCTGCATGGCTTAGCTAGAAAAAGAAGAAAACCTAGCGAGTATAGAATGCAGCTACTAGAAAAACAAAAAGCAAAATATACCTATGGAGTTCAAGAAACTCAATTTAGAAGATTTTATCAATTAGCTATATCTAAAGGTGGTATCACCGGTGAGAATTTGATGCAAATATTAGAATCGCGCCTAGATAATGTCGTTTATAGATTAGGTATAGCAAAAACACGCACAGCAGCTAGACAATTAGTATCTCATAAACATATTACTGTTAATGGAAAGGTTGTTAATGTTCCATCATTTATGATAAGACCAGGTGATGTCGTTGGCGTTAGAGAAAAATCTAAATCCTTATTCGTTATTCAGGAATCATTAGCTGCTAGAGTAGATAAATATTCATGGCTGCAATGGGATCAAGCTAATATGGAAGGTACTTTTTTGCAATATCCTGTTCGTGCTGAAATTCCTGAAAATATTAATGAACAGTTAATCGTAGAATTATATAGTAAGTAAAATAATATTATGGCAATATTGGATTTCCAAAAACCTGATCAAGTTATCATAACCGAAAATACAGAAACTCATGGTGTATTTGAATTACAACCATTAGAACCAGGTTATGGCATTACTATTGGTAATGCTCTCAGAAGAGTACTTTTGTCCTCTCTAGAAGGTTATGCAATAACTCAATTTCGTATTAATGAGGTTCCTCATGAATATACTTCTATTGATGGAGTTTTAGAAGATGTTATTTTTATTGGTTTGAATTTAAAACAAGTAAGATTAAAACCAAATTTTGAGAATGTAGATTCTGAAAATATAAATATTATTATTACTGGCCAAACAGAATTTAAAGCTGGTGATATAAATAAATATTTGACTAATTTTACTGTTATAAATCCTGATTTACATATTTGTACTCTTGAACCAACTGTAAAACTTAATATTGATCTTAAAATTCAAAAAGGTCGCGGCTATGTTCTCGCAGAAGAACTAAAAGATCATGACGCTCCATTAGGTACTATCACTCTAGATGCAGTATTTACTCCTATAAAAAATGTTTCTTACTCTATAGAAAATTTTCGAGTAGGTCAAAAAACTGATTATGAAAAATTAATCTTAGAGATTATTACTGATGGTACTTTAACCCCTTATACAGCAATTAATGACTCCGCTAATATTCTAATGCAACATCTTGAAGTGTTCTTAGAAAAAAAATATACTCTGCAAAGTAGTATTGAAATAGTGGAAGAGACTATAGATGATAAAATTGATGATAACTACGAGCAAATGCGAAAACTTTTGCAAACAAAACTCTCAGATTTAGACCTTAGCGTACGAGCTATTAATTGTTTGAAAACAGCTGATATTGAAACATTAGGCCAATTAGTTAGTTATACTAAAAATGATTTGCTAAAATTTAGAAATTTTGGTAAAAAATCACTCTCCGAAGTCGAAGAATTAGTAAAATCTAAAAATCTCTATTTTGGTATGAATGTTTCTAAGTATAATATAGATAAAGAATAAAGTTATGAGACATAGAAATAAAGTTAATCATTTAGGACGTACCACTGCTCATCGTAAGGCGTTATTAAAGAATTTATCAATCGCATTGATAAAACATAAAAGAATAAATACTACCGTTCCTAAAGCAAAAGAATTACGAAAATTTATAGAACCTATAATTACTCTCACAAAAAATGATAATACTGCTAATAGAAGATTAGCTTTCGCTAAATTACAAAACAAAGAAGCAGTGAAAATATTATTCGATGAGATAGCTCCCAAAGTAGTAAATAGACCTGGAGGATATACTCGTATCCTAAAAACTGGATATCGTATTGGAGATGCAGCTCACATGTGTATGATAGAATTAGTTGATTTTAACGAAGAATATACTCAATCTAAAGCTTCTAAAGCTGCTGCTAAACCTAAAACTAGACGTGGTCGTGGTAGAACTAAAAAATCTACTCCTACTGATACTGAATCTAAAGATATAGATACAGATCAAACTGATATAAATGCTGAACCTGCTTCTACACCTGATGTAGAAAATGAAAATGTAGAAAATGAAAATAAAGAATAATTTATAATTATTCCATTTTATACTTTTATAAAAAGCGTAAATATTTATATTTACGCTTTTTTTATTGATCTCGATATGCCATTATATAATATATCTTAGACTGAAGTGATACCTTTCCCTAAATATTTAATGTGAATTGAAAATTATCATTTATATTTGTAAATAATTTTTTGATTATATGAAAAAATATATTCTATCTATTTTAGGTATTATTTTGATATCTACTATTAATAATGAATCATTCAGCCAGCCAGCCATTCACGAGGAAGAGCTAAATTATTATAAATCTACTGGTTTATCTGCTGAGGATTATCAAGAATACAATTCTATTCATAGAGCTGATATACAGCGCACACCAAAGAGTAATTGTTCATTAACAAAAGTTGTTTATGGATGGCATCCATATTGGAATAATGGTTTACAAGCAAATTATGATTGGGATCTTTTAAGTCATTTTGCTTATTTCGCATATGAAGTAGATGCTAATACAGGTAATGCTATATCTACACACAGTTTTAGCACTATACAATCTGTTACAGATGCTATTAATGCCGGTGTTAAAGTCCACTTATGTGCTACTCTATTTAGTAATCATACTACTTTTTTTAACAATATCAATGCTCAAAGAAATTTTATGCATCAGATAGTAACACTTGTAATAAATAGAGGGGCACATGGCGTAAATATAGATTTTGAGGGTATGAACTCTACACACAAAACTGCATTTGCTAATTTTATGAATGAGCTAGCAGATACTTTTCATACACGTATACCAGGTTCTGAGGTTACTATAGCTATTAATGCGGTAGAGTGGAGTGATATATTTGATATTAACGCTATGAAAAATAAAGTAGATTATTTTATAATTATGGGCTATGATTATTATTATAGTGGTAGCACTACAGCAGGTCCGACGGATCCTTTATACAACTTCGTAACTTCATATAATTATACTCTTGCTAAATCAGTCAATTATTATTTAAATAAGGGATGCCCAGCAAATAAATTAATTCTTGCATTGCCTTATTATGGTAGAGAATATGGTACGGTATCTAATGCTATTCCTTCATCTGTTAATAATCCACCTAATTGTGTTTCACGTACCTATAAGTTTGTTAGAGATAACTCTACTGGTTATTATACGCAGGCAAATAGAGTATGGGACAGAGCATCCTTTACGCCTGCTTATATTTTTCATAATGGGACAGAATGGCGTCAATGCTTCATAGATGATAAATACAGTATGGGACGACGTATGGATTTGATAAATCAAAGAAATCTAGCTGGTATGGGTATATGGGCATTAGGTAATGATGATGGATATACAGATTATTGGGATAATATAAGAGAACATTTTACTACTTGTTCTGTGAATCCATGCATTGATAGTTTATTCGATATGGGAGGTCCCCTTAGAAATTATTATGATAATGAAGATTATACATATACTATTGCACCTCCCAATAGTCAGTCTATAACTATTAATTTTAATCAATTTAATTTAGAAAATAGCAATGATAATCTATCGTTATATAATGGTAGCTCTACTGCTGCACCATTGATAGGAACTTTTACTGGATCTAATAATCCAG
Source organism: Rikenellaceae bacterium DTU049 (assembly GCA_001513285.1). GTDB lineage: Bacteria > Bacteroidota > Bacteroidia > Bacteroidales > DTU049 > DTU049. Next base: position 8,763 of record LFTI01000092.1, read on the forward strand.
GTACTTTAGTGGCTAACTCTGGAGCATTCACATTAAAATTTCATTCTAATGCATCAACTAATAGTCAAGGTTTTTCTCTAGTTTATCAATGTGAACAAGCTCCTAGTGACACTGTAATACCGATCACTTTTATAGATTCTATAGCTAATTGGCAAACACAAGATTTCATAGTTACCTTTCATGATTCAGATGATATGAGTGGTATACAAAAAGCTTATTGCCAAGTGATAGAATATGATGGCATAGATTGGGGAGCCAATGAGAATTTGGGCTTTTTGGCAGATAATTTTGATGCTCCGTCTATAAACAATCGATGGAATATAGTCTCTGGCATCTGGATACAGCAAAATGGCTATTTAATACAGACAGATTCTACCAATAATAATACACATATTAATACATTTTTAAATCAAGAATTATCTAATAGATATCTATATGAATTTGAAGCTAAAATACTGGGAAATACAGTAACAAATAAACGTTTTGGGCTTCACTTTTTCTCTTCTGATTCAATATCAGAAAATAGAGGAAATGGATATTTTATTTGGTTTAGGTTAGAAACCGGTAAACTCGAATTTTATAAAGTAACTAATAATACTTTTACAAAAACTTATGAGGTCCCTTGTGCAATAAATTTAAACCAATGGTACAATATAAAAGTGATATATGACAGAATAGATGGTGGTATATGGGTTTATGTAAATAATTTATTAAAAGGGAAATGGGTAGATAGCCAACCTTATAATAATAATGGTCGTTTTGTGTCTTTTAGGACTGGCAATTGTAGTGCACAATTTAACCAAATAAAAGTATATAGATCTCGTTATCCTAATACTACTTATATTATCAGAGTAGGTAATAGTATCACAAAAGATTTGAGATATGAAAGCATTAATCCCTCTACACCAGCAGGTAAAATAAAAAGTATCATACAAGATAATGCAGATAATCTATCTAATTTGGCTATGCTAGATGTTTTTGTAGATTACTCCAGTCCTATTCCTCCTTCATTTGTATGGGATGGGATAGGACAAGATTATGATACGATTTTTATGCTACCAATGTCTGCACAATGGGGACAAGCCTATGACCCAAATAGTGGCATAAGAAATTATGAAGTTTGCATAGGTACTATGCCCGGTTATGATAATATTTTACCTTGGACCAATGTGGGGACAAATAATTTCTATTCCTTAAATCCTACTAGTTTATTAAATAATAATTATTATTATCTGACAGTCAAATCCATTAATAATGCTGGTTTATATATTAATACATTTAGTGACGGTTTTGTTTATATTAATCCAAATAATATAAATGAGTTTGATTCACAAATAAATATTTATCCTAATCCAGCAACTGATTTTATTTATATTCAATTTGATAATAATATTAATGACATTGCAATTTTTGATTTATTAGGTAATAAAATTAATGCACAGATGACTCAAGTAAATGATAATATTGTAATACCAATAAGCGAATTACAAACTGGTATTTATATTTTACAATTATATTCAGATAATAAAATATATCATTATTTATGGGAGAAGTTATAGAATATATTGATACACATTCTCATATTTATTTAGAAGATTTCGATAATGATAGATCAGAAGTGTTAGATAGAGCTATTAAAAATAGTGTAAATACAATTATTTTACCTGCTATTGATAGTAAAAGCTATGATGCTATGTGGCAATGCTATAATTTAAATGCAGAGTTACAACGTATGATGATAGGACTTCATCCAGAGAGTGTGAATAAAAATTATTGTGAGGAGTTAAATTTTATAGAAAATGAATTAAAACATAATCATAAATCTTATGTGGGAATAGGTGAGATAGGAATAGATTTATATTGGGATAACACTTTTCTAATAGAGCAAAAAATAGTTTTACAGCAACAATTGCAATGGTCTATAGATTATAATTTGCCTGTATGTATTCATCAACGTAATTCATTAAAGGAAATAATGGAAATTTTAGATGATTTCTCAGAAGAATTGAGAGGAGTTTTCCATTGCTTCACTGGCTCTATTGATGAAGCAATACAAATAGTTGAACGAGGGTTTTATCTAGGAATAGGTGGTGTGATAACTTTTAAAAATAGTAAATTATCTGAAACTATTAAAAAAATTGGTTTAGAAAATTTGGTTTTAGAAACTGATGCACCATATTTGACTCCTGTTCCATATAGAGGAAAAAGGAATGAAAGCTCATATATTCCTATTATAGCTAATAAAATTGCAGATATATTAAATGTGAATATAGATATAGTATCTGCTAAAACTACAGCAAATGCTAAAAAATTATTTTCTTTGTAAAAAAATCATTAAATTATGGATAATAAAAGAAAAGTATTATTAATATATACAGGAGGTACTATAGGAATGGTATATGATCAAAAGTTAAAAACCTTAGTACCTATTAATTTTGATCAGTTAAATAAATATATTTCTTATTTAGATCGTATGCCCATAGATATTGCACATGTTTCATTTGAAACGCCAATAGACTCTTCTAATATTTTGCCAAAACACTGGATAGAATTAGCTGAAATTATTGAAAAAAATTATAATTTATTTGATGGTTTTGTCATCTTGCATGGCACAGATACTATGGCTTACACTGCATCTGCTCTCAGTTTTTTATTAGAGAATCTCAATAAACCAATTATTATGACGGGCTCTCAATTGCCTTTGGATATGATAAGGACTGATGGCAGAGAAAACCTGATAGCTTCTTTAGAGATAGCTTCTGCATATGAGAATGATAAACCCATAGTTCCTGAGGTGGCCATTTATTTCGAGAATAAACTATTTAGAGGTAATAGAACATCAAAGTTTAATGCCGAAAATTTCGATGCTTTCTATAGTGGTAATTATCCTGTTTTGGCTCAAGTAGGAGTACATATCAGGTATTATCCAGAATATATCAATAAACCTAATAATAAACAACTAAAGGTTTATAAAAATTTTGATAATTCTGTGGGTTTAGTAAAAATTTATCCAGGCATGCCTATAAAAAATATGAGTGATATATTGTGTGATAATGATTTACAGATTATTATTTTAGAAACTTTCGGATCAGGGAATGCACCAACCTATGCTGATTTTTTACAAACTATAAAAACTGCAATAGAAAATGGTAAAATAATTCTAAATATTACGCAATGCAAAGCGGGTAGGGTAGAGCTGGGCAGATACGAAACCTCTCTTAGTTTGGAAAATATCGGAGTCATTTCTGGTAATGATATTACTACTGAGTCTGCTATTACTAAATCAATGTTTTTATTAGGTAATATCAAAGATAAAAACAAAATTAAGGAATTACTACAAACTCCATTACGTGGAGAAATGAGCAAATTTAACTAATTAATCAAAATAATAAATGCAATAATGAGTGCTAGTATTATATATGTTCATACAGAAAATTAAAAGTAAATATATTGAGGCAATAAGTTCAAATAATTAAAAAATAGAATTTTCTCAATAACCATGTGGCTATTGAGCTATTAAAAGTTTATTAATTCTGGGGAAGATCTGTGTTATAAAGCAATTTTAGTATATGTAGTATTGATGTAGCGTAATATATAGTTTTAAGGTTAATTTTTCTGGACTTTTAGGAAAGTTATTAACAAAATGATAGTTTAAAAAATTTAATTTTAAATTTTTTAAACTATGAGAGATGATAAACAATTTTTGTTAAACTTTACATGATATTTAATATTTCAACTTCATCAATCTAAAATACCGCTCCCATGCCCATCTATCGTGAGATGACAAGTTTAATAGTCGTCCAATATCTGATTCTACGTTGGCTTTCAAATACTTATTCATTACTACAAACCACATAAGGTAGTTCTGTAAATACTTTGTAGCTACTCCTCTGAATCTCATCATCCAAACCAAAAAATTAGTTATTTTTTTCTCTACTATGTTTACGCTATAAATTGCCAATCCTTTTGTTTTACGTCGAACTAATATCTTTTCGGTTGGTGATTTAACTAATACCTTTTTGCTTGGTGATTCTTTCACTGCTTGCTGGAACTTTTCGTTTGGTTTAAAACATATCAAATTTTTCTCTGATACTCTTCGGTTCAATTCTTCTTTTATCTGACTATTTTGAACTTTATTTTCTCCAATGTGTTTGAAAAGCAAATTACCTTCTCTATCTGTCATTACCAATACAGCAACATTGGGATGGACAGTATTCATAGCTTGCTCTTTTTCTTCTAGAGTTTTATATTTACGTCCTTTTTCTGAATATTGCATTAATAACTCGTCAATTTCTGTTATTCCAGAAAAATTAATTCCACTCTCTAATCCTTGAATAGCAGATAGAATCTTATGTCTCCACTTGAAACTTGTTGGTAAACTAATGCCAACTTCTCTAGCACAAGCTCTGAGGCTTTTACCTTCTAACATGCATTTTATATAATCCATTAAAAGGTAGTATTTATGAGAATAATAGACAAGTGATTTTGCAGTTTCTCTAAATCTATAACCACATTTTTTGCATTTATAGACTTGTCTGCCATCACTCACACCAGCTTTAGTTACATATTCGCAATCACATCTAGGACAAATAGGTGCAGTTGATAAAATCTTTATTCTCTGATAGTCTAGAGCTGTCAATCTATTCTCATTGAGAAATTCATAGAGATTATCTAAGAATTCACGTTTGCCCTCCTTGGTCAGAGCCAGCATTTTTTCTATGCTTTCAATTGAATATTCCATAATTTTTATTTTTTACAAAATTAATAAAAATATTTAACATGAAAAATTTAACATAAATATTAAATTTATTATAGTAAGTATAAAATTTTTATAATTTTATATTTACTACAATAATCAAACTTGCTACGCAATTCACATAATACAGCCGATTTATCTTTCCCGATAGTTAACGCTATATCTTTTTGTTTCAATCCTTGTTGTAACATTGCCTAATTTTGTATCATTGTTTTACGGTCAAATGTTTCATCTTTCTAACTTTTTTAAGGGGAAAAGACCAAAGTAAAGCATTTATTCCATCAAGGCAAAGGGAAAAAGCTCTTTTTACCCTTTGTCTTGAAAAATAATTTTCCTTAACTTTTTATTTCCATTGAAAAAGTTGCATTAATTACTTGAATTTACGATTTCTTAAACAGTTCTTCCAGAAAAATATGTAGGCAATAATTTCATATAATTAAAAAAATTCTCAATAACCATCAAACTCTTTGAACTATCAAAAGTTTATTAATTCTGGGGATGATACATTATAAAAAATTTCTTAAATTTGAAAAATAAAATGAAAATTATTATGAAAATAAATTTATTTCCCTTATTTTTTAGTTTGATACTTTTATCTAGTTGTCAGCGAGTAGAAAAATTGTATTATCCTGATGGATCTTTAGCAGCTGAATATTCTATAAGGAAAGGATTAAAGCATGGTGTAGCATATCGATATGATAAAGCGGGGAATAAACTTGCCGAAATGAATTACTCTCAAAACATGCTAAATGGCGATTATAAAGAATATTATCCTAATGGTAGTATAAAATCTATTATTAAATATGAAAATAATAAAAAAAATGGTACAGCTATTTATTATGACATGTTGGGTAATATAATAGAAGAATTAACATATGAGAATGATACTTTGAATGGTATATATAGAGAATACTATTCTAATAATATGGTGAAAAAAGAAGGATATTATAAAAAGGGGAAGTTTGATGGTGAATGGCATTATTATAATGAAAATGGATTTCCAGTAGGTATCGGTCAGTTTGATAATGGAAATGGAGTGCTCACGACTTTTTATCCTTATTCTGATAATATACAATCTATTACTTACTTTGAGAATAATCAAAAAAATGGTATTGAAATTGTTTTGTCTATTGATGGAGATACTATCGAAAAAAATTATTATAAAAATGATGTAAAAATAAAATAAAAAGAGGCAACATTTTGTTGCCTCGGGGATAAATATTTTATTTTATCATAGAAAATCAATTTTTCAGTACAGTATAGTAATTGTTCCATGAAATTCCCTAAGAGTACCATTCCCATAATTTAGCCTTAGAATGTAGAAATAAGTTCCTTCGGGGTGATTATCGCCATCCCAATCACCTTGATAATTTTCACTTTCATAGATTTTCTTTCCCCATCGATTATAAATCTTAATTTCACTATTTGGGTAATATTCTAAATTACCAATTTGAAATTGATCATTAATGCCATCACCATTAGGTGTAATTACATTTGGAATAGTTATATCACAAGCTTCTACAGTTACTTTTGTACTATCAGTTAGGGTGTCGCAACCAATAATTTTTACTTGTATCATGTATACACCTGGAGACATATTAGATAGTGTTTGCATTGTAGATGTGTTACCAGTTGACCAAATGAAATTATATAAATTATTATAATTGGGTTGTTCGGCAGTTAAAATTCTAGCTTGATGAGCACACATAAATAATGTATCAGGTAATGGAGGGATCGGTTCTGGTATGATTCTTATATGTACTGTATCTTGAGCTGAACACATATCTGGAGTATCATAAAAAACATTTACACTGACATCATAAACACCAGGTTGAGTTAAATTTATTACTGGGGTATTTTCTCCTGTTGACCATTGATATGAAAAATCAGATGCATATGTAGCATCTAGAGTCACTGGACCTTCTGTTACACATTGATCTGGCCCTAAATCTACCATTGCATTAGGTATAAAGCTTACTATCATAGTATCACTGCCAGAGCAGCCTAATGTATGATCAATATTATAATTTGTCGCTGTAACTGAATACAGGCCACTCATTTCTACAAACAATAAAGAATCAGTCGTATTATTATTCCATAAATATTCATCATAGCCACCACCAGCATTCAAAATTAAAGGCATTCCTTCGCAAAGGGTAGTATCTTCTCCTAAATCTATTTCTGGATTAGCAATAACTTCAATAGTAAGTGGATCTGTAGAAGTATAAGTACACCCATATTCATCATATACTGTTATATATGTATTATAAACGCCACTACTGTCAGGGTTAAAAATAGCAGTGCTATCATTAATTGGGTAGAAACTTTGTCCATCCCAATCAATAGAATCAATATCCACAGAATATTCCCAGCCAGCAGCCCCAGAATTGCTAGATAGTGTTAGCATCCATTCGAATACCCAGC
>LFTI01000084.1 GCA_001513285.1 Rikenellaceae bacterium DTU049
AATGTTCTGGTCAAGAATCTTAAGACGCCAGATACAAAAGAAATTGCAATTGAACAATGTTATATCCTAAGATCAGAACAGCTTAGTCCAAACCCCAATAAATCTAAGAGGTCTTCTTCGTCTGACTTCTATGAATATGAGAAGAAAGAGAGGCTAAACAACCTAGTTGAGACAGTTTTTCGCTTAAATATGGCCTTAGGTGAATATGATAAAGCAATCAAATATTTCACTCAGAACTATAAGGACCGGGATAAAGAAATATCCTTGTATGTTTTACTATTTCTCTTATATCAATATGATCTGGAAGAGTATTGGTTAAGTGTGTATGAAGATGCGGTGAAAAAGGGAATAGAGCCAAGAAAAGGATTGCAGAAGACATATGAGTATATCAAGGAAAATGATGAAATGCCGGAGTATTTCCAGTCGTAGTAGATAATAAAGCACTAATGCAATAATCATCATACACAGTCTCAGATGCTATATTCTATAATACGAATGCTTTTTGTTGTAATTTTAGCAGTTATTGGTTATCCCTCACTGCACCAGTG
>LFTI01000004.1 GCA_001513285.1 Rikenellaceae bacterium DTU049
GAGATAAACAGGTTGAATCCTCAATTTAAAAGTGATAGAATCCCTGGAGATAATAAGTCATATGCACTAGTGCTACCAAGTGATAAAATGTTTTCGTACATAGATCAAAACGACTCGATAAAAAATTATAATAGAAATAGATATTTTACGCATCGCACTTATACCGACGGCTATATGGATGGTACAAATTCTCTCACCGATGGAAATACCACAAATGTATACTACAGTGTAAGAAGAGGTGATAACCTTTCATCTATAGCTAGAAAAAACGGAACAACTATATCTCTTATAAAATCGTGGAATAATTTAAATTCAGATAGATTAAGCATAGGTAAACGATTAATTGTGGGTAGAGAGGCAGTTCCTGTAGAGCAAACATCTAATCAGGCAACATTAGCCCAATCGGGAACTGAAGGTAGCAATAGAGCTGTAAATACGTATTACAGAGTTAGAAAAGGAGATACATTAGGTGATATAGCTCAAAGAAATAGTATAAATTTAACACAGTTGCGTTCATGGAATGGATTAAAATCGTCACGAATTAATATTGGTGATCAACTTATAGTGAAGCAAGAAATAGTGCATGAACCTGTTGTTGACAATAATGAAAGTGATGAAGATATTATTGCTTCTGAAGTTTTAAATGAAAAGATATCT
>LFTI01000003.1 GCA_001513285.1 Rikenellaceae bacterium DTU049
TTTCTTCAAGCCTTTCTTGTAAACCAAAGCCATTGGCACCTCTACTCCATCCTTAGCAGTGGCCCAAATACGCTCCACAGTGTAGTCCTCAGGATTAAATCCCGAAGGCACCTCCTGCTCCTTAAGTTTTACTATTGCATCAGTAGCAATATCATATTCATATAAAGTTGTAGGCCTGTTTAACGATGTATATGAATATCTAAAAGTGTTTGAATCATACTCAGGATTTCCACTAAGAGTGGCACTGTAAACGGGTTCTGGGAAATCGACAATTTTATCCATGTCTCCCGAAATAGGTTTGGCAACTATCTCGCTCAACCCATTTCTTCGTAATTCCAGTAGTACATAATCCTTTAGAATATCTATTCCCTCAATTCTAATATTCTTGTTATGAGCAACAAACTCTTTCCATGCCGACATATCCTCATAACCAGTTAAAGGAGCTTCAAATATTTTACCATTCAAATTTTCTTTGTCCTTATATCGTACAAAAAATTTATCTTTATGAGCATATACAAAATACTCAATATCCTGAATTCGAGGCATAAATACCTTGAAGTTGTCGTTAGGCCTGTCAGCCGAAATAAAACGCTCTTCTGAAGTTGTAGAGCTGGCACTTCCTATAAATATATATTCTCTAGTTTTGCTTCCCGAAACATAAGTGTTAAATTTAGAGTCTTTCTCTTCATAAACAAGTGTGCTTTCAGATTCATTAAGCTTCCTGCGGTGTATTTGATAAGGACGCAGAGTTTGGTCAATTAAAGAATAAAACAGAGTTTCGTTGTCATTTGCCCAAGTAGCAGACGACGCACCAATTACGGTAAATCCAATTTCCTCATTACTGTTAATATCCTTTATCTTCATCACATACTCTGCATAAGAGCCAGTTTCATTGAAGAAATATGCAACTTTGTTATTGTCGGGACTAACAGAATATCCGCCAAAAATAAAAGCGTTTACTCCTTCTGCCATTTTATTAACATCAAAGATTACTTCTTCTTCAGCATCCATGGTGCCTTTACGGCGG
>LFTI01000043.1 GCA_001513285.1 Rikenellaceae bacterium DTU049
ATTGATAATCAATATATTAGATTTTATTATTACCTATTTTTTATTTTTATCGGACAACAATGGTTAATATATAATTTTAAAAACGAAAGAATTATGGAATAAAACTTGCTAAAATATCTGTTTCATCCAACATCTGATAATGATAAGCCTTGAATTTTAAATTGTTCTACTATAAAATGTAATAATTTGTTTTCTGGCTTTTCTAAAAATGGGTCATTTTTGATTATTTCTTGTGCAAATTTATTTGTATATTCTATTAAATTTTGGTCATTTATGGGATCTACAATATTAAAAAATCTATCACCACTTTGTCTGACACCTTCTATTTCTCCAGGACCCCTTAAGCGATAATCTTCTTCAGCTATTTTAAAGCCATCAGTAGTTTCTTCCATAACCCTTAATCTATGTACTGCATTTTCGCTAATATTTTCTCCTCCTATAAGTATACAATATGCTTGATCAGAAGATCTACCTACTCTACCACGTAATTGATGTAGCTGCGCTAATCCGAATCTTTCTGCATTTTCTATAATCATTATACTAGCATTAGGTACATCTACGCCGACCTCTATTACAGTGGTAGCAACTAAAATATCGATTTTTCCTCTTGAGAAATCATACATTATCTCATCACGCTCTTGAGAATTCATTCTGCCATGTATCATAGCAACACTAAATTTAGATGGTGGAAATTCAGTTATAATAGCATCGTATCCTTCTGTTAAAGCTATTAAATTTATTTTTTCATTTTCATCAATAAGTGGGTAAACCACATAAGCTTGATGTCCTTTTTTTATTTCATTCCTCATCAAATCCCAAGCTTGATATCTAAGAGCTGATGGTATGTAAGTAGTTTTTACTGGTTTACGATATGGTGGTAATTCATTAATGATAGATACCCTAAGATCACCATAAACAGTAAGTGTAAGGGTGCGTGGTATTGGTGTGGCTGTCATCACTATAACATGAGGCGGATAATCACTTTTAAGATGCAGCTTTGCTCTCTGCATAACACCGAAACGATGTTGCTCATCTATTATCACTAATCCTAAATTCTTGAATTGTACTACTTCCTCTATAAGAGCATGCGTGCCTATTAAAATATTTATTTTACCTTCTAATAAATCATTTAATAAATACTTTCTTTTTTTTGCAGTAGTACTACCTATTAATAAATCTACTTCTATTGGTAAGCCCTTCAAAAGTGAAGAAATAGTTTTGAAATGTTGCTGTGCGAGAAGTTCTGTAGGTGCCATGAGGCATGCTTGATAGCCATTATCTAGAGCTAATAACATTGACATTAAAGCTACAATAGTTTTGCCACTGCCTACATCACCTTGTAATAATCTATTCATTTGTCTACCACTACGTAGGTCATCCCAGATTTCTCTAATTACTTTTTTTTGTGCTTTTGTGAGCTCAAAAGGTAGATTTTTTTTATAAAATTCATTAAAAAAATTTCCAACTTTAGTAAATTTATATGGAGTTTCTTGCTTATCTTTTACAGCATTCTGATAAGCGTAGAATATTTGCAAGTCAAAAGCTTCAGAAAATTTCATTCTGTATATTGCTTTTTCATGATCTTTTTCTGTCTTAGGAAAATGAATATTTTGTAATGCTTCTTGAATAGTTATTAAATTAGCACGTTTAAGTAAATTATCTGGATAAGGTTCTTTAATAGATTGAATAGCTTTGGGTAAAACAATTTTAATAAAATTCATTATTCCATCGGAATTTAGCCCAGCTTTAGCTAAACGTTCAGTAGTACTATATATAGGATGTAGATGTTTATATTCTTCAGATGCTAGGAATTTTTCTAAAGTTTTAATTTCTGGATGTGCAATGTAGTAATTTTTATAATAACTAACTCTGCCAAATAATACATATTGAATGTCTGTTTTTATCTTATCTTTTACCCAATTATAATGATTGAACCAAGTAATTTCTATTGAGCCTGTTGCATCTGCAAAAACACCTTTGAGGACCCTTTTTTTACCTAAATTTTGTTCATAAAATTTCTTAAAAACTCCTGTCAATAATATAAATTGATTAAAAAACCTACTAGCTTCGTTAATTTTTTTGAATTCTCTTTTATCATAAAATCTATATGGGAAATTGTAAATTAAATCTTTAACCTTGCTAATATTTAATTCTTTATTTAGTAATTTACATTTATTAATTGTAATTTTTTTAGTTTTAATTTCTGATTGAGGTAATAAGGTTATTGCTTCTTCTAATGATAAATCTAAAAAATTAATTTCGTTCATTGTTATATTTAGCTTGGCAAGTAATTAATTGCTAAATTAATCAAAATTAATGAAAATATAATCAAATAATATTTTAACAAATATTCTTGTTAATAGTATAATTGAATAATTTAGTCTTTTAAAAAAAGTTTTATTATTAAATAGAAATTAAATCATTTTTTAATCATTACAGGCAAATTGATAACTTTATCTTGTAGTTTAATTATTAAATAGTAAACTCCATTAGTAGCATTTTCTAAATTTAATTGTTGTTCGTTTGTTCTAATTATTAATCTACCGAGATTATCATAGAGTATAGCTTCTAAAATAGTATGATTTGTTTGAATATAAATCATATCACTAGCAGGAATAGGATAAACAATTACATCATTATTATCATAAGATTCTATACTTACATTATTTATAGTTATAACATCAGAAGGTAAAGATTGACAATTATTTTCGGTAACTATGACGTAATAAGTTCCATTTTCTATTACTTGATAAGTTTGATTTGTAGCACCTTGTATTGCTCCATTCAGATTATACCATTGATTTCCTGTCGTTGCATTAGAATATAAAATTGGTGGGTAAGAGCTAATCAAAGAAATGGTAGGAGTAGGTGGTATAGGATTTACTGTTAAGTTTACTACATTACTGGTAGCAGTACCACAATTATTAGAAACTATAACTCTAAAATAATATGTACCTAGATTATTAGCTATAAAATTATAATTAGACGCATTAGCGCCAGAAATATTAAACCACGTAATATTATCTGTGGACAATTGCCATTGTAGTGAGGTCATAGGGGTTTGTCCTGTGAGTATTAGTGCTACATTATCATTTTGACAAATGGTATTGAAACTAGCATTAATATTGCCACCATTAGGAATAGCTTCCACATTAATAAAAATAGAATTACTAGAAGCAGAACCACAATTATTTGTTACCTGTGCTCTAATATATATAGTACCAGCATTTGTAGGAGTATAATTGTAAACTGCTGAATTAGCACCAGAAATATCATTCCAGGATAAATTATCGTTGGATATTTGCCATTGTATAGTTGTGCCACTGCTATATCCTGACAAGGTAAGTAAGACAGGATTATTTTGACAAATTGTTGTAGTATCAGCTGATGCTGTTCCTGGTGTAGGTAAAGGATTTACTGTTATAATAATTGGATCAGAATATACGCTAGTACAACTGTTTGATACTTTAGCTCTGAAATTATATATACCAGCTGATGTAAAAGTATAATTATAATTACTGCTAGTAGCACCTACGATATCATTCCAACTTATACCATCAGTAGATATCTGCCATTGAATATTACTATTAGGAGAGTAATCATTTAATGTCAATGTCAGCAATTCATTTTGGCATAATTGATTATCACTAGCACTTATAGTTCCAGCACTAGGCATAGTTTCTACAGTTATATTGATAGTAGCTGTATTAGAACAATTAAATGTATTAGTACCGGTTACAGTATAAGTTGTAGTATTAGTTGGCGAAACAGTTATTTGTGAACCACTCATTCCATTGCTCCAACTGTATGTAGTTGCACCACTAGCTGAGATAATAGTACTACTACCTATGCAAATAGACTGTGGATTAGCATTAATGTTTATTGTTGGTGATGCATTAACTGTAATGGAAACTGTAGCAGTATTTGTACATCCATTCAGATTAGTACCAGTTACAGTATAAGTACTTGAAGTAGCTGGCGAAACAGTTATTTGTGAACCACTCATTCCATTGCTCCAATTATATGTGTTAGCACCAGTAGCACTAAATATAGAACTATCTCCAACACAAATAGAGCTTGGATTAGCAGAAGCACTAACAATGGGTAATGGATTTACTGTAATTGATTGAATAATTGTATCTGAAATAGTACCATTAAATGCAATAAGAGTTACATTAATATTACCCGCAGTGTTGAATGTAACTACAGGATTAGTTTGAGTACTGGTAGATGGATTACCTCCTGGAAAGGACCAACTGTATGAAGTAGCATTTTGAGAAGTATTAGTAAATTGCACCTGTGCACCTTGGCAAATATTTGATGGGCTGTAAGTAAAAGATGCTACTGGATTAGTAGGTGAAACTGTACCTGTATCTATGACAATATCATCTATCATCATCATAAATTTGTCAGTAGCCCTATGCCTGATAGCTACATAAATTGCTTGATTATTGTAGGCTGATAAAGAATAGGTTTTTTTAGTCCAAGAAGCTGGAGCTATTTCATCTGTGGCTATAGCTGTAAAGCTAGAAGGTTGATTATTAGTAGTAGATACTAAAACATCATAAGTTTCATTTCCCCATGTGCCTGGCTTAGGTGAATAGACCCAAAAACTAATAGAACCATTATTATTCATTTGTATTTGAGGAGAAATAATCCAGTCATCAGATTCTGTACCATCCGCAGGGCATATGGATACACCACATCTCTCTCCACCATGAGTATCGAAACAGCCTGCTAAAGAAGGATTAAAAGCCATAAAGCCAAATGCTGTTCCCTCACCAGTGAAATCACAATCAGCAGATTGATAAGTGGTTTTGCCATCTCCATCGTAGGATGTCCATGGTGTAAAGTCCGTACTCCAATCTGCACATGCTTCAAAATCTAAACTAAAGCCAGCTCCTTGCCACCAAGTAGTAGCCTGAGCTGTTAAACCACTAGAATAGTTATTACCAGTAGCAATTGAAAATATTTTGTAATAATATGTTGTCCCAGCATTTAATCCAGTGTGTGCAAAAGATGTATTTGTACCTTTATATATTACTGTACCACCACCTGGTATTGTTTGACCAACATTATAGTTAGTACCATTTGTAGGTATACCAAAAGTATTTGTTGTATTGTATACTAATAATACAGGATTATTGCTGGAGTTTAAACTCCATGATAAATCAATTTGAGTTTGAGATATGGATGTAGCAGTGAAGTTTGATGGATTAGTAGGTGAAACTGTACCCGTATCTATAACAATATCATCTATCATCATCATAAATTTGTCAGTAGCCCTATGCCTGATAGCTACATAAATTGTTTGATTATTGTAGGCTGATAAAGAATAGGTTTTTTGAGTCCAAGAAGCTGGAGCTATTTCATCTGTGGCTATAGCTGTAAAGCTAGAAGGTTGATTATTAGTAGTAGATACTAAAACATCATAGGTTTCTTCGCCCCATGTGCCTGGTTTAGGTGATTTTACCCAAAAACTAATAGAACCATTATTATTCATTTGTATTTGAGGAGAAATAATCCAGTCATTAGATTCTGTACCATCCGCAGGGCATATGGATATACCACATCTCTGTCCGCCATGAGTATCGAAACAGCCTGCTAAAGAAGGATTGAATGCCATAAAGCCAAATGCTGTTCCCTCACCAGTAAAATTACAATCACTAGAGCCATATGTGTCTTTACCATCGCCATCGTAGGATGTCCATGGTGTAAAGTCTGTACTCCAATCTGCACATGCTTCGAAATCTAAACTAAAACCAGCTCCTTGCCACCAAGTAGTAGCCTGAGCTGTTAAACCACTAGAATAGTTATTACCAGTAGCAATTGAAAATATTTTGTAATAATATGTTGTCCCAGCATTTAATCCAGTGTGTGCATAAGATGTATTTGTACCTTTATATATTACTGTACCACCACCTGGTATTGTTTGACCAACATTATAGTTAGTACCATTTGTAGGTGTACCAAAAGTATTTGTTGTATTATAAACTAATAATACAGGATTATTGCTGGAGTTTAAACTCCATGATAAATCAATTTGAGTTTGAGATATGGATGTAGCTACGAAATTTTGCGGATTATTTACGCCAGAAGGATTATTAGGATCATAACCATCTAAAGTAGTAGGATTAGTACCTAATGGATCTAGCCAAGGTTGCAATTTTTTGTCATTGGTAGTACCATTAGCATCCCAATGTTTAGAAAATTTACCATAATAATCTTGATATGTAGGATTATTACAAGTGGAACTACCTCCTGTCAATGTCCCAACGATTCTTTTATTATTATCAAATATAGGTGAACCACTACTACCACCTTCAGTTACTCCCCAGCCATTAGCAGTTTGTGCCCATCTGACTGTCCAATGAGCACTGCTCATGCCACCACTCCAAGTACCTGTTCCTAATGTTTGAGTGTAAGTAGATATTTTTTTCGCATCACCAGAAGGATGGTGAATGCTAACACCACTTGGACTAGCTGTAGTAGATCTACTCCATCCATTGTAATAGGGATTCCAAGACAATGAAGGAGCAGAGCTTAAAAGTAATAATTGAAAATCACTACCACCATTCATATCTCCACCAGCTTTGTATGTACATCCTGTAATTACATTATTGGGAGGTGTTCCTGTATTAGGACACCCAGGACGTTCATAATTAAAATAAAACTGCCAAACATTTCTATCTGCAGCAGTTGCATCTCCACCACAATGATATGCTGTCAAAAAATAAGGTGTTCCATCATTTGCCGTATTATTGATTAAGGTTCCACTGCATAGATACCAGCTGCTACCTTCTCTAAAATAAATACGTGCTACACCTCTTTTCTGTACCTGCCAATTGTCTCCTTCTGGAGAACAATTTATATTTACTTGGCAGTCATCAGCATCTCCTAAATCTTTTTCTGCTTTTTCTTCATAATAAATATATACTATTTCTGATAAATGCAATCGAGACAAAGCAAGGCTATTCTGCTGTTTTACATAGATCAATGTAATCTCTTGTCCATTTATTGGAATTGTAGAATACATCCTTGATGCATTATTTTCTGCTTCAGTAATCGGACCTATAACTTGGCCATTCTCATTTGCTATATATATTTCATCTCCAGGTTGTAAATAGAAATCATCAAAGACGAATCCAACTTTTTTTGCATCTTCAGCATATATTTTACACCTATATATATAATATCCATCTTCATCTATAGGAGCTATATCATTTAATAAATTCAAATCTATAGGCAATGATAAACCAATTCGTCTTGGCAATTTTTGTAATTCTCTTATAGAATCTTCTTGTTTTATTGATTGCCAATTAAAATTAGATTTTAAAATAGAATAGCTGAAATCTAGGTCAGTAACTCTATTTAGCCAAGTTTGATTTTGAATTTTTTGTGATATGGGGACTATTCGCCCCTCATTTTGGCTATTTTGACCATAAATAAACAAAGAAAAACTAAATAAAATAATTAAAAATACTGTTCTTTTCATACACATAAATTTTATTTTATTACAAAATTAGAAAAAAGTTTTAAAAAAAAATATTTTTTAATATTTTTTTTAAAAATTAATCACAAATAGTTGACTCTTAAAAATAATATAAACAGTTGATTATTAATAAGTTATAGATAATTTTTTACTCAAAAGAATGGAAATTTTTTAACTTTGTTACATAAAACTTGCAAATTTTATCACAGCAAAAAGACAGTAAAAAGAAAATTTATTCTATTCATGAACATGAATTAGTGTGTATTTCAAAAGGTAAAGAACACAAGAAGTATGAATTTGACAGCAAAGTCTCGTTTGCTAAAATCGATAGCGGAGTTATAACTGCAGTAGCTTTTAACCTTAAAAGGATGATGAATAAATAGAAAATTTATTTTTGCCAAATTTTCTAAAAGTTATTTTTATCTCTTTTAAAAAATTTTACTATCAATACTTCTTTATTTTTTAAAATAAAATATTTAAAATTGATTTTTAAGGGATGACTATTTATTGAAAAAACTAATCTTTACCCATTCAAAACGATATTAAACCGACCATAAAATCAAATGTTTTTATAAATAAATAATATCTTTAATAATCTATACACAAAATTAAGATTTATTAAATTATTTCATTCATTTTTCACAAAATTACCATCATTTTTAAATATTTATGAAAATTAAAAAAGGTTGCATTCCATGCAACCTTTTTTAGTTTATCAATTATTAATATTATCTATTAATAATTAACTTTTCAATGTGATTAAATGAATCTGCTTTTAGTTGCAAATAATATACACCATCAGCCAAATTAAGTAAATCAAGTGAATAGAAAGAACTATTATCTAGCTTTTGTTCCCAAACTATCATTCCTATTGAGTTAAATACAGTTATATTTAGGTTATTAATAGTATTGTTTTTAAGATCAATGTATATTTTCCCATCACTAGGATTAGGATATATTTTACAACTTATATTTTGTATGTCATTAATATTTGTAGGTTGTACAGATACTGTAAATGCTGGAGAAGTGGCTCCATTACCACAATTATTGGTGCCATAAACGGTTATTACTCCATTTGTAGCCGAAGATGAAATATTAACCACAATAGTGCTAGTATTTAAGCCTGAAACCAAATTAAATCCTTGTGGTATAGACCAAACATATCCAGTCGCATAATCAATAGGTTGAACTGAATAAATTACATTAGTTTGTCCTTGTGTTACAGTAGATGGCCCACTGATACTACCTGCTGCCCCTGGTAATTGATTTACAGTTACATAAAAATTAGGAGATTGTTGACTATTTCCACATGAGTTAGATGCTACAACGCTAATATTACCTGAAGAAGCTGATTGAGAATAATTAACTAAAATTGAATTTGAATTTGTACCTGATGATATAACGGCACCAGTTGGTAGAGTCCAAGTATAACTAGTAGCATTTGCTACTGGTGAAATACCATAATAGACATCTGTCTGACCTTGACAAACTGTTTGAGAACCTGTTATAGGACCTGGATTACCAGGTAATGGATTTACAGTTACACTACAAGAAGCAGAAGCTGTATTCGAACCTGATGTTACTGTTACTGTGTATGTAGTATTAGTACTAGGTGTAACGGTAGGATTTTGAGTAGATGGTATTGAACTATATGGATTTGATGCCCAGGAATATGTGTACGTGCCAGTGCCTCCTGATGGAGTAGCTTGTAAACTAACAGATGCTCCTTGACATACAGTAGGAGGATTAGCAGATGCAGTTACTGATAATGAACCACCAGATACAATTATTTGTACAGTAGCTATACCTTGACATCCAGTAGTATTATCTGTAACTGTTAATGTAAATGTTTGAGATGAAGTTAATGGCAATGTTATTGGATTTTGAATATTTGGATTTTGTAATAAACTACTGGGTTGCCAAGAATAACTATAATTACCTGAACCTCCACTAACTGAACCATTAAGAGTAGTCGTAGAGCCTGATGAGATAGTTTGTGTTGAACCTGCACTAACTACTAAAGCTGGATTAACAGTAACGGCTAAAGATTTGCTAGGACCACTACCGCAAGAATTAGTACCAGCAACAGTTATATTTCCAGAACTTGCAGTAGGACCAATATTAACAATTAAATTATTAGTATTCTGTCCAGAAACTATCACAAAACCACTAGGAGCTGTCCATACATAACCAGTAGCATTAGGAATAGAAGTCACACTATAAGAAATATTAGTTGATCCTATGCATACACTTACAGGACCATTAATATCATTAGGTGTGGAAGGTAATGGATCTACAGTTACACTACATGAAGCACTAGCGGTACTAGATCCTGATGTTACCGTTACAATATAAGTTGTATTATTAGTTGGTGTGGCAGTAGGATTCTGAAGAGTAGAAGTAAATCCTTGTGGATTAGAACTCCAAGAATATGTATAAGTACCAGACCCGCCAGTAGGTATTGCATTTAGCTGAACTGTTGAACCCGCGCAAACATTACTTGGCTGTGCACTAGCTGTCACAGTTAAAGGACTTGTTGCTGGATTTACAGTAATATAATTTATTTTTTCTTCAGTATCACTTCCATAAGCATTAGAGACTGTTAATTTGACAGTATAAGTACCAGGTGTATTCTAAACAACTGTTCTATTTTGTAATGTTGAAGTAGCAGGTGTACATGTCCCTGATGGTGCTCCCACAGCAAATTGCCAATTCCATGATGTAGGATTATTACTTGATAAATCTGTAAATGTTACACTACCACCAGCTGTGATAGTAGTTACATCTGCTGTGAAATCTGCTACTGGTGCTGCACCGGTCTGTGGAGTAGTAATACATATTGTAAATGTTGTTGTTTCTGGTGGAGTAGAATAATAATGATACACTCTAACATAATAAGTATTACCTATAGTAAGGCCTGTAGCATTAATTACTTCTGAACCTCCTTCTAAAGTAGCATCTACACAAGTAATACTTGTGCCAGGACATGATCCTGATCGCAGATCTACAACTGCATCAAAGTCTGAAGAACCTACTACGGTAATTGTATGTTCAGTAGCAGTAGCTACAAATTTATACCAAACATCATCATTAGGAGTTCCAGGACATCCAGTAACGCCAGAATTTGTTGCGCCAGCTACATCGCCCGTTGTAGGATTAGTACAATTAGCAGAGTTATTAACCGTTAGTGTTATTGCACCAGAGCAGTCATCATTAGATGGAGCTGTAGACTCAAATGTTAACTTGGCTTGTGGTTTTAAATTCATACTACTTGTTATGGCTTCACTACACATTGATTGAGATATAGAATTAATATACCCTATGCCATTAGTTACCTCTGGTGTATATACATAAACCTGTCCACTAGCACTATAATCAGAATTAACCCCCCAGCAAATATCAACAACTATATTATCTATACCGTTCCATTGAAAAGGTGTAGTAAATGTGAAAGTTTTCCATCCAGTGCTATTAAAATTAACAGAGGAAGCAGAATAAACTGGAGTAAGTGTAGTAGTAATATTTAAACTTGCATCTGTGGCTGTAGTATGTCCAATTCGAATTTCATAATTTAAATGAGTTTTATCTGCAGCTTGTGAGACATTAAAAGCTATAGCTTTTAATAATTGTGGACCAGAAACACCAGCTGCATTAATTTCACTTTTGGTATAGACAAACTGCAAGCGTCTACTTTCCCAAAAGACATTGGCAGGTGAAGGATTATAGGCTCCACTTTGATTTGTTCCACTTCCTAATGTAATAATAGTGGGAGTTTGTGATTGTAAAGAAGTATACATACCTATAAACATAATTAATATTGGTATTAACTTCATTAATCCATTAAATTTTAATTTTCTTTTCATAAGCTTTATTTTTTTGTTGTTAAAAAATTTTTTGGCAAATATATATAATTTTCACATTATAATAATGTCAATTTATATAAAAAATTTTTAAGTCAAACTAAAATAAAAAATTTAAAAAGATCATTTAACCAATAAATAAATTATTCGTATGTGCATATTATTATACGTCCATATGAGATATTTTTTCATTTAGCAATTTAAGTATTGACTTTATAATATGTTTGGAGCAATTCGTGAATTGTCATAACGAGGTTTTTTTCTGGTTAATTATCTAAGAAACTGTGGTTATTTCTATTTCAGGGCTAAAGCCCATAGCTCTTTCTTTCTCATACCCTGACATTTATCAGGGTTAATAATCTACTTTTTATTGTCTGAACTGGGATTTTCGGGATTAAAGGATTTTGGGATTTACCCTGTGAGATAATTAATTATTTTACTTTTAATATATAATTTACTATATATCTCACGGGGTAAATTTCTTATTTGTCAATCTGTGAAACGCTAAACTCGTTGCGACAAAATTTATCAGCAACCCTATTTTTATATTGTATGCTTCGAGATAATTTAATGCTTGTGCAATGTAAACATCTTCCAAATCCCAGTTTATATTTTTCCCAATCCCATTTTCCCACTAATCTAATAAATCCCAGTTCAGACTTATTATCAGTGTAAATTGTCTGAACCATGATTTTTGTGATTTAGAAATTGTTCAGAATTGAATGTTAAAAATAAAAAAAATTGATATAGAATATGGATGAATTACCTAATGATTTTCTTTTTAATTTCTTCGTATTGCATTCTAAAATTTTTATCAACTTCTAATAAACTATTAACATTTTTAATAGCATAAGCCACAGAAGAATGCTTACGATTACCTGTAAGTTTACCAATTTCGCTAAGTGTAAGTTTAGAATATTTGAAAGCCATATACATAGCCATATGCCTAGCAATAACGATTTGTTGTTTACGCGATTCACACTCTAAATCTTCTATAGATATAGAGAAGTAATCGCACACTATATGCTTGATCATATCATAAGTAATGTCTTTTTGATTACATTTGATATATTGATCTATTAAACTTTGCACATCCGAAATGTCAAGATCCTTTTTCACAAAAGTAGAATGAGCTATGATGGCAATTAGCACACCCTCGATCTCTCTAACGCTATCCTTTACTTTTTTTGCAATATAATCTATGATTTCATCGGACAATTGGATGCCATCTTTTTGAATTTTTTTTCTAATAATGGCTTGTCTAGTGTCATAGTCGGGTTTAGTGAGCTCTGCAGTAAGTCCCCATTTGAATCTGCTCAAGAGTCTTTCTTCAATACCATCTAGCTCGATAGGAGCTTTATCAGAAGTTAAAATTATTTGTTTACCTTGTTGATGTAAAGAATTGAAAATTTGGAAAAAAACTTCTTGGGTTTTAGGTTTATTAGCTAAATGATGAATATCATCCATTATCAATAAATCTACAGATTGATATATTTGAATAAAATCAGCAATATTATCAGATTTAACGACTTTGATAAACTGGTTAAGAAACTCAGCAGTATTCATGTAAAGAATAACTTTATTAGAGAATTTTTTTCGAGTTTCTAAGCCGATAGCATTCACGAGATGAGTTTTGCCAAGGCCAGTAGCACTATAGAGGAAAAAAGGGTTAAAAGTAGTAAGACCAGGATTATAAGCAATACTTAAGCCTACAGCTCTAGCTAACCTATTACATTCACCTTCTACAAAATTGTCAAAGTCCAACATTTCTATCAAATTACTATCAATAGAATAAGTTCTAATACCCGGGATTAGAAAAGGATTTGGTAAATGAGTAGTTTTATCATCATTAGCATTTTCAGATTTAAAAGGCAAGTGAATATCAGGATTAGCAGTAGCTACCTTATCATTAGAAGGCCATTGTAGAGTAGACGAATCATCATTTTCTTTAGTAATAACCACTTGATAGTAAAGCTTTGCATTAGGTCCTACGAAATTTTTTAAAGCACTTTTAAGAACATCGATGAAATGTGCCTCAATGTATTCATAGTAAAAGGATGATGGCACTTCTATGGTGAGAGTATTGTCTTCAAAAGCTAAAGGTTTAAGAGGAAGAAACCATGTTTTAAAATTTTGAGAATTAACATTTTCCTTAATAAAGTCTAATATATTATTCCATAATAGATCTAATTTAGATATGTTTTTTTGAGTAATTTTTTTCTCTAATTCCTTCATTTTTAAAACCTTAATTAATAGTTAATATACTTCCCTCAATTCAAATAGCAAAAGTGCATAAAATTTTTTGAATTAAAAAATTTTTTTACACATTTTTATAAAAAATTTTTTCAGTTTTATTATCAGCGAATAAAAAATCACCAGCTGAGTTAAAATAGCAGTCTAGTTGTGTCATTTGCACTCCAGCATATGCATTTTGAGTTATTATCACTGGTTTGCTATCTCTATTATAAATAGATATAGGTTTAGATAGAAGAGTGTGGCTATGACCACCCAATATTATATCAATATTAGAGCTAGATTTAGCTATTTCTACATCACCTATTTTGCCATCATCACCTTTATAACCTAAATGAGATAAACAAATAATCAAATTGCATTTATAATCTTTTTTCAAAAGATAAGTCATTTCGGCAGCAGTCTGCATAGGATCTTTATATTTAGTATTGTCCCAAATATATGGATCTATCAATCCTTTAGGGTCTATTCCTAATCCATAAACACCAATTTTTATTTTATTAAATTTATAAATTTTATAAGAATTGACGATTTTTGATAATTTATTATGATTAGCAAAATCATAATTAGAACTAATAACATCAAAATTAGCTAAAGATAAATTTTGTGCTAAAGTATCTAAACCCAGATCAAATTCATGATTACCTAGAGTAGTAGCAGTATAGTGCATTTTATTCATATACTCTACTTCTATTTTTCCTTTATAAATATTGAAATAAGGTGTTCCTTGATAAAAATCGCCAGTATCGAAAATTAATACATTATCATTAGAACTTAAAACATCCTTTATCAGATAAGCTCTGCGACTATAACCACCCTGATTAGGATATCTATAATGATTTTTAGGTAAAGGCTCCACCTGGCTATGAGTATCATTAGTATGTAAAATAGTAACTTTTTGAATACCAAGCTCTTCATAAAAATTATTGTTTGCGGCGGATTTAGAAATTTTAGGTAACAGCAGACCTAGTCCTATGCCAAGAGAATATTTAAGAAAATCGCGTCTATCATTATTCATATATGAACCTCCCATCTATTTTAGCAAAAGCTGCTTTATTTTGAGATGTCAATAATTTATAATGTTCAATAATAATATCACGAATGAGAAAAGGAGTATCTATGCGCTTTATAGGATTTAATAATCCCGACAAATTGTCCCCTCCATTAGCCAGATAATTAGATGTAGCAACCCAGTAATATTGATTTTCAGAAATTTCTTCACCATTAATTAAAGTTTGCTTCAGAGTAGTAGTAATAACATCAGCTATTATTTGCAATCCAGCTATCGGCATACCACCTTTTTTTACAATTTGTTTAGCTAGATTTAGTAAATCTTTACCAGAAATTTTTAATAAAGTCAATGTATTATCAAAAGGCATAACAGCAAATACATCCTTAACTCTAATTTCGTCAGCAGGTAAAAAAGACCTAAAACCTCCATTATTCATAACGACTATACAAGAATAACCATTTAAAGAATCTTTTAAATTTCTATTCACAAAATCTAATAATAAATCACAAACGAAATTACCTAAATTACCCTCTGGGTCATTTTTTACCATTGCTACTTCATTAAATCCTATTACAACCTCCATTAAACTATCTAGTCCTACTTTATATTTATTTATCCAATTTTCTACACTGCTATCATTAATAATAGTACTATCTATGGTAATAGTTTTAGATGTAGATTGCCTATTAGTAACTAAATAATTAGTACAAGACATCAAAATTACTGGAAGCAAAAGATATAAGAGCTTTCTCATTAATAGTTTTTTTAACAAAATTAATAGTTTTTTAATCAAAAAAAGAAATTTTGAAAAATTATTTAATAAAATTATATTTAAATACTTTGTAGTCCGATAAAAATAAAAAATAGATAATAATAAAATCAAATATATTGATTATGGTGGTTCTATAAAGTTTTATATGGGTAAAGATTAAAAAAGAGTAATTTTATAAAAATGAATTTTATTTATTATTGCACAGTTAAATATTAACCACAAAGTTCTCAAAGAAGGCACAAAGAACACAGAGAAAAAATGAAAGTGAATGATAAACTTTAATGTTATTTTATTAAAAGATGGAATTAAAAGGGTTTTAACAGGTACTTTGTGAACTTTGTGTAATATCTTAGTGTTCTTTGTAGTAAAATAATTTATCCACAATAAACGTTATAGAACCAAGTTTTTTAACTCCTATTCTTAAAAAATTTTTTTATCGGACAACAATGATTTTCTATAAGTAGACTATTAGGGGAAAAAAGTGTTTATAAAATTTTGAAAAATTTTATAAACAGAAATTGTAAGAAAAATATTTAAATGTTATAGATTAAATATGTTGACGACATGAGATTGTTGTACCGCTCCCATGCCCTCCTATCCGACGCCGCCAAATTAAGCAACCTCCCTGTATCTTCTATAATCTTATCCGCCAGATACTTCCCTCTAACTACAAACCACATTATGTAGTTCGTCAAATACTTTGTCGCCACTCCACGAAACTTATAATATATCCAGCCCACAAAATCTGTTATCTTCTTATGAACATTTGATACACTGTATATTCCTCGCTTCATCTTGTTTTTGTTTGTTATCTCTTTATGTTTGATATGCTCTGCAGTTACAGTCTTGAAAGCTTTTTTATTACTGCCACATACCACAGAATCCTTGGATATGCGTGATCTTAAAAAATCAGCTATGTGATTAGCTTGCACTCGTTTATCTGCTAATTTTTTGAACAAAATATTTCCACTTCTATCTGTGGCAGCTAATACTGCCACTTTTATTGGCTTCTTTTTCTTTAGCTTTTTTAATTCTTTCTTGTCACGTTTCTTTTTGCCTTTTTCGGAATAATTCATTAGTAACTCCTCTAATTCAACTATTCCAAAGAAATTAACATTATCCTCAAAAGACTGCAAAGCACACAATATCCTATGACGCCAAAAGAAACTTGTTGTGAGACTTATATGTACAATTCTGGCACACTCCCTCAAGCTCATGCCAGCACTCATACATTTGATATATTCGAGCATTTTGCCCTTTTCATGAACGCCATACATAAAGGTACCAGTGGTAACTCTGAACTGTCTGCCGCAGTTTTTACATCGGTAATTTTGTACCCCACTTTGCAAACCATTTTTGATTACATGACTACTATTGCATTCTGGACAAAGTATGCCTGTAGACATTGCTTTAATTTCTTGATAATCTACGACATCTTTGCCCTCCTCAATCATTTCATCATAGAGATTGTCGTATAATTCGCGTGTACCTTCTTTAGTGAGGGTGAAAATTTCTGTAGGATTTTCGAAAAGGTTATTCATAATTATTTTTTTGCAAATTTAGTAATTATTTAATTATACTTGAATTTTAATAACATTAAAAAATAATATTATCTCTCCCCACCACTCCAACACATCTTTAACCCACTACCGTCAACACTATCTCTCGTGCCGATGCTTTAGTCCTAAATTCGCATAAATATATTCCTTGCCACCTACCTAATGATAGTTTCCCTCTTACTATTGGTATTGTTAGTGAAACACCAAACATTGAACTTTTGAAATGTGCAGGCATATCATCTGCCCCTTCTATATCATGTGTAAGATATGGCAAATCTTCTGGTACTAATTCTTTACTTATTACTTCCATATCTTGTCTGACATCAGGATCGTAATTTTCATTTATTGTTATTGCTGCTGAGGTATGTCGTAGAAATATGTTTAGCAAACCAGTCTCTGGTAACGGTTCTATTACTTCCAGTATTTTATTTGTAATTAAATGAAAACCTCTTTTATATGGTGGAAGTTTGATTTCATATGTTTTTATCATTGTTTTTTAAATTTTTATGTCATTAATTAAAAAAATTCTTAACCTATTAATTTATGTATGAGCTTTGATTTTGTGTAAAGCAAAATATTCTGGTCCATGTGGTTTTAATTTACTCTCAAAAAGTATAATTTCGTCAATAGTGTATTTTCCTAAATATAGATTAGCATTATTAGATATTATTTCATTAAATTTACTTAAATCAGTAATCCTTTTTATTCGTCCTAATGTTAAATGTGGGATAAATTTTTCATCAGATTTTATATTATTTATTAATGATATTTGTTCATTTAATAATTTTGCTAAATTTTTGGTCTGATTATTATCTATCCAATTAGTCCACAAAACGTTAGGATGATTTCTATTACCAAAAGTATATAATCCTGATAATTTCACTTCAAATTTAGTAAAATATTCTTGTAAATTATCTAATATATTCATGATTGTCGCAATATCATTTTCATTTGTATCTCCTAGAAATTGCAAAGTCAGGTGCAAATTATCAAATGATACCCATTTTATACTATTTTGTGATAATTGAGTTTGTATTTCTAATATAGATTGTTTAGCAAGGTTATTAAGTTTTAAAGGTATGGCTATAAATAAGCGTTTCATTCTTCTACAGTATTTTCTTTAACAAGTTGTGCTAATTTTTTCCCTAATTCTTTAGCTTTTTTAATATCTTGTTCACTAGGTGTAAATTTGGTAAATATTGCTTCATCTAAAACATTTAATTTCAGTCCTGCAGCAATGTTAGGAATTAATTTTTGATTTTCTCCACTCCATCCAAAAGATCCAAATGGTAAAACAAATTTACCTCTATCTCTAATAGGGTTAATGGCTCCGAATAATTTATAAATTGGTAAAAGGATATTTTGATTAATTACGGGCGAGCCAATAGCTATTCCTTTAGCTCTTGTCAAAAATTCATCTAAATCTCCTAAAGTCACATGCTCTATATCTTTTAGCACCACTTCTAATCCTTCTTCTCGAGCACCTTCAGCTATTGCTTCTGCTAATGTGCCTGTCTTTCCATATGCTGATACATAAGCTATAAAAATATCTTGATATTTTTTAGTAGCTAAAAATTCTTGTGATAATTTTGCTGACCAATTGACATATCTTTCCCAATTATTTAATAGTAATGGGCCATGTCCTGTAAGTATTCCATTGATTTCTAAATTTTTTATTCTATCTATAGCCTGTAGCATAAATTTGCTATACGGTTTCAGGATTACATCAAAATAATATTTGAATGCTTCGTCAAAGTTTCCAACCTCATTATCTATCATTCTTTCATCTGCATAATGACACCCAAAGCTATCGCAAGTAAATAATAATTTATCTTCTTTTAAATATGTATAGATTGTATCTGGCCAATGAAGATTTGGAGCAGATATAAATTCTAATGTTTTATTTCCTAAATCTAATGTGTCACCACCTTTAACGATAATATTAGGAAAATCTCTGTTAAACAAATCTTTAAGATTTCTTATAGCACTAGCACTACCTACAACAGTTGCATTTGGAGCTAATTTGAGTAAATTCACTAAATTGCCACTATGATCAGGTTCAGTATGATCGAGTACAATGTATTTAATCTTTTCTGGTTCAATGACTTGTTTGATTTTTTGCAAATATGTTTCCCAAAAAGTTTCTTTTGTTGTTTCTATAATGGTAGGCATCTCAGCATTTATAAAATATGAATTATATGTAGTGCCATATTGTGTTTCCATCACTACGTCAAAAGTTACAATATCATAATCTAAAACTCCTATCCACCATACATCTTTACTAATAGGTATTACCTTATCATCTATTTTCTTTGTTTTTTGCATAATTTTTAAATTTTTATCTAATGCAAAGATACAATGTTATTAAAAAATATTATAATTTAATGACATTTATTATATGTTGTCTATCACCAATTGCAGGTAATTATAATGTAACTTAAATTTTATTAATATTTGTTTATACTAATGCAAATAAAATTTTTTAATATTAATTTTGTGTGAATTAAAAAAAATTATTAATTTTGCAAACTAAAAACTAAAAATTAAAAAAAGATTTATGGTGAATCATTATGAAACCGTTTTCATTTTAACTCCCGTTTTGTCTGAAGAGCAGGCAAAGGAAACGGTAAAAAAGTACAAAGAATTATTAGAGCAAAATGGTGCTCAAAATATTTATGAGGAATTCTGGGGATTGCGAAAATTAGCTTATCCTATACAGAAAAAAACTACTGGTTTTTATTATTTATTACAGTATGAAAGTGATAATAAAGAACTAGTATCATTGTTAGAGCTTAATTTTAAGCGTGACGAACGTGTTTTGCGTTATTTAACTGTTAAACTAGACAAATATGGTGTAGAATGGAATGAAAAACGCAAAAAACAACAAGCTGAAAACAAAAGCAAAGAAAAAAATAAAATTGAATTATAATTTTTAAAAGATTTGAACATTATGGCTATAGATCCAGGAATTAAATTTTTAACTCCAATTAATATAGAGACAAGAGTAAAAAAATATTGTCGTTTTCGCAAAGCTAGAATTAAATATGTGGATTACAAAGATCCAGATTTCTTAATAAAATTTGTTAATGAACAAGGTAAGATTTTGCCACGTAGGATTACTGGCACCTCTGCTAAATATCAAAGAAAAGTAGCTAAAGCTATTAAAAGAGCTAGACATTTAGCCCTATTACCTTTCACTACTGATTTATTAAAATAATAAAAATTAGAAAATCATGGCATTAGTAGAAGTAATTTTAAAACAAGATGTCCCAAAGGTGGGTTATAAATATGATACAGTAAAAGTAAAAGCTGGGTATGCTCGCAATTTTTTGATCCCTAAAGGATACGCTATACCTGCTACTACATCAAATAAAAAAATGTATCAAGAGATTAAAAAGCAGAGAAGTGCTAAAGAAGAAAAAACATTAGCAGACGCTAAAGCTCTCGCTGAAAAATTAAATCAAGTAAGGTTAATTGTAAAAACTAAAGTAGCTCAAAATACTGGTAGAATTTACGGTAGTGTAACTACTGCAATGATAGCAGATGCTATTCTAGATCAATATAAATTCGAAGTAGATCGCAAAACCATTTCTATTCCCGATGAACATATTAAACAGATAGGTATTTACAAAGCAAAAGCTCATATCTACAGAGACATTTATGCTGAGTTTGAATTTGAAGTTGTTAGCGATGAGCCTATTGCTGAAATTAGCGATGAGCATACTGCTGAAATAAATAACCAACAACAAGAAAATAATCAAGAATAATATCCATTTATAAATTTTCAATTTAATCAATAAAAAAAGGGATCTTAAGATCCCTTTTTTATTTAATTAATTTCCCAAATTTAACTAACATTTTTGCATAAATTTTAGAAAAATTTTAATTTATAAAATAGAAGTTAGTATAATAAATTTTTAATAAAATGTTTAAATTAAATAATGATATATAAATTCAAATAAATTACTATTAATAATTTTACAATTGTAGTTTATAAAGAAAATTAATAAAAATTAAATTTTCAATAAATATTTTTATCAAAGGTTCATTAATAAATACTTTAAGCATTATTAGATTATTAATAACATATCATTAATTAATTTAAACATAAAATATATTATTCCCCTAAAGCCCTTAATAACAGATAAATATAAATAATAATTAAGTTATTACTTATTTATCTAATTCTAATAGTTTTTATCTTTATAATTAATCAACAAATTATAATCAAAATATTATTTCGCAGCTTTATCTTTAGTCGTTAAATTTGCTTTCATATTTTTTGATAGCACTAGTAATGACTACATACATTACCCATATCATCAGAGGCCACGAAATAAGCCATAAAATTTCTCTCCAATACATAATATATAAATTTTTTAAAAATTAATATGCTGTATCACTTTCAGATATTTCATCTGCTGTGAACTTTTTCTTTAAAAGTTTTCTCCAAGTATAGATAATATATGCAACTACGAAAGGTACAAGCAGCGATACATAAGACATCACTATCAATGTATATCTGCTCGACGAAGCGTTGTGTATTGTTAGACTAGACTGTAGATCTACTAATGAAGGATAGAAAACTGTATTATTATATCCTAAGCAGAGAAATAGTGCAAGCACAGTAAAAAATGTTCCAAAGCCCGCAAACCAGATACCTTTAGTTTCTAATTTTTTATTTTTCAAATATGGTGTAGCTATTCCCAATAATACCAATACTACGCCAATTAAAAATAGAGTTCCCATCCATGGTAACTCGATAAAATTATTAAAATATTTATATTTCTCTAAATATACTAATTGAGTTGTAGGATCTACTGCAAAGCCATTACCTAGTAAAATAGCAAAAACAAATGACAAGAAAAATACTAAAAAGACGGCTGCATTTATGAGTAATTGTTTTTTTGATTTTACATAAAGTAGCTCATCATCTACACGATTCATTAGGAATAAAATTGCTAATATTCTAGCTAAAAAGAATATAGAAAAACCTAATAATAAATTTTTAATATTAGCGAAAGCTTCTAATCCATGCCAATTTGTAGTCCAGCTAACGAAATTCATATCATTATGAACAAAATTACCACCAGTGAAAAAAGTGCCTACTGCTACACCTAAAGAGATAGTGCCTATCAGACCATTTAAAAATAAAAACCATTCATAAGTTTTAGCACCTAAAAAGTTGCGAGCTTTATTTCTAAACTCATATGACACAGCCTGCAAAATAAAAGTAAACAATATCAACATCCACAGCCAGTAAGCTCCACCGAAGCTAGTACTATAAAACAGTGGAAAAGCTGCAAACATAGCACCACCAAAAACAACTAATGTTGTAAAAGATAGATCCCATCTAGTACCTATAGCATTTAAAATCAAACTTAATTGTGGTTCTTTTTTACCTAATGAATATATTAATGATTGTCCCCCTTGGACAAACATCATAAAAACAAGGGCGGCACCTAAAACTGATATTATTAGCCACCAATATCCTTGTAATGCATTATAACTTAATTGCTCAAACATAATTTTTTTCCTCCATTATTTTTTAAAATTATCTGGACCTTTACGTATCTGATTAAACATAATTCGTAGCTCTGCTATCAATAAAGTAGTGAAAATTATAGCAAAAAGTACAAAAGTCGTCTGCACTGTGGACACACTTAAATGAGTAACTGCAGCTACTGTGGGCATCAAATCTTGTATAATCCATGGTTGCCTACCTACCTCTGCTACTATCCAGCCCATTTGTGAAGCTATAAATCCAAATAATATAGACCACAAACCAAGATATAACAAAAATTTCTTTTTCTCTATAGTATCGCGCCATACATATATTAAAATAATGATAAATAATAAGATAAATAAAAATCCTAATGATACCATGATATGAAAACTATAAAATGTGAGAGCTACATTAGGTACAAGCTCTATAGGATCATTTAGATATCCGTAACCAAAATATTTAAAATAATTATTTACAAACTGCTCGCCTTCTTTAGTATTAGGATCAAATTTTTTACTAATTTCTGCCAGAGTAGCAGTATCATTAGCTTTTTTAGCTTTTTGATATTCCTGCAAGGTTTGAATAGCTATGTGTCCTCGAGCCATTTTTTCTTCAGCACTCAAAATGTTATGCTCTTCGTTACCATAGATGAGATCTTCTATACCAGGTACAAAGGAGTTAATATCTCTATTGCTGAGAAAAGATAACAAATAAGGAATTTCAATTTTGAAATAATAAGGTTTCTCGTCATTAGTGATATCTTTTTTAGGATTTAGAATGCCTATAGCCACTAAACCTGCTTGAGATTTACCTTGATACAAACCTTCCATAGCTGCTAATTTCATAGGTTGTTTTTGTGCTACTTGATAAGCAGAGCCATCACCTGTGAAAATTACCATGATAGAGCTAATAAGTCCAAAAATAGCTGCTATAAGCATACTTTTTTTAGCCATAAAAAGATTTCGTTTTTTAAGTAAATACCATGAAGACACACTGATGACAAATAAAGCAGCGACAATATAACTGCTAGTAGTAGCATGCAAAAATTTATTTACTGCTACTGGACTCAATGCTACATCCCAGAAATTTATCATCTCATTTCTTGCTGTGGCAGGATTGAATACTGTACCTGCTGGATATTGCATCCACGCATTAGCTATTAAAATCCACAATGCTGATAAATTGGAACCAATGGCTACAAGCCAAGTAGATACTAGATGAAATTTTTTACTCACTCTATCCCAACCGAAAATCATCACTGCTAAGAAGGTAGCTTCCATGAAAAAGGCCAAAATGCCTTCGATAGCTAACGGTGCTCCGAAGATATCACCTACAAACCAGCTATAATTGCTCCAATTTGTACCAAATTCAAACTCTAATATTATCCCTGTAGCTACTCCAACAACAAAGTTTATGATAAATAATTTCATCCAAAACTTTGTCATAGTTTTCCACTCCTCATTACCAGTTTTATAGTAACGAGTAAGCATGATAGCTATCATGATAGTTAGTCCAAGCGTTATAGGTACAAAAATCCAATGATACATCGCTGTCAAAGCAAATTGCCCTCGCGACCAGTTTACTAAGGATACTAATTCATCCATATTATTTTATTTTTGTTGTTAATTGCTCTATTACGTGATCTGCACGTTCCTCATCAGTTTTATAATTTTTATTCAATACATTTGGGAAAAACAATAATTTCATTATTACAAAAAATATTAAAATCTTGAAAAATAAAATACCTACCAATTGCTTACCAGTATTGCCAATGTTTCTAAAACCTTCTATGTATAAATTGATAAACTTTTTAATCATATTATATGTTTTTATCTATGATTTAACTATTTTTATCTTATCTATTTAATAATTAGTAAACATTTTAATTATTTATAATAATATTATTACATTAATAATAGCAAATTTATTAAAAATATTTTTTAAAAGTTTTTAAAAAATGATAAATATCATATAAAATTTTTGAAATAGTTTAATGTAGTTTAAAATAGCTTTAAATTGTCTAATATTGTTTAATGTAGTTTTAATATATGTTTAAACCCTTCACTAATCACGAATCACTAATCATTTATTACCTATCACCTCGTCTCCCAGTCACCAAGTCACTTCTTCTCCTATTCTCCTCATCTCCCTTTCACCCTGTCACCCATTCTCCCCTCACCCAGTCTCCTCGTCTCCCCGTCCCCAGTCTCCTTCTCAAATAAATATATTAATTTCAAAAGCAAAAAATTTATTAAATTTGCAAAAACATATAAATGGACTTAAATACTATTAAAAGTTTACAAGCTAGAGGTTTGATGGCTATAGAAATAGATGGCAAAATAAATTTACATTTTACTCATAGGTGGCAAAAGCTAACTTCATACAAAGATATAAAACATGACAAAGATTTTTATATAGCTTTCCCAGAAGCTATCGAGATAGTAGAGGTACAATTTAAAAATGATAGAAAGCAATTTTATAAAAATACCACAGGTATTCCACTAGTGATAGGTGAAATAGTAGCAGTAGAAGCTACACCAGGGCACGATATCGGCGTGGTCAGTTTGACTGGGAAAGAAGCTATTAAGCAAATGGAACGAAAAAAACCTAAAACAAATGATGGCAAGCTATTGAACTTGTATAGAATTGCTAAAGATGCTGATATTAATAAATTCCTTGCAGCTATTAAAAACGAAGAAATAGTCTTGAAAAAAACCAAAGAAATAATAAAAAATTCTAGGTTAAACATGAAATTAACTGATGTAGAATACCAAGGCGATGGCACTAAGGCTACATTTTATTATATTGCGGATGATAGGGTAGATTTTAGAGAACTCATCAAAACATTAGCTGGGACATTTAAAATAAGAGTAGAGATGCGACAGATAGGTGCTAGACAAGAGTCTGCTAAATTAGGATGGGTAGGTCCCTGTGGTAGAGAATTATGCTGTTCTACATATAAATGTACATTTAGCTCTGTTTCTATTACTGCAGCTAGTATTCAGCAACTCACTCTCAACCCTCAACGTCTTGCTGGCTTGTGCACTAAACTTAAATGTTGTCTATCATATGAGCTACCACTTTATGAAGAATTTATTAATAGTCTGCCACCTACTGATATTCCTTTGATCACAAAACAAGCAAAAGCTCATTTCGTCAAAGCTGATATGTTCAAAAATCTTATGTTTTACTCTATAGAAAATCAAGATATTCTACTTGGCTTGCCCGTGAATGTAGTAATTAAATTACAAGAATTAAATAAAAAAGGTGAAATTATCGATAGTTTAGATCAGTTTGCTATTACTAGTGAATTTACTGTAATGGAAAGTGTCAATCAAGAAGATTTATCAAAATTAGAAGATGAATAATAAGTTTTTAGTATATTTATTTTTTATCATAATTATTTTCAGCTCTTGCAGCAAAAATAAATATTATGATATTAAAGCTTTCGAGGATGAAAAATGGAATTATACTGAATGGAAAGAATTTAATATTCCTATACCAGATACTACCAATTTATATAATTTACATCTAATATTGAGAACTACTCAGCAATATCCTTATACTAATATTTATTTATTTGTACAGAATATACCTCCCAGTGGTAATATTGTACAAGATACTTTATTATTAATTTTAAATGATGAAAATGGTAAATCTATGGGCAAAAAAAGTAATAAAAACTATATATATGACTTTTTAATTAAAAGAAACTATTTATTTTCTAATACTGGCGTTTATACATTATTAGTTACCCATGGAATGCGAGATAGTATATTACCAGGAGTGGTAGAGTTAGGATTTAAATTTGAAAAAATTAAAAATAATGAAAGATAATTTTTTCTCGATATTCAAAACAAAAGACAAAAAGTTTAAGAAATTTCTTAAAACACTTTGGATAATATTTTTCAGCATTTTAGGTTTTTTAATTATATTTTTTACTAGTGTATATTTTGGTTTATTAGGTCCCATACCTACATTTGAGCAATTAGAAAATCCTCTAGATAAGTTCTCTAGTGAGCTCTTCAGTGTAGATAATAATGTCATTGGTAAATATTATTACGAAGAGAATAGATCATGGGTTAGCTTTAATGAGATAAGTCCTTATGTAGTGAAAGCATTAATAGCTACCGAGGACAGAAGATTTTATAAACATAGTGGAATTGATTTCAAAGGATTAGCAAGGGTATTTTCCAAAACTATTATTGGTCAGCAAAAAGGTAGTGGTGGCGGTAGTACTATCACTCAGCAACTAGCAAAAAATTTATTTAAACGTCCAAGTGATATTAATAAAATCAAGCTAATAGCAATCAAATTTAGAGAATGGATGACAGCTATAAAATTAGAAAAAAATTATTCTAAAGATGAAATAATAGCAATGTATCTGAATACTGTGCCCTTTGGTTATCAATTGTATGGTATCAAATCAGCATCATTATATTATTTTGGCAAAGACCCCATAGACCTATCAATAAATGAATCAGCTATTTTGATTGGTATGCTAAAAGCTACTACTAAATTTAATCCTATTCTAAATCCAGAAAATGCTAAGCAAAGACGTAATGTAGTACTCAATCAAATGGTAAAAAATGGTTATATTACTGAGGAAGAATTTAATAATATCAAAGAAAAAGATATTCCTAAACCAGAGAAAAGCATTATTTCATCTACTGATGATTTAGCACCATATTTTCGTGAATATTTGAGACTATATATGACTGCTAAAGAACCTGACCCTAAAAAGTATAAAAATAAAGCTGATTATAAAAAAGTCAAAGAACGATGGGACAATGATCCATTGTATGGGTGGTGTAATAAAAATAAAAAACCAGATGGCAGCTCTTATAATCTCTATAATGATGGACTACGCATCTACACAACTATTGATAGTAGAATGCAAAGATATGCTGAGGAGGCTGTGCGAGAGCATCTAAGCAAAGATCTACAACCAAGCTTTTTCAAAGAAGCTAAACGTAGTAAATATGCTCCTTTTATAGGTGCAAAATCTGAACAAGAAGTTAAAAATCTTATGAATATGGCTATCAAACGTACTGATAGATATATAAACATGAAAAAAAATGGATTTAGTGACAAAGAAATAGAAGAAGCTTTTCATAAACCCACTGAAATGCGCGTTTTTAGCTGGGATGGTGTCAAAGATACTATCATGACTCCTTATGATTCTATTATTTATCATAAATATTTCTTGAGAGCTAGCTTCGTAGCTATAGAACCTCAAACTGGCTATGTGAGAGCTTATGTCGGCGGTCCTGCATTTAACTTTTTCAAATATGATAATGCAGCTATTGGCAAAAGACAAGTGGGCTCTACATTTAAACCTTTTGTATATGCATCAGCCTTTATCAACGATCCTACATTGACTCCTTGTACTAAAATACCTTTGATACCAGTTACTTTTGATATGCCTGATGGCTCTCAATGGACACCTAAAAATTCTGGTAATGTGGATGAAGGAACAATGATAGAACTTTCTAAAGCTCTAGCTCTATCTATTAATTGGGTATCAGCTTTTTTAATTAAAGAAAAAACTTCTCCTGCTGCAGTAGTAGAATTAGTCAAATCTATGGGAATAACAGATACTATTCCTCCAGTACCTTCTATTTGCTTAGGCACAGCAGAACTTAAATTATTAGAATTGATAAGTGCTTTATCTACTTTTGCTAATTATGGAGTTTATCAAACACCAATCTTA
The DNA here is from genome assembly GCA_001513285.1 of Rikenellaceae bacterium DTU049. Lineage (GTDB taxonomy): Bacteria > Bacteroidota > Bacteroidia > Bacteroidales > DTU049 > DTU049. Next base: position 28,168 of record LFTI01000043.1, read on the forward strand.
GTTACTAGAATAGAAGATCGTTTCGGTAATATCATTAGTACTTTCCCCTATGGAGCTTCTAAAGAGGTAATGGATGAAATCTCTGCATATAAAATCATTTCCTTGATGAAAGGTGTAGTCGATTATGGCACTGGTAATCGCATTCGATATATGTATAAAATTCCTTATCCTGTTGCGGGTAAAACTGGAACTACAGATAATAATAGCGATGGCTGGTTTATGGGTATTACTCCAAATCTGGCTGCAGGTGTGTGGGTAGGTGGCGAAGATATGCAAGTTCATTTCCGCAGTATGGCTTTAGGTCAGGGTGCTAGCATGGCTCTACCTATTTGGGGACTTTTTATGCAAAAGGTTTATAATGACCCTACTATTAATCTGTATAAAGGCGATTTTACTATGCCTAAAGATTTCACACAAGATATGCTATGTGATACTTCTAATTCTTCTATATCTTCTCCTATGTTTATGATACCTAAAAATAAAAAGAAAAGCTGGAACTAAAATGCGTAGAAAAACTCTACAAATACCTGTAGGCAATATCTTCATAGGTAGCAATCATCCCATTATTGTGCAATCTATGACTAATACTGCTACTACTAGCATTGATGAGACAGTGGATCAATGTATTAAACTTTTCAATGCTAATGCTAAATTAGTAAGAATTACTGCACAGAATGTCAAAGAAGCTGAAGCTCTGAAATTAATTAAACAAAATTTATTAACTAATGGCTACAACCAACCTATAGCTGCTGATATACATTTTAACCCACAATTAGCTCTAAGAGCAGCTCAATATGTTGATAAAATTCGCATTAATCCTGGCAATTTCGTTAATTTATTCCCCAATAATATTTCTTATACTTCTGAGCAGTATCATCAAGAACTCAACGCTATAAAAGTAGAAATAGAAAAACTTATACCTATTTTAATTAATAATAAAGTGGCAGTGAGAATAGGTGTTAATAAAGGTTCATTATCTCCTAGATTAATTGATAAATATGGTAATAATATAGAAGCTGCTATAGAATCTGCAATAGAAAGTGCAATTATTTTTAATAAATTGAATTTCAATAATTTAGTGATTAGCATTAAAACTAGTTCTGTTTATGAAACTATAAGAGCTAATAGACTTCTAAGTGCTAAATTAGATCAATTAGGTCTCTTCTACCCTATACATCTTGGCGTTACTGAAGCTGGCATTGATAAACATGGAATTATAAAATCTACCATTGCCATTGGCAATCTACTTTTAGATGGCATAGGCGACACCATTAGAGTGTCATTAACAGGTGATCCATTAAAAGAGATTCCCGCTGCTCAAAATATTTTAAATTACTATGAAAAATTTTTACCATTACGACTGCTACCGATTTATGATTACACATTAGAATATTGCCCTAAAGTATTTACTAATAATAATTTAGCAGATGGTTTGCCTCCAAGAGATATTGATTTTATCGAAATAAATAATTCAAATCCTTTTGAATTAATCTCAAAGAAATTAGAAACTAATAAATACATAAACTTAAAAATTAATACATCTCAATTCGATTTATACGAATTATGTATAATACTCGGTAGAGGGTGGATAGATGGGTGGTTGAGAGATTTATATTTAGTAGATAATAATCTACGACAAGACATACTAAATGATATATGGGGAATACTACAAGCTACAGGCAAAAGAAAAACCTTGACAGAAGTAATATCGTGTCCATCTTGTGGTAGAACAATGTATGATATCGAAAAAATTACAAAAGAAGTAAAAGAAAGATTTAGTAAATATCCAGGACTCACTCTAGCTGTGATGGGTTGCATAGTAAATGGTCCAGGAGAAATGAAAGAAGCTCAAGCAGGCATTGTAGGCAATGGATTAAATAAAGCCAATATCTATATTTATGGCAAATTAGTATCTAAAAACATTCCCATAGATAATGTGATAGATGAATTCGAAAAACAATTGAAAATTTATAATCTAATATAAAGATAGAGAATTGATGGAAGAGTTTTTGTAGATTTTCTTTGAATAGATTAAATTAATGCTAATTTAATGTCCTATTAAATCAAACTTCTTTGTTAATATATTTCCATTATAATTAATCTGAAGCATATAAATACCTGAAGTTAAATTTAAAATTGGTATTTTAAATTGATTCATTCCACGATTAGCTTCTATTACCTCAGACTTAAACATAGTTTGTCCTAAAACATTAATTAAACTACAAAAAAATTGTCCATCACTAGGTATATTTATCCATAGATTCAAATAATCAAAACTCTTAAAAAGTTTCATAATATACAAAGTATTAGAAAGGGAAGTACACAAAATATTATCATCTATGTTCGCATCATTCTGGTCTAATACATCTATAGCTGTTGCTTTAACACAAAACGATGTTCTCTCTTCATCGGTATTTAGTAATAAAGGCAATTTTATCCTCTCCACTTCTCCTATTTCTAATTTACTATTCCAAAAATATACAAACTCATTAGGGTAATCAAACCCAAAATCTAATTTTATTTTTTTCACTGGTCTAGTACTATTATTGTAAATAACTACCTCTGGTTGCAAAAGAGTAATACTATCTACAAAATTTATTTCTAAAATCTGTAGATCTAGTATCGATGGCAATAAATAAACTGTACCATACGCAGTATCAGAGCATGTATACTCATTAGAGACTACTAAAAAGACATTATATATGCCTTCGCTATTATAAATGTGCGAAACATTACTACCTGTATCACTATTCATATCTCCGAAATCCCAAAAATAATTTGTGCCCGTAGAATTAGTAGAAAAGCTAACCTCTAATGGTGGATTACCATATTCTGGATCTATATTCATAGATGCCACGGGAGCAGAATGCACTATCACTTCTTGCCATGCCGTATCGCTACATCCGTAATCATTTAAAGCATACAGATAAACATCATACGATCCTGTATCTGGGAAAATATATTCTATGTTTTTGCCATAAAATAACTCATTATTTATATTCCAAATGCTGCTTATAGCATCTGTTGTAGTATCTGTGAAAGTTACTGGTTTATTCGTGCAGGCACTATCATATGTAAACCCAGCTGTGGGCTTAGGATAAACATCGAGGATTTTTATTATTTTATTCTCGCAACCATTTATGAGTTTAGCACTGAAACTAACCATGTAGCTACCTGCTGATGAATAAATATGCGAAGGATTAGCTATGCTAGAGCCCGTACTATCACCGAAATCCCACAAAGTATTTATAACAGAATAATAGGAAGGATACTCAATATTACTATTAAAAATGATAATATCTTCTTCGCAGGAATTAGTGAAATAAAAGTCTACGATAGGGCTAGGTTTAATAATAATCTTTTGTACAATGCTATCAAAGCAGCCATGTTCTGTACTCACATAATGAACTAATTCATATTCTCCTGTGTCTGCAAATGATTTGTAAATCTCTGTACCTAAATACAAACTATCAAAAATTGTCCACTGATAGCTGGTAATAGCACCATCAATACTAGAAGACAAGCTAGTAAAATGAATAGTATCATGTTGACATCCTTCTAATGGAGTAAATTCTGCTACTGGATTAGCATACACATGAATGGTAAAGCTAGTATCTGCCCAGCATAGACTATCTGTTACAACTTTCAAATAAATATTATGTTCCCCCGCATTTGGGAAAATGTAATTGGTATTTTGAGATGAGATAGTATCAGAGCCTATTACCCAGCTCGAGTAAGCTATCTGATCTGGTGGCACAGCTACAGAAAAATCACTAAATTGCACTGGATATCCATCGCAAGCTGTAGAATAATGAGGTTCTATATGTGGTCGCTCACCTTTGATATTGATATAAACAGAATCTCTAAACTCGCAGCCATGATTATTAATAGCATATACCCAATACTGACCACTACTATCCACACTAATCCTATCATTTGTACTACCATTAGACCATAAAATGCTATCTATACTAGATGAGCTGCTTAAGGATAAATAATCATATTTGCAAAGTGATGTATCTGGACCAAGACTAGAATTTATAGCAAAAGAATCCTCATCTACAGAGATATTAAAAATTTTAGTACAGCCCGATATATCTGTGATAGTGAAATAATACTCCCCTGACGAGTGAATGGTTACGTTTGGCGTAGTATCTCCTGTAGACCAAGTGAACGAAAACAGACTATCTGGCAAAGTAGATTGTAGATTTAATGAATCATAAATACAAATAAAAGTGTCTATGGGTAAACCTGTGGACAAATAATAAATTCTTATAGAATCACTAGATACTCTACCAAAAATATCTGTAGCTGAAACACTATATAATCCCGGACTACTTACAACAATAGAATCTGATGTATCACCTGTACTCCATTGATATGATGTGAAATAAGCAGGTGGATTAGGTTTGATGATAAAAGGGCAAAACGAGTTTAAAATAGTATCAGCTGGTAAATCAATAGGTGGGGCATATTTATCCATTAGATAAGTTTTTACTTGCTCTATCTCAGTAGAATCTAAAATTCTATCATAAATGATGACTTCATATATATCTCCATGCCAAAAACGGCCACTCCATCCTCTATCTTGTCCAATTGTTAAATCATCCCAATTAATTAAATTATTTAAAATTCCATAAATTATTTTGGGTTTCTTTAAAGGAAAGAAATCATAAGTTTGATTGTTATTTATATAAAAATTATTTTGAATTAATGGACTCTCCAAAAAAGCAGTAGAATTAGCAGATGTTATTATTAAATAGTCTTCATCGCCAGGATAATCATAATTTCTAGTCAATAATCCTGCCCAATAATCAAAAATAAATGAGTTATAATTTGCTAATATAAAAAAAGTTCCAATAGTTATATCCTGATTTATTATTAAAGCATCGTTTTCAAAATATATACAAGGGTTATTATTCATACTATCAATAAAATTAATGTATGACGGCATTTTTGTGCTATCAATTTGAGATAACGCATATCCATTGCCACTAATATCTATCCATTGAGATACTTTATTATTATTTATGACAACATTGCTATCAGCACTTAACCATAGCCTTAATCCATTGATATTTTGTGGTTGCGAATAAAGCTTTAGTGATATAAATAAGCATAATAAAAAAAAATTATATATATTTTTTGACATGTTTAATATAAATATTATACAAAATTAATATTTTTTATTTTACAAAAATTAATAATTTTGAAAAAAAAATTATGTTAAATTCTAATAAATGTTTGATCTGTGATGAAAACTTAAATGAGACTATTGAGCTAACCGATTGGAGGTCAAATGAAAATAAAAAGTTTGAATATTATGTTTGTAAAAATTGTGGTAATATACAAATAAAAGAAATACCAGAGAATTTATCTGATTATTATTCAGATAATTATTATTCTTTACAAAAAAGTTATATTAATGACAAGCAATTTAGTAAAATAAAAAAATTTTTGTTAAAACATAGAGAATTATATTTTTTTAAAATTAAGAAAGATATTTTAGGTTTTTTAGTAAATGTAATTAAACCCAGTAAAGAAAAGCACAGAGAAAATTTTGCTATAAAATTTTTATTTGATAATATGAATAAAGGAATTGTGCTAGATGTGGGATCAGGTGATAATTGGTTATGGCAATATTTTCATAAATTAGGTTGGACTAATATTATTGGCATAGATCCTTTTATTAATAATGATATTTTTATTAATGGTCATAAGGTTATTTATAAATGTACATTTGATGAATTTATTAAAAATAATAATTGTGATAATATACAAGCCGTTATGTTTAATCATTCATTAGAACATATAGCTAATCCCATTGAAACTCTAAAATTAACTCATTCAATTTTACCATCAAATGGTAAATGTTTACTGAGAATTCCATTAAATAATGGTATTGCTAAGCGACTTTGGGGATATCAATTTCCTACATTTGATGTTCCTATACATTTGTGGATACCTTCTATAAATACCATAAATGTTTTGTTACAAAAATGTAATTTTATAATTAATGAGAATATTTATGAAAATGAAATTGACTTATTAATGGAATATTATAAAAATTTTAAAAGTGAAAGTGAAATCCCCAATTTATCAAAAATACAAAAAAAATATTTTAATAAATTATCAATGATGTCTTATGTTTTAGGAATTAGCGATATTATTGGTCTTGTTTTAGAAAAGAAATAAATGATTAATAATACTTTATATTTTTCTATAGTTCTCCCCGCTTATAATACCCCTTCAGATATATTAAGGCGAGCGATAGATAGTGTATTAAATCAGACATATCCTTATTTTGAAATAATAATCGTGGATGATGGTTCCACTCCATCATTAGAGGCAATTGTGAGCGAATATACAGATGAGAGGATTGTTTTTATTCGTCACCCACAAAATCGTGGTGCAGGTGCAGCACACAATACAGGTATAAAAGCAG
>LFTI01000018.1 GCA_001513285.1 Rikenellaceae bacterium DTU049
GAGTATGATTCTAATACATTTAGATATTCATATACATCTTTAAACAGACCTGCCACTTTATATGAGTATGATATTGTTACTGAGACAATTGTGAAACTTAAGGAGCAGGAAGTGCCTTCGGGATTTAATCCTGAGGACTACACTGTGGAGCGTATTTGGGCCACTGCTAAGGATGGGGTAGAGGTGCCAATGGCTTTGGTTTACAAGAAAGGCTTGAAGAAAGATGGTACTAACCCTGCACTTATATACTCATATGGAAGTTATGGTATGAGTTCTGACGTGTATTTTAGTGCAAGCATTTATAGTCTTATTGATAGAGGGTTTGTTTATGCTATTGCTCAAATAAGGGGTGGCAGCGACCTAGGCGAACAATGGTATGAGGATGGTAAACTTCTGAATAAGAAGAATAGTTTCACCGACTTTATATCGTGTAGTGAAAAACTTATTAGTGATGGCTACACTTCTTCTAATAAGCTTGCCGCAATGGGAGGAAGCGCTGGTGGGTTATTGATGGGAGCTGTGGTAAATAGTAGACCCGACTTATATCAAACTATTGTATCTCAAGTACCGTTTGTGGATGTGATAAATACTATGCTTGATGATTCACTACCACTCACTACGGGTGAGTATGAAGAATGGGGAAACCCGAATGTGGAGGAATACTACCATTATATCCTTTCATACTCGCCATATGATAATATTAAGGCTCAGGACTACCCTAATATATTAGTAACTGGCGGTATTAACGACTCGCAAGTGTTATTTCATGAACCGGCAAAGTATGTTGCTAAGTTACGTTCGCTGAAGAGTGATGATAATATTTTGCTGATGAAAATGAATATGGAGTCAGGTCATGGTGGTGCAACTGGTAGATATGAGGGGATTAAGGATACAGCTTTTGAATTTGCTTTTATATTAAATCGTGTTGGAATAGAAAAATAAAAGGTCAGAGACTTAATTAAAACATGCAATAATGAAAAAGTTAGAACTCCACTGGAGGATTCTTATTGGCATGGGTGCCGGAGTACTGTTCGGTTTCCTTATGAGCTACTTAAGTTGGGGAAAAGATTTTGTTTTAGATTGGATTGCTCCTTTTGGTACAATCTTTATTAGATTGCTAAGATTAATTGCAATTCCTCTGATATTGGTATCGCTTGTAAAAGGTGTTTCGGACCTTAAAGATATATCTACCTTCAAAAGCATTGGGGTTCGCACAATTTCTGTTTTTATTTTAACCACATGTATGGCAATTGTTGTGGGGCTGTTGTTGGTAAACACTTTTAAACCGGGTGAAGGTTTACCGCCTGAAACAATTGATGAGTTAACCAAAACATATGCAAGTGATGCCGGTATTACTTCAAGTATATATATAGCGGAACATCAAGAAGAAAGTGGACCATTAGATTTTTTAGTTGAGATGGTTCCGGATAACATATTTAGTGCTTTGGGCAACAACAGCTTAATGCTTCAGGTTATCTTTTTCTCTATTCTTTTTGGAATTAGCATGCTTTTGATAAATCCTGAAAAAGTGAAACCGCTATCTAAGCTTTTTGATGCGCTGAATGATGTAATACTGAAAATGGTGAATATCATCATGTTAATTGCGCCTATTGCAGTTTTTGCATTACTATCTCAAATTATTGTTAGCTCTGAAGATCTACAAATACTGCAAAAGTTGCTGAACTATGGTTTTACGGTTTTGATAGGCTTGTTAATCATGATAGGTCTATATCTAATTATTTTATTCGTTTTTACTGGTAGGAAACCTGGCTGGTTTTTGAAAGGGATTGCACCGGCTCAGCTTCTTGGTTTTTCAACCAGTTCAAGTGCTGCGGCGCTTCCGGTTACGATTGAAAGAGCAACAAAGCACCTGGGGGTAGATAATGAAGTAGCTAGTTTTGTACTGCCAGTAGGTGCAACTATCAATATGGATGGAACTAGCTTATATCAGGCTGTTGCGGCTGTTTTTATAGCTCAGGCATTGCATATCCCATTAGACTTATCAGATCAATTAATTATTGTGCTGACTGCACTTTTGGCCTCTATAGGTTCTGCTGCAGTTCCAGGAGCCGGTATGATAATGTTGGTTATTGTGCTGGAATCGATTGGTATACCAGCTGATAAGATGGCAATTGGTCTCGCATTGATATTCGCCATCGATCGCCCTCTTGATATGTGCAGAACGGTTGTGAACATTACGGGAGACTCGATGGTTTCAGTATTAATAGCAAGCTCTATGAATAAGATGCATGATCCGAGTAAAGAGAATATATGATTGAGATTAAAAGGACATATGACTGGGATAGAGAGAACATATGATTCAAATAAAGAAAATACATGACCCTATAAATGAGAATATATGATAGGGATTAAGAGAATATATGACCCTATAAATGAGGATGATGGCTACAGAATTCTTGTGGATCGCCTCTGGCCACGTGGTGTTTCGAAGGAAAGGGCCAAATTTGACTTATGGATGAAAGAGATTGCTCCTTCTGATGCTTTGAGAAAATGGTTTAATCACGATTCTGCAAAATGGGATGAGTTTCAATTAAGGTACCGTGAGGAGTTATTGGAGAAAAAAGACCTCATTGCAGAACTAAAGAGAATTGAGAAAGAAAACAAAAATGTAACCTTACTTTATTCTGCAAAAGATAAAGAACATAACCAAGCCATTGCACTATTAGAGATTTTGGCATAATACAAGCAAGCCTGTCTTCTGCTCATTTAACTTAACGAAATAGTTCATTAAAGTTAGACTATTTCTCGTCATGGCATAATACAAGCAAGCCTGTCTTCTGCTCATTTAACTTAACGAAATAGTTCACTAATATTATTTATCCTCAACCTAGAGAATCATCAAAAAACTATAGTTATAAACCAAAAGGCTTTGTGTATGTTATAATCATCACTATTGATAAATATAGAGAAGGGTTGTTGCTCCTCTTATAGAGCTGATTGTTTTAATGAATATAAAAAAATATACCATCATTTTATATGCCTTTTTTGGAGTGCTTAGTTCGTTTGCACAAGGTATAAATAAAGACGAGAGAGATACTACAGTGTACCTGAATGAGGTGATTGTTAACGCATACCAAATAAACACCAGGCAACATCAGGTTCTCGGAGCGATTTCAGTATTGTCGGGGGAGGAAATTAGAACCACAGATGGAAATAATTTTTCACATACCCTTCATTCTATACCGGGAATATTTATGCATAGTGGCACTTATGCTACTAGTAGAATAATAATTAGAGGTGTGGGCAGTCGTACTCCATACAATACAAATAGAATAAAGTCTTATCTGAACGATATACCAATTACTTCGTCTGATGGTATTTCAACTCCTGAAGATATTGATTTGATGGGGATTGGAAGAATGGAAGTGATAAAAGGTCCAGCTTCTGCTCTATATGGGTCGGGACTTGGTGGTAATATCAATCTTTATACACCTAATATTAGTGGAAACGACGCTGAATCACTTATTCAATATGGCAGCTTCAATACCTTTAAAGCTGCAGCAGGAAGCAATTACAACAACGGAAATCTCAGCCTTTGGGCCAACTTATCACATATACATTCAGATGGATATCGTGAAAATAGTAGACATAAAAGAGCTTCACTTCTTTCTTCGGGGATGTGGCAGCAGGAGCGTTTTTCAATAGAGTATACTATAATGCTGATTGATTTGAATGCGCAAATACCTAGTTCGGTGGGTAAAACTTTATATGAAGCCAAACCCAAGGCAGCATCTACTAATTGGAAAGAGATTGAGGGATATAAAGAGTATAAAAGAGCAATTGCGGGTGTGACTTTAACAAATAGATTAACTTCAAACTGGAACAATAAGTTTACTATATTTGGCAGATGGGCAGACAGTTACGAACGCAGGCCATTCAATAATTTAGATGACGGAACATCTGGAGGGGGCATAAGAAATAGATTATCATATCACAATTCACACTGGGACGCGTTGGTTGGTTTTGAATGGGTAAATGATGGATATCATTGGCAAATGGATCTTGATGATGTTTTGATTAACAAAAACAGGGAAACAAGAAATAATTATAATCTTTTTGGGATGGTATACCTTCGACCTACGTCTAAATGGAATATTTCGATTGGTGGTGCCGTTAATAGAGTTAATTATAATCTTACAGATTTATACTCAGAGAATGGAGACCAAAGCGGAAAACGTAATTTTCCTGCTATCTTCTCACCTAGATTTGGAGTAAATTATGCTCCTTCGAATTCATTTGCATTTTATGGTTCTGTGGGACATGGTTTTTCTATGCCCTCGCCAGAAGAGACCCTGCTACCTGAAGGTGATATAAATAATGATTTAGAACCGGAGCAGGGGATTCAGTATGAACTCGGAACAAGAGTAAACCTCTTTAACAATGCTACACAGTTTGAGATGTCGGTTTATAGAATTGACTTGACTAATCTTTTGGTGACCAAGCGACTAACAGAGGATATATTTACTGGTATAAATGCTGGTGAGACTAAACATTGGGGTATTGAATTTATGCT
>LFTI01000020.1 GCA_001513285.1 Rikenellaceae bacterium DTU049
CATACTTTTCCATCAATTAAACTGTCGCCTATGTATTTTATTTCTATATATCCTGTGATTGAAAAGTTATTATAAGAGTAATGCCAAGTTGCTCCATCTGGTGCCCACTCGTTTTGATTTTGACCAAAACAAAACTGCACAATTACGACAAAGAGCAGTGTTAAAAGTATTTTTGTTTTCATATTTTTATATTTTTAAATTTAGTAACAAATATACAAAAAAATTAGTCAATAAAAAAATGTTATTTTTTTCATAATTTTTATGTTTTAATTATTTATATGATACGATTTTAAAAGCCAATTTTCAGAAGAATCTACATTTTCTTTTTTTATTAAACCAATATGTTTTACCCAATAATAATAAGTTTTATCATTTGCATAATTATATATACAATATACATTTTTATACCATTCATCTATGATTTTAATTGAATCATAATTTATAATATATTCAACATTACAATTTTTTCTCATCGCATAATATCCATATCCACTATATACGTAAAATGATGTATCGTCTGATATTAACCAACTTTGTGCTCGTAAATGATTATTATATGAAGAATAAAAATTTTGCTCTAATTTTTCATAGTTACAATAATTATGTTCACATTCGTAAATTGTCAAATTTCTTCCATATAGGTATATACTATCCTTTATACCAGATACAGAATCTTCATAAATCCAATAAGAGCCAACAGGGAAATCCACATAATCTTTAAATTCCTTTGGCATGTAATAAGTCGGTCTTTTTTTGCAACTAGAAGCTAAGCAACAAATGATTGCAAGAATTAAGAATAATATTTTTGTTACTTTCATATTTTTATATTTTTAAAATTAAAAAACAAATATACAAAAAAAAATTCAAATAACCAAATTTTTTTATTATTTACATAATTTATTAGATTAAAGTTTTATTAATTTTTCTGTTCTTATAATTTTATTATTATCCCTTATTATCAGATAATATAAGCCATTTGGCTCATCGGCTAAATCAATTTTTATTTAGTTATTATTAATTTATTTCTATGTATAATAAAATTTTTATTATCTTTAATAATATAAAAATATATCCCATTTGATATATTAGATAATTCAAAAGATGTTGAATTAATTATTTGCTTTTTAAAAATAATTTCCCCATAATAATTATAAAGTTCAAAAGTATAAGGCATATTTTGTTGGTTATTAAAGGAAATATTTATGTTTTGAGTAGCAGGATTAGGATAGATAATAAAAGAAGAATTAACAAAAATATTTTCAATTACACCATAAGTATTATAATAACATTCATTATAAGATGAATCAATATAGGAAAGAGTATCGTTTTCATAAAAACATAATAACTCAAAATCACTACCTGTTATTAGTGAATAACCACTATAAATTACTCCTTCGGTGCTACCAATTCCTTCTATCCATTTTTCTGTAATAGAGGGGGCACTTGGACAATATAAATTAATCACTTTCCTATATTGGTCATTAATTTTAATTGAATCAAACCCGCAAACAGTTAAATAATCATATTGAGTAAAATAAAATGTATCATTAATATTAGGTTGAAAATCATAAATTAGTTTTTCATTTGCTGCTGAATTATATTTGTAATATACTTTTTGGGTTGAATCTTCTCTGATAAATCCATTAAGTTCCCAATTATTATGAAATTCATCTTCTGCTTTTAAAACTTTCTTATACATAGTATCATTAATAATAGTATCACCTTTAAATTTAATAAAATGTGTACTTTTATAATTAGGATTAACCCCATTAATCAATAATACACTCCACAATTTATTTGTATCAACAAGTTTATGATATTCTTGTCCAAAACAAAACTGGACAATTACGACAAAGAGCAATGTTAAAAATTTTTTTGGTCTCATATTTTTATATTTTTAAAATTAAAAAATAAATATACAAAAAAATAATTGAAATAACCAAATTTTTTTTATTTTTTCATAATTTATATTAAAGTTTTATTAATTTTCCCGTTCTTATAATTTTATTATTATCCATTATTATCAGATAATATAAGCCATTTGGTTCGTCGGCTAAATCAATTATTATTTGATTATTTTTCAAGTTAGAATTATATAAAATTTTCTGACCTATTGAATTATAAACCATAAAATTTATTTCTGATATATCAATATCTGATGATAGAGTTATTATTATTTTATCTTTAAATGGATTGGGAAAAATTTCAATTAACTTTGTTTGGGGTATAAATTGGTCTACGCCAACATTCAATTGTTCTTTTGAAAGAAAAGCAAAAAAGAGCAAAGAAATAGTATCATTATTTGCATCTATATAACGATATGGTAATACATTAAAAATTGTAGTGTCAGTTTCTCGTAAAAAAGTAGGCCATTGGTCATACATAGTTCCTGGGCTATCAAACCACCCGCCAGGAAACCAATTCGTTAATAAAGTAGCGTATAGGCTGTCGCTTAAAAAATTATATGAGTTACCCCATCTCACAGTAATTGGAAAATTCTTACATAGAATATTTATATAAATTTGGGATATACCAGAAGAGTAAGGGTTAAAATTATAAATCTGTGTTTTTGTATGATAAAGTGAACCATCACTACAATAGCTAAATGTATCTGACGCGTTAGGTAAAGTATCATAAGGCATAAAAAACCAATCATTTGATATCCTTACCTCAAAAGGTTCATTAAAAGGAATGCCTTTAATATTTTCTTCTCCAAATAATGTATCAATCCCAAGTGTTGCTGATGAGTCGTAACCAAGCCAAATTGTATCTTTATTACCGGCAGAATCTTCAAATGCTAAATAAAACTTGAATTCAGGATTTTGAGCAAAACACTGAATGCAGAAAATTATGGATGCAAAAAGCATCAATTTATTTTTCAGAAATGTAATTGTATTCATAAGCAATTATTTTTTAATTATTATTTTTTCAAAAGCATTTATGTTTTCACTTGAAAGATGTAAATAATATAAACCGTCAGAAACATCAGGAAGTTTAATTACCTCAGTTTTTAATTGATCAAATAAACCATTCTTTGAATACACTATCCTTCCGTTTAAATCATAAACATAAATAGACACATTTGAATGCGCTTCATCCAACTGAATAGTAAATGTACCATTATTAGGATTAGGGAATATATCTAAACTTATTTTTTTGTTGAAATTATTTATAAATTCTATGTTTCCGTTTTCATCTGTTTTAATAAGATAAACATCGGAACTTCCATCGCCAAAGCTCCTTGTGGAACCACTAATGATATATCCATTATCATTAGTTTGTTGGACTGAATATCCTACGTCATTTTCTGCACCGCCATATGTTCTTGCCCAGAGTATATCACCATTTATATCTGTTTTTATTAAATATACATCACAGTTTCCTACACCAAAACTTTCAGTATAGCCAGTAATAATATATCCATTATCATTAGTTTTATAAATAGATCTTCCTACATCATCATAAATACCACCATATGTTTTATACCATTGTTGATTACCTATAGAATCAATTTTCATTATATATACATCCTTCCCATAGGTATCATAATTCTGTATGTAACCGCAAATTACATATCCACTATCATTAGTTTTTGTCATTGAAAAAGCCCAATTTTCACAAACCTCACATGTTTCACCGTAAGTTTTAGTCCATAATGTATCTCCATTTATGTCTGTTCTAATTAGGTAAATATTCTTCCAACCACTATAACCCCATTTTTCTGTTCCTCCAGCTATAATAAATCCGTTATCATTTGTTTGTAATACAAATTGTCCTATATCATTATTTAATGTACCTTCATATGGTCCACCATAAGTCCTTGTCCATAATGTATCACCATTTTCATTTATTTTAACTATATAAACATCAGATTCGCAACCATAATTATAATTATCTTTTGTTTCACCTACAATAATGTATCCATTATCATTAGTTTGTTGAACCGAATAACCAAAATTATATCTTGAAGTTAAAGTTTTAGTCCATAATGTATCACCATTTATATCTGTTTTTATTATATACATATATACAGTATCAATAGATATTCTATTACTACCAACAACAATGTATCCATTATCATTGGTTTGTAATACAGAAAATCCACAATCATCATTTATATCGCCAAAAGTTTTTGTCCATAGAGTATCACCATTTTCATCTGTTTTTATCAAATAGACATTATCACTGGTACTATCACCAAAACTTTTAGTCACGCCAGTAATAATATATCCATTATCATTAGTCTGTTGGACAGAATATCCAATATCTCTATGTATACCGCCATAAGTATTCTCAAAATTGATTTGTCCAAAACAAAACTGCATGCTTACAGCAAAAATGAATGTTAAAAGTATTTTTGTTTTCATATTAAAAATTTTTTTAAATTCCTCAAATGTAAATTTACAAAAAAAAATTGAAAATAATCCAATTTTTTTTAATTATTTTCTTTTTTATCGGATCTTCTCCAGAATTAATAAACTTTTAATAGCTTAATAGCCTGATGGTTATTGAGAAAATTTAGTTTTTTAATTATATTAATTTATTGCCTACATAAAATTAAAGCCTAATACACATTAACATTTACATATTTTCTTTAATATTTTCAGGAAGATCAGTTAGAAGCACTTATATATTAAATTTGCATTATTCTTTTTAGAAGTGTAGATTTTTGATTCATAATGCATTTTTAGTTATTTATCGCTTTTGTTTGACACGTTAATAATTTATAGTCCTGTTTTATATTAAACGTTTGGTTCTCTTGATAGATGTAATTAAAGTTGTTCAGGTTTTTTAAAACATTGGAGTTTATTGCGATATTTGTTAAATATATATTCGTTTTCTATTTCAATTTTTCTTTTTTTACTAATTTCAAGATATTCCTCTTCAATATCAATTCCAAGGAATTTTCTTTCTAATAGATTTGCAGCAATTCCACATGTGCTACTACCAGTAAACGGATCAAAAATCCAAGCGTTATGCTTTGTTGAAGCGAGGATTATTCTAGATAGCAAAGGCAAAGGTTTCTGTGTTGGATGTTTTCCACATGATTTTTCCCAATTCGCAATTGCAGGAAAAGGCCAAACATCTTTCATTTGTTTGCCACCATTTATTTCTTTCATGAGTTCATAATTGAAATAATGAGGAACTTTTGCATTTTTCCTTGCCCATATAATTTGCTCTGTTGAATGTGTAAAATAACGACAGGAAAAGTTTGGTGGAGGATTTGTCTTTTGCCAGGTAATTAAATTTAAAATTTTAAAATCTAATTCTGTTAAAATTTGTCCAATACTAAAAATGTTGTGCATTGTGCCACTAATCCATATAGTAGCATCTTCTTTCATTTTATTTCTTACTAATTTTAACCATTTGTAATTAAAATCATTGATATAATCTAAATTCTTTGGTTTATCCCAATCTCCTTTATTAACACTTGTTATTTTACCATTTATTATGGTTAACCCATCATTTGACAAAAAGTAAGGGGGATCTGCAAAAACCATATCAAATTTAAAATCAAATTGTGGTAGTAATTCAAAAACATCACCCAGTAGTAGAGTAAATGCTTTATCTTTTGATTTGAAATAGGGATTAATCATACTATGCATTTTTATCCATAAATTCAGAAATATACTTTTGAAATTTCATTATGCTATCGTCATTACACATATTATATTCAATATTAAATAGATAAATATTTACAAAATTATCATTTTTAATTGCAATATATTAATATCTTTTTTAAAATTCCTTTTCTCAACATTTCTAAGTTCAGTAGATAATCTGCTTTATCATAATATTTTCTCAATGGTTTTAAAGTAGATTTCCATCCTGCGCCATCAGTTATCCAAATAAATTCAATACCTTGTTTATTCCAATATTCGTTCATTCTGATATATTCTGTTGCAGTAGATTTAAGTTTAGAACCTCCACCACCATAAAAATTACATTCTATAAAATAAAGTTTCCCTGATTTGTTAATAGCAAAATCAATAATTCTAGAAGACTTGTCAACTTTAACGTCTACATTCCATTCTTCTTTTATTTTAATAGCTGTAGCTTGTGGCATATATTCAATATTTAAATCTAATGAAGCATCACTCACAAATTCTTCTACAATAGATTCCATTAATGTTCCGCCACGATTTTTCCTCCCGTTACTATCTAATCCTACTTCAACACCTGTCGCATAATCTACTAAATTTTTGATTTTTTTATCTTGCATCAGTTCTCCAAGTCCACTTTTTAGAATAAAATCAGCAAATGTTTTTATTTCATCTTCATTATAGTTTTTCTTTGAAAAATCAAAATTGCGATAAATAAATTTCCTTGTATCTATCAAAACCTCTAATGATTTTTCTCTGATAGCAAGAAGTAATGGAATTGCTTTAATTGTTTCAGGGTATTTTAATAATAAATCTACTGTCTCATTGTATAAATCTTGCTTACCAATAAGATAATTTAATAGATTTAGTTCTTTTTCGATTGGTTCTATGTTTTGTAATACTTTTTTCCAATTAACAAAATAATCCCATTGAGTAATTTTATGCTTAAATGAAGATGTTATTTCTTCAAAAAGTTCATCATCTGTTTTATTGAGCAATTGACACAATTTTTTCATAGGCGCTATTTGTAATTAACAATTCTGTGAGTTCTCCTCTTTTATTTGGATTTGCATTAATATTTCTTTTGGCTAATACTCTCTTAATAATAAATTTGCCGTACAATTCATCAAAAAAATTATCATTTGGGTTTTTGCCTTTAACATCGGAATTACTTAAAATCCATTTATAGCCAAGCGAATCTATTTTTTCGCAAAATTTGGCAAGTCTGATTTGCTCTACATCATCAAAATCTTTATTTGTGTATGAATTGAAACTAGATGTATCACTTATGGGTTTATATGGTGGGTCTAAATAAAATAAAGTATTATTCTCAGAATATTCCAATGTTTTTTCAAAGTCACCACACAAAATAGTTACATTTTGCAAAACCTCACTAACTGTAAGTAAATTTTCTTCATCACAAATCATTGGTTTTTTATAACTACCAATAGGGACATTAAACTCATTTTTACTATTTACACGATACAATCCATTATAGCACGTTCTATTTAGAAAAATGAATAGAGCAGCTTGGGTTATATTGTCAGACTGTCTTTTATTAAATAATTTTCTTTTTGAGTAATAGTATTCCTTTTTCTCATGAATATTATTTTGTAATGAATGATACTCTTTTTCCCAAATTTTTAGTAATTGAATTAATTTCTCTACATTTTCTTTTATTATTCGGTAGGTATTTATTAAATCCGAATTAATATCATTAATAATGGCTTTATTAATATTAGGATATTTTTGTATAATCCAAAAGAATACTGCACCTGCGCCAACAAAAGGTTCTATGTAAGTAAATTGATTTTGTTTAATGAAATTAGGAATTTCATTATCAATTTCAGTTAATAACTGTGATTTACCTCCAGCCCATTTTATAAATGGTTTTGCTGTTTTATTTATCCTAGTTATATCCATTGTATTAACATTTTAATAGGATTTAATGTTTTATAAAATACTTTTATACTCTAATTTGTATTGCATATCAACAATATTTGAATGAAAATACGCTATAAATTTATTCAAAAATACAAAAAATTTTTAATTAAAAATCCATATAAAAGTTTTACTTTTTGAGAATTTTTAAACTTAAAGGCAGATTATTTTATTATGAATTATAAGAATTAACTTTTTTATTTTTTTTGTCAGTGTGTAATATTAATTTATAATTTTTAAATTCTCCGATAGAGATTTTATTTTTGAAAAAAATTTTTTCAATTTTTGTTAAAACACGATGTCTGGTAGAAGGTTTTTTATAATTTGGAGAGGGCTTTTTGGAATAATTTAATTTATCTTGCCAATTAAAATTTTTAATCCAATCATTCATTATTGCTGGATGAGTATCTTTAAATACTGGCAAGGTACCGAGTGGAGCATAAGCAAAAATTTCTACATTTTTATTATTATCTAAAGCAATATTCTCCCCTTTATGAATGGTATCTAGGGCAATTTTCTTTTTTTGCATTAACTCAGGAGGCCTCACCCACCCATAATGATAAATAGCTGCATTTACTTTGGCAACTTTTAATTTAAATGTGCCTTCTTGTTGCCTATAATGTACACCATCAAAGTTTGGAATTCTGCGAAAAGATTGTGCACTTTCCCAAGAATGAATATCTGGATCATTTCTGATAATTCTGATTTCTTTTTTGTACCAACCATGACTATTTTGATAATGCCAATAATCGCCGTAAAAGTGTACATAATCGAATAATAAACCTTCTATATCTTTATTTTCTATTAATTCTTCACAACGTTTTACTATATTATCTAAATATTTTTCGTGTACTACCTCATCAGCTTGTAAGTAAAAAAGCCAATCTCCACTACAAGCATTTTTTGCAATATCAGTCTGATGGGCATTCTCTGTGCCGTTAGGATATTTTTCTAAGTTCCATTCAGAAAAAATTAATTTTATTTTTGGACTATTAATACTTTGTATTAATTCTACAGTTTTATCGTCATCATCGCAATCACCTATATTTACAATAAATTCATCTACAATAGGCAGAATGGATAGAATAGACTGTTTAATAGGATAATACAGCTTATCTGCATTTTTGCAAAAGGTAAAACCACTGATTCGCATTTATTAATTTTTTAATTCCAAAATTAATAATTAAATAGAAACAAATAGAAATAAAAGTATAATAACCATCTAATGAACAAAAATGTTAAACTTTTAGTATTTTATATTTTTATTAATTTTGTAAAAAAATAAAATTTATGGAATATTCAAACGAAGTTATAGAAAACATGCTAGCTCTAACCAAAGAAGGCAAGCGTAAATTTTTAGACAATCTCTATGAGTTCCTCAATAGCAATAGATTAACAGCATTAGACTATCAAAGAATCAAGATTCTAACTACTGCTCCCATATGCCCAAGATGTAAATGTGAACATGTCATCAGAGCAGGTGTTCGAAATGGCAGACAAGTTTATAAATGTAAAAATTGCAAATACCAATTTCGAGAAACTGCTAAATCATTTGTTTATTATTCGCATAAATACTATCTCTTAATGGATTACTTAAAATGCATGCTTGAGGGTAAAAGTCTTAGAGCTTGTGCTAAAGAAGTTGGCATAAGTTTACCAACGAGTTTCAAATGGAGACATAAGATTTTATCTGCAATACAGGGATTAGAGGGAGGAATTAATTTCTCTGGAATTATAGAAGCAGATGAGTTATTAATGCAATATTCAGAGAAAGGGCGTAGATATAGAAGTTTAGAAGAAAAAGAGAAAGCTATGAAAACTGTTCATCCTAATGTAGCTGTATTAGTGATGACAGATAGAGAAGGTAATTTACTTTTTAAACACATTGAAGAAAAGATAGTAAAAAATGAACAGATAAAAGAGGAATTGAAGAGAAGAACATCTGAAAACAATTTGCTATGTATCAAGCCAAATGAAGAGTTTAAAAAGGCAGTATTCGAATCTCAAACTAAGAAGGTATTAGTGAGAAAGCAAACAAAGGGATTAGCTGTATATAGTACACAAGTTGCAGAGAAAAAGATTAAAGGGTTACACATATGGATGAGTAAATTCAGAGGAGTAGCCACAAAGTATTTACAGAACTACCTTATGTGGTTTGTAGTGATAAATAAGTACTTGAAAGATGAGGTAGAATCAGACATTGGGCGACTTTTGAACTTATCATCGCATGATAGATGGGCGTGGGAGCGGTATATAAAGTTGATTAAGGTAAAATATTGAAATAATATCTAAAGTTAAACAAAAAATTGTTATTATATTTCCTACCTTTTAATACCATACAAAAATAAAACAATCATTTTATTCTATTATCCCATTATCGCCTCATCTAATCAATTATTAAATAAACACCTATATCTACAATTTAAATTATTGTTTAATAAAATCTGAATAATCTTTTTCTAATTTAATAATAAACTCATCGAAACTGTGATTTTCTGCGGTCTTGCGAGCATTTATAGCTATATTATTTTTTAGTTCATCATCTGATAATAAAAGTTTAATAGCCTCATATATTTGTTTGTGATTTTGGGGTTCTACGCATAAAGCATTTTCTTTGCAATTAACAATGTCTGTAACTCCTCCAGCGAATGTAGTTACAATAGGTAACTGCATAGCCATAGCTTCTAATAGTGCATTACCAAAAGATTCACGATATGAAGGAAAAACAAAAATATCCATTGTGCTCAGTGCTTCAGCTACAGAATCTGTAAATTCATAAAACATAAATTTTTCTTTGGGTAAAGTATAGTCAGCTAATTTATATATTTCGTTAGCAAAATAATCTTCACCTACACTTGCTCCGCCAAAGAATGCAAAAAATAAATTGTCATAATGATTTTTTAGTAAATCAGAAGCAGCAAAAATTAATTCGCGATGACCTTTCATAGGTGAAATCCTGCCTACCATACCTATTACAATAGTATCATTTGGTATATTAAATTTTTGACGATTTAGAGTTTTATCATATTTACTAGGATCGAAAATTTTTAAATCTACAGCATTATTTAGTATCTCTATTTTTTTAGCATTGATAGGAGTAGTCATGATCAAATTTTCTTTAACAAAGTTTGAAATAGCATAACATTTGTCTATGCGATGATAAATCCATCTATGTACTAAAGTTTTTTTACTAATATTACTTTCCATTCTACGAGTGAAAAATAGTGGAGCGCTCAATCCATAAGTATTCAAAACGCTTACTATAGGAAATAAATCATGTGAACGTTGCACGTGAATAATGTCTGGGGAGAATTTTTTAATGACATTACGTGTATTTTTATAATTAGTAAATGCATTAGAACCTTTGTCAAAAAGGCCAGTAGAAAATTGCAAATTTAAACTTTTACATTTTTTACTAATTAGACTATCAGCAGAACAGAATACTAGTACGTTATGTCCTTTGTTTTGTAAAGCTAAAGAAATTTTAATAGTTTGCTGTTCTAATCCTCCCATAGAATATCCACCACAAGCTTGTATGATTTTCATAAAAAATTTATTTTCATTGCAAAATTAAAAAAAGCTAATTTATAAGCTCATAATATTATTTTTTTAAGAAAGGAAACAAATTAATTTTTTAAAATATATTTTTTAATGTAACTTTGCAAAAAAATTGTGGAACCCAAAGTTGGAATTTATAGTGGTAATGCCTCACGAGTATTAGCAGAAAGTATAGCAAAAAATTATGGTATTCCACTCGGCAAGACGACATATACGAAATTTGCCGATGGAGAGTTTCAAGTGAGTTTCGATGAAACAATTCGAGGTAAAGAAGTATTTATCGTACAATCTACTTTCCCACCAGTTGATAATTTATTTGAATTATTACTGATGATAGATGCCGCCAAAAGAGCTTCTGCTAAGCATATTTATGCTGTCATCCCATATTTTGGTTTTGCTAGACAAGATAGGAAAGATAAACCTAGAGTGGCGATAGGTTCTAAACTTGTAGCAGATTTATTACAAGCAGCAGGTGCTACCCATATTATTACTATGGACCTACATGCAGATCAATTGCAAGGTTTTTTTAATATCCCAGTAGATCACCTTTTCGCTTCTAGTATTTTTTATGATTATATAAAAGATCTAAAAATTCCAAACTTAGTAGTTTCATCTCCTGATACTGGTGGTACTAAAAGAGCTAATGTATATGCTAAAGCTTTTAACTGTGATATGGCTATTTGTTATAAACAAAGAGAAAAAGCAAATCAGATATCAGATATGGTTTTGATAGGTGATGTGAAAAATAAAAATGTAATAATTTTTGATGATATTATAGATACTGCTGGCTCTCTTATTAAAGCTGCTAATCTTATGAAAGAAAAAGGTGCTTTGACTATCAGAGCTGTTTGTACCCATGCTTTACTTAGTAATAATGCTATAGAAAAAATAGATGAAAGTGTCATTGACCAACTAATAGTTACAGATACTATACCACTCAGAAAATCATCTGACAAAATTGTTGTTTTATCAGTAGCTAAAATTTTTTCTGAAGTAATAAAAAGGAATATTTATTGTGAATCTATTAGTTCATTTTTTGATTTTAATCCTTTTATTTAAATTATGAAAACCAATTAAAAAAAAACATAAAATTATGAAAGTACTTTCTATTAGTGGCTCTCCGAGAGAGAGCGTAGGGAAGAAAGACGCAAAACAATTGCGAAAAAAAGGCTTCGTGCCATGTGTAATGTATGGTGGTGAAAAACAAGTATTCTTTTATTTGGAAGAAGTTAAATTATCACCAATACTTACCTCTGTAGAACCAATTACAATAGACATTGAGCTCAATGGACAGATTCATCATTGTATTATGCAGGATTTACAATTTCATCCTGTTTCTGATAAGGTGATACATATAGATTTCAGAGAATTAAGTGATGATAAGCCCGTTACAATGAATGTGCCTATTCAATTTGTTGGTGAATCTATAGGTGTAAAGCGTGGTGGTAAAATGGATGTGAAAATAAAAAGATTGCCAGTGAGAGCTATTCCTAGCAAAATTCCTTCTTACATCCCAGTAGATATCACTAAACTGGATGTGGGTGATAACATTCGTATTCGTGATATTATTAATGATGAATATCAAATCATTAAACCACCTCATCTGATGATAACAAAAGTGATTTATACCAGAGCTACTACTGCTGGTGATGTAGAAACACAAGGTGATGTAGAAACACAAGATGATATAGAAACACAATAATAAAAATTTTCTATTAAAAAAATTTTTATTATATAGTTTAATAATTATTTTATTGATGATAATAATGTTATTTATCAAGCAATTATTTACATATTATTTTTTTTAATTATCTTTGCCAAAATTTTTTAAATAAATTTTTGGAAGAATGAAAAATAAGTCTGGTTATATAATTAATTATCAAGCACTTAAACTAGGTCATACATTTTATAATTATGATGTTAATGATGATTTTATGCATGATTATAATCCAGATTTTATAGCCTTCAAAGATTTATCTATGCACATAAGCATAGATTTATTAAAAGAAGAGACATCTGCACAATTATTCATCAATCTGACAGGTTCATATTATGTAGAATGTGATAGATGCTTACATGATCTTAAAATAGATGTAGCCCAGGATGATTATTTGATTTTCAGAGAAGGTAATGGTGAGGATGATGAGACTATTACTTATATTTCACCTAATACTAATTTCATCAATTTGCAACCATTTATTTATGATTTCATAGCATTATCTATCCCAATGAGACATGTACATGATGATGAGGCTAATTGTGATCAAGAAATGATAAAAAAATTAAAAGAGTATTTAATAGAAGAATAAAAAAATAAAAATATACAACTATGGCTAATCAAAAATGGAGATTTTCAAAAAGTAGAACACGCAAACGTCGTTCACAGTATAAAATTATGACTGTAAAAGGAGCCACCTGTCCTAATTGCGGTAGTCCAATGATTTATCATCATGTATGTCCAGAATGTGGATTTTACAGAGGTAAATTGGCAATTGAGAAAAACAAATAATAATTTATTAAAATTTTTTAACAATGAAATCAATGCCAAGAGCTATCATTACTGGTGTAGCAGGAGCACTTCCAGATTATATCCTTACTAATGAAGAGCTAAGTCGCATGGTAGACACTACTGATGAGTGGATAATGACTCGTATAGGTATCAAAGAACGTAGAATATTAAAAGAATCTGGTAAAGGCACTAGTGATATAGCTAAACAAGCTATAGAGAAATTATTTGAAAAAACTAATACTTCACCTGATGAGATTGAATTTTTGTTATGTGCTACTGTAACTCCAGATCATCAATTCCCCGCTACTGCTAACATCATAGCTGATAAAGTAGGGATAAAAAATGCCTTTCATTTTGATATGAATGCAGGATGTAGCAGTTTCCTTTATGCTTTAGCAATGGCTAGGGCATATATAGAAGCCGGACATGCTAAAAAAATATTACTCGTTGGAGCTGATAAAATGTCCTCTATTACAGATTATACTGATAGAACAACATGCCCAATTTTTGGCGATGGAGCAGGAGCAGTTTTGGTAGAAGCCTATGATGGTGATGATTTAGGTATCATAGATATGAAACTACAATCTGATGGCGTAGGTAGGCATCATTTATACCAAAAAGCTGGTGGTAGTGTGTGGCCAGCTTCTTTAGAAACTGTTAAAAATAGAGAACATTTTATTTATCAAGAAGGACAAGCTGTCTTCAAATGGGCAGTTTCTAAAATGGCTGATGTATCTGTAGAGATAATGCAAAGAAATAATTTAACTAATGAAACTCTCAATTGGTTAGTGCCTCATCAAGCTAATATTCGTATTATTGAGGCTGTAGCTCATAGAATGAAATTACCCAAAGAAAAAGTAATGATCAATATAGAGCGTTATGGCAATACTACTTCTGCTACACTACCTCTATGTTTGATGGATTATGAACATTTACTTAAAAAAGGCGATAATATTATTTTAGCTACTTTCGGTGCAGGATTTACATGGGGAGCTATGTACCTTAAATGGGCTTATGACGGCGATAAATTTGCTAAAAAATAAATTTTAGGGTTGTTAGCTCAGCTGGTTTAGAGCGCATGCTTCACACGCATGAGGTCAGCAGTTCGAATCTGCTACGACCCATTATTTTTTGATAATTACTAGTTCTACTCTGCGATTTTTTTGCCTCCCTTCAATAGTTTTATTAGTAGTAATTGGTATTCTATCACCATAACCTATATATTGCATCCTGGCTGGAGATATCCCTGATTCATAAAAATATTTATATACCGATTTAGCTCTCTCAGTGCTTAACCATTGATTATAAAAACTACTACCTATATTATCTGTATGCCCATTTATTATAAATTCTATCTTATTATGATTTTTTAAATATGTAACTATGCTATCGAGCGTAGCAAATGATTTTGATGATAATTGATAACTATCAAAATCGAAATAAATATTTTCTAATATAAATGGCTTATTTAATGGTAAAGTATCTAATTTGTTAATTATATTTGAATAGTTTATTTGCGATACTTCTGGAAATAAATCTATTTGTGTACAAATAGTATTAATATGATTGTTAGTTGTATCTGAGATTTCATATAGCTGCACATCATCTATATAACAATAAGCATAATAATCCATTTCATTTTGTGGTTCACCATTTCTCAAAACTTTGGTCCTTTGAGAGTCAAAAGGTAGATAATTACCAATAGTTAAAAATTTTTCTGTACCACTAGCAACGAAATATCCGATGAATTCTTTCCATTCTCTATTATCTATAATTTTAGTATTATCTAAATATATTTGAGGCTCGAAATATTTGTATTCTTCGAACTCATTAAATTTTGGTAAAGATGCTGAAAAATATACTCCAAGTCCATTACTTGCTATTCCTGAATTCGGTGCTAATTTATAAAAAAATTTAATTAAATAATACTTATTTCTCACTAATGAAGGGAAAATCTCTGTAGCTATATGCTCTACATATCCTGCATTGTATTGATAATAATTGCTGTCTATCCTCAATATCATTCCAATATATCCATTACCAGAATGTGGTTCTGAACAACCTGCGAAATTACAAGGTATGCCGACATCACTATCGCTTGAGCACCTATGAAAAAAATCTGGTGTAGATCTATTGATAAAATACCAATGTGGTAATAAAATTTTATTGAATTAGGCGTTTAGGTAATAAAGTTTTTATCAACATTTTGTATTAAAAGAAAACCTTTACAATAATTAGTAAGCTCTAGCAATACCGCATTGGGAAATGATTTGTAATAAAACA
>LFTI01000090.1:0-347 GCA_001513285.1 Rikenellaceae bacterium DTU049
ATATTGAAAAAGTTTTTTAACTCCTTATTCTTAAAAATTTTTTTATCGGACAACAATGATAATAAATAATAAAATATAAAAATTTTTTCAACCAAAAGCCCAGTTAATTAATTTTAACTGGGCTTTTTTTATATTATAGATTTCGTAAAATTAAAAAATTTTGTATTTTTGCAAAAAATAGTTTTTTATAAAAACAAATATTAAATGAGAGATAATAAAAATCATATGCCCGAGTGGCGGAACTGGTAGACGCGTTGGTCTCAAAAACCAATGGGCTTTTGCTCTTGCCGGTTCGATTCCGGCCTCGGGTACTAAGATTTGTAGCGAAAGTTATAATTGAAATTCTT
>LFTI01000090.1:373-771 GCA_001513285.1 Rikenellaceae bacterium DTU049
CAAGGAGCTCAATATCCTGGCATGGGAAAAGAACTTTATGATAATTATCCATTAGCTAAAGAGATGATGAATAAAGCTAATGAGATCTTAGGATTTGACATATTAAAAATAATGTTTGAGGGTACAGAGCAGGATCTAATGCAGACAAAAGTTACTCAACCCGCGATATTTATTCATAGTGTTACTTTAGCTAATATTTTATCTGATAACTTCAAACCAGATATGGTTGCAGGTCATTCATTAGGAGAATTTTCAGCTTTAGTAGCAGCTAAAGCAATGACATACGAAGATGGACTAAAATTAGTCTTTGCAAGAGCTATGGCTATGCAAAAAGCATGCGAAATACATCCAAGTACCATGGCAGCAGTTATAGGATTAGATGAGACAACTGTAGAAGA
>LFTI01000054.1 GCA_001513285.1 Rikenellaceae bacterium DTU049
AAGTATTACGACAATTTATATAATAAAATAAAAAATGAAGGCAAAGACATTGTCGATTATCAAGAGCAAAAAGCCATGTCTACAGGCATACTTTGTCCAGACTGCAATTGCAGCCACGTAATCAAAAATGGCTTGCAAAATGGAGTGCAAAACTACATGTGTAAAAATTGTAGTAGGCAATTCAGAGTTACAACTGGTACCTTTATGTATGGCATTCACCACAGAGATAAAATGCTAGAATACATCAAATGTATGTCTGCAGGAATGACTTTGAGAGAGTGTGCTAGAAATGTTGGTATTTGTCTGCAAACTAGTTTCTTTTGGCGACACAGAATTCTCTGTGCTTTACAATCTTTTGAAGATAAAGTTAATTTCTTTGGAGTAGTGGAATTAGAAGAGTTACTAATGAATTATTCTGAAAAAGGCAAAAAGAAGCGTGACAAGAAAGAATTAAAAAAGTTGAAGAAAAAAAAGCAAACTAAAGTGGCAGTATTAGCAGCCACTGATAGAAGTGGAAATA
Source organism: Rikenellaceae bacterium DTU049 (assembly GCA_001513285.1). GTDB lineage: Bacteria > Bacteroidota > Bacteroidia > Bacteroidales > DTU049 > DTU049. The sequence goes on from LFTI01000054.1 coordinate 521, forward strand.
TACTTTTCAAAAAATTAGAAGATAAACGAGTACAAGCCGAGCACGTATCAGAATTTCTAAAATCAAGAATATCTAAAGATTCAGTTGTATGTGGCAGCGATAAAAAAGCTTTTAAGACTGTAAATGCTGAACACATAAAACATAAGGAGATAACTTCTAAGAAAAAGATGAAAGGTGGTATATACAGTGTATCAACTGTTCATAAGAAGATAATAGCTTTTGTAAGTTGGATATATTATAAGTTTCGTGGAGTGGCAACGAAATATTTGACAAACTACATAATGTGGTTTGTGGTACGGGGTAAGTATCTGGCGGATAAGATAATAGAAGACACGGGGAGGTTGTTGAATTTGGCGGCGTCGGACAGGCGGGCGTGGGGGCGGTATAGTGATCTGATGTCAAAAACATATTTAATATATAACATTTAAATATTTTTCTTACAATCTCTGTTTATAAAATTTTTTCAAAATTTTATAAACCCTCCCATTCCCTATCCCCCCTCATTTATCATCTCCTCCCTTGAATTTTCCCTTTTATTCTTTCATAATTGTTTGTTTTAAATTTTTTTTAACTTTGTTTATTGTTTCGTTTTTAATTTATAAATTAAAGAATTATGGCTTATAAAATTTTAATAACAGGTGCTAATGGGCAATTAGGGTATGAGCTGAAAAAAATATTATCTCTAAATAGTAGTTACGAATTATATTTCACTGATGTTGATTCTTTAGACATCAGTGATTTTAATGCTGTTAATGATTTTATAAAAAATTTAAAAATTGATTTTATCATAAATGCAGCAGCATATACAGCTGTAGACAAGGCTGAACTTGAAAAGGATAAAGCAGAAAAAGTAAATGTAGCAGCAGTTAAAAATCTATCCATTTGTGCAAAAAATTATAATTCTAAAATGATACATATTTCTACTGATTATGTATTTGATGGTAATAAGTCATTTCCATACAATGAAACTGATGAAACTCATCCATTAGGTTATTATGGATATTCTAAATTATTAGGAGAGCGAGAAATGATAGCTATTGCCCCCAAAGGTGTTATCATAAGAACTTCATGGTTATATAGTACTCATGGCATTAATTTTGTAAAAACTATCATTAATAAAGCTTCTATGGATAATCAAAATTTACAAGTAGTGTATGATCAAGTTGGTACACCGACGTATGCTAGAGATTTGGCTAATTGTATTAATTTATTAATACAAAATTTTGATTTAGATGATTTAGAAATCTTTCATTTTTCTAATGAAGGCGTAGCATCGTGGTATGATTTTGCTCATGCCATTTTGAAAATTAGTAAAATTGATAAAAATATTACTCCAATAGAGACACAACAAATCAAACAATTAGCTGAGAGGCCTAAATATAGTGTGATGAGTAAAAATAAAATTAAATCTGCTCTGAATATTAATATACCACATTGGTGTGATTCATTAATAGATATGATTAATAATTTAAATAAATAATTATATGAGTGAAAAAAATATCGACCCCGAAATCTTAGAAAAAATTAATAATTGGCTTATGCAGCCAATAGATGAAGATGACAAACAATGGATATTAGAAAACTTAAATAGTAATCCTCGAGAGTTAGAAGAAGCTTTTTATCAAGATTTAGAATTCGGAACAGGTGGACTTAGAGGTATCATAGGAATTGGGTCTAATAGGATGAATAAATATACCGTTTCTATTGCCACGCAAGGATTAGCAAATTATATTCTACAAAATGCAAATAAACCGTTTAAGGTAGTCATTGCCTATGATTCTAGAAATATGAGTAAAGAATTTGCAAATATTTCTGCAGAGGTTTTAAGCTCAAATAATATTGAAGTTTTTTTATTCTCAGAATTGAGACCTACTCCATTATTATCTTTTGCTGTAAGATATTTACAAGCTACAGCTGGTATTGTGATAACAGCTTCTCATAATCCCAAGCAATATAATGGTTACAAAGTTTATTGGAGTGATGGAGGTCAGCTAGTGCCTCCTCATGACAAAGGTGTAATAAACGAAGTTAAAAAAGTTGGTGAGTATAGTAATGTTAAAAAAAATTACAATGCATCCCTTATCCATACTATACATGACGAGATTGATATTGCTTATCTAAATCAATTAAATAAATTACAATTTTTATCAGAAATTGTTCCTAAATCTCAAAAAATTGTTTATACTCCACTACACGGTACAGGAGTTACTTTAGTTCCTAAAGCCTTGCATTCATGGGGATTTGATAAGCTATATCTTGTAGAAGAGCAATCAATCCCTGATGGTAATTTCCCAACTACTAAATCTCCAAATCCAGAAGAAAAAGCTGCTATGGAATTAGCTATTAAAAAAGCTAAGCAGACTGATGCAGATTTAATTTTAGCTACTGATCCCGATGCAGATAGAGTAGGCACAGGGATTAAAATGCCAAATAATGATTACAAATTATTAAATGGCAATCAGATAGCTGCTTTGCTAACTTATTATAATTTAGAAATGCGAAAAAATCGAAATTCTTTACCATCAAATGCATTTATTGTTACAACTATTGTTACTACTGAGCTGATGCGTGAAATCGCTGATGATTATAATGTGAAAACTTATGATGTTTTAACAGGTTTCAAATATATTGCTGAGCTAATAAGATTAAAAGAAGGTAAAGAAACATTTATTTGTGGTGGTGAAGAAAGCTATGGATTTCTCTCTGCTGATTGGGTGAGAGATAAAGATGCTATTATGACTTCTTGTCAGATTGCTGAATTGCAGGAACATGCTGCTATGCATGGAAAAACTCTTATTGATATTCTACAAATGCTATATGAAAAATATGGATATTATTTAGAAGACCAAAAATCTATTTCTATGACTGGCATAGAAGGTATGGGAAATATGAAAAAACTAATGGATAATTATAGGAATAATCCTCCTGAAATGATAAATAATATCCCTGTAGTTAAGATTTTAGATTATCAAATCTCTAAAGCTAAAAATCTTAAAACCAACTCTATTGATAGTATTGATTTGCCCAAGAGTAATGTGTTACAATTTATATTAGAGGATAATACTAAAATTACTATACGTCCTTCTGGTACTGAACCTAAAATTAAATATTATTTTGCTATAGTTAAAAAGAATACAAATAATGAGTCTTTTGAGCAAATGTGGGCAAAATTGTTATCAGAAATGGAAGAGCTCAAAACTTTTGCTGAGGTTTAAATAAATTCTTAACTTTTTCAATTATCTTTGCTTAAAAAAATATTATGAAACTTTTTTTAGAACGTCCAATAATTTTTTTCGATTTAGAGGCGACAGGATTAAATTTAGTTAATGATAAAATTATTGAAATTTTTATGCTAAAAGTCAATCCAGATGGTACTACTGAAACTTATGAGCAACTTTTTAATCCACAAATCACTATTCCAGATGAAGTGATTAATATCACAGGTATAACTAATGAAATGGTAAAAGACAAGCCTCTTTTCAAAGAAAAAGCACAGGAAATTGCTGATTTTATTGATGATGCTGATTTTGCTGGTTTTAATTCTAATAAATTTGATATTCCACTTTTAGCTGAGGAGCTCTTAAATGCTGGAATAGATATTGACTTCTCGAGTCGCAATTCTGTGGATGTAATGGTATTATTCCATCGTTTGGAGCCACGTAATTTAGCTGCAGCTTATAGATTTTATTGTAATAGAGAAATAGAAAATGCACATACAGCTAAGGCAGATGCCATAGCTACCTATGAAATATTATTAGCTATGCTAGACAAATATTTAGAAAATGAGAATCTTGCTGATAATGATGAAAATAATTTAATATTTGATAATAACATAAAATCATTAAGCGAAATATCTAAATATCATAAAACGGCTGATTTGGCTGGTCATATTTTAATTAATGAAGATGGGAAAGAGATATTTAATTTTGGTAAATATAAAGGTAAGTATGTAGAAGAAATTTTTACTATTGAACCTCAATATTATGATTGGATTATGAAATCTCAATTTCCTCAGTATACCAAAAAAATTGTTGATAAAATTTGGCAAAGAGTAAAAGCTAATGATAATACTACAGAAGGACAACACAACGAAGAGATAAATTATTAAATTAATTCGAAAGAACTAGAACTTTAAAACTTTTGGGTTCTATAACGTTTTATATAGGTAAAGATTAAAAAAAATAATTTTATAAATTAATTTTATTTATTTTTGGACAGTTAAATATTAACCACAGAGTTCTCAAAGAATGCACAAAGAACACAGAGAAAGATAGAATTAAAAGGCTTAAAAAATGGTACTTTGTGAACTTGGTGTAATATCTTCGTGCCCTTTGTGGTAAAATAATTAACCTAAATAATTTACCAACAATAAACGTTATAGAACCAAAATTAAATATAAATAATTTTAAGTTAAAGATTAAAAAAAATTTATAATTTTATAACGTCAAACTATAAAAAATTAAAATGGATATGGAAAATTCAAAAAATACATCAATAAATACTCAGAAGGTAGCTCCGAGTCACCATGTTAGTAATATTACATTTATTACAATATTTTTTGCATTAATATTATTTAATGGGCTCAATAATAAATCCCATGCCCAGGCACCAGCCATTGAATGGCAAAAATGCCTCGGCGGAACAAGTTGGGATTATGCAAAATCCATCCAGCAGACAAGTGGTGGGGGATTTATTGTGGCTGGTTACACATCTTCCAATGACGGCGATGTGTCGGGGAATCATGGAGGTGGTGACTATTGGGTAGTTAAACTTGACAGTTCAGGAACCATTCAATGGCAAAAATGCCTCGGCGGAACAGATAATGATGAGGCAAAATCCATCCAGCAGACAAGTGATGGGGGATATATTGTGGCTGGTGAAACATGGTCCAATGACGGCGATGTGTCGGGGAATCATGGATATTATGATTATTGGGTAGTGAAACTTAACAGTTCAGGGGATATTCTATGGCAAAAATGCCTCGGCGGAACAAATGTGGATCAGGCATTCTCCATCCAACAGACAAGTGATGGTGGATTTATTGTGGCTGGTGGAACATTTTCCAATGACGGCGATGTGTCGGGAAATCACGGAATTGTTGACTCTTGGATAGTGAAACTTAACAGTTCAGGGGATATTATATGGCAAAAATGCTTCGGCGGAACAGATGATGATGTGGCATTCTCCATCCAACAGACAAGTGATGGTGGATTTATTGTGGCTGGTGGAACATGGTCCAATGACGGTGATATGTCGGGGAATCATGGAGGTAGTGACGCTTGGGTAGTGAAACTTAACAGTTCAGGGGATATTATATGGCAAAAATGCTTCGGCGGAACAGATGATGATGTGGCAACCTCCATCCAGCAGACAAGTGATGGGGGATTTATTGTGGCTGGTTACACATCTTCCAATGACGGCGATGTGTCGGGGAATCATGGAGGTGGTGACTATTGGGTAGTTAAACTTGACAGTTCAGGAACCATTCAATGGCAAAAATGCCTCGGCGGAACAGATAATGATGAGGCAAAATCCATCCAGCAGACAAGTGATGGGGGATATATTGTGGCTGGTGAAACATGGTCCAATGACGGCGATGTGTCGGGGAATCATGGAAATAGTGACTATTGGGTAGTGAAACTTAATAGTTCAGGGGATATTGAATGGCAAAAATGCCTCGGCGGAACAGTTAAGGATATTGCAAAAACCATTCAGCAGACAAGTGATGGGGGATTTATTGTGGCTGGTTACACAAATTCCAATGACGGCGATGTATCGGGGATTCATGGAGATTATTATGACTTTTGGGTAGTGAAACTTAACAAATGAGCCGGAGGGAATAAATGAAATAGAAAATTACAATTTACTGTCAATATACCCCAATCCATTCACAGAAAAGGCAATAATAACTTTTGATAATCCGAAAAATGAAAAATACAAATTGATTATTACAGATGTTACAGGAAAGGTAGTAATGGAAATTAATGAAATTTATGGAAATACAGTAGAAATTGATGGAAGTAAGTTGTCTGCTGGGGTTTATGTGTTTGAACTGACCAGCGATCAATGCTTTTTGGCAGGCAAAAAAGGCACAAAGAACACAGAGAATGATAGAATTTAAAAGGCTTCAAAAATGGCACTTTGTGAACTTGGTGTAATATCTTCATATCATTTGTGGTAAAATAATTAAACTAAATAATTTACCAACAATAAACGTTATAGGACCAAAATTGGAATACAATATTTTCGTAAAATCAAGCATTCCTTCTCATTGCTTCTACTGGGTCTAATTTAGAAGCTTGCAATGTAGGAATTATACCTGCTAAAAAACCAACAATCATTGCTATTAATATTCCCATTATTATGTTTGCAAATGTCAGCGGGAAAGAAAATTTTATTAAAAATTGTAGGACTAATGAAAGAATTAAAAATAATATTAATCCAATAATTCCCCCCATAATACTTAAAAATACAGATTCTATCATAAATTGTAGAAGGATGAATCTCCTTTTAGCTCCTAATGCTTTTTGTATTCCTATTTGTTGAGTTCATTACTGTCAAGTTTTATAAAATTTCTAAGAAATAAAACTGGTACAAAAATTAGTTCATCACCTGAACCGCCAAGCATATTTTCACCTTCTTTTTCTAAAATACCTATAACTGTTAATTTTTGTGAACCAACTTTAATAGCTTGTCCTACAACTTTTTCATTACCAAAATAGTCTATAGCAGTCTGATAACCTATTATGCATACTGCCTCACCTCGCTCAGTTTCATTAGTAGTAAACATTCTGCCTTCTTTAATGTTAAATGGCAAAAAATCAGGATAAGACAAAGTAATACCACTCAAATATTGATCTGTTTTAGTTAATAATGGTGTAGAAGCTTTCTGTTGTGTGGAGGCTAAATAAGCTATCTCTTCAATAGTTTTGGCATTATTTTGCAGGAATAGATATTCTCTGTAAGAAGGATTTGGTCTAGAAATATATTTCCACCAAGGGAAATCTGCATCAAATACCCAAGGCCATTTTTGTACAAAAATAGTATTGCTTCCTAGAGATTCAATAGATGTATTGATTTGATTTTTAATAGAATCTATCACTGTGAAAACAGCAATTATAGAAAAAATACCTATAGTGATGCCTGAAATTGTTAATATAGTACGTAGCTTATTAGACCTGAGCGATTGCCAAGCCATTATTAAAGCTTCTTTGATAAAAATCCAAATCATTTATTTACTATATTCATTGCTGTTGCTATTATACTAACAAACTCTTCACCTTTTAATGAAGCTCCTCCAATGAGTCCGCCATCTATGTCTGGCATAGAAAATAATTCATAAGAATTATCTTTTTTCACACTTCCACCATAAAGAATTATCATATTTTGACTAACTACATCATCGTATTTATTCATTATCATGTTTCTAATAAAAGTGTGCATCTCTTGAGCTTGCTGTGGCGTAGCATTTACTCCTGTTCCTATAGCCCATACTGGTTCATAAGCTATGATAATTTTTTTAATTTGTTCTATAGATAAATCATATAAAGCTCCACTGATTTGATTTTTTACAATTTCAAATTGTTCATTTGCATTTCTTTGTTCTAATGTTTCACCTACACAATAGATAGGAGTAATATTTTCTTGCAAACAAAGTTTAATTTTCTTTGCTAAAACTTCTTCACTCTCACCAAAATATTGCCTTCTCTCAGAATGTCCAATAATAGCGTAATCTATACCTGAACTTTTTAACATAGACGAAGAGATTTCTCCTGTATATGCACCATTAGTATACGCTGATGCATTCTGAGCTCCTAAATAAATATCTGTACGAGTAAATATATTTTTAGCTTCTGATAAATAAATAAAAGGTGGACAAATTAAAATATCAACATTTGAATGATCTTTAGGGATATTAATGTTTAAATACTTTAATAGCTCTAATGCCTCTTGATAATTAGGATTCATTTTCCAATTACCAGCAACAAATTTTTTTCTCATAATTATTTTTTTATAAAAATATGAATTTTTTTATTGAAAAAGATTCAAATATTATTTTTGTGATAATTCTTTAGCTTTAGCTATCCAATTTTCTACATCTTCTTTAGAAGGGAGAGGCTCAGAAATCTTATGTTTTTTTCTCAACCCACCTAAATTATTTAAAATTTTATTAGCATTAGTATCTAATAAATCATTTGGAGTTACAATACCAGATTCAGTAAGCAGAGGGATCCAAATATCTGGGACTCCAATAGATTTCAGACTTTCAGATTCCATTGCTATAGCTTTACGTTCTGGAGCCATTTGAGGGAAAAAGATAACTTCTTGAATAGAGTTTGCATTAGTCATAATCATAGCTAATCTATCGATGCCAATTCCTAAGCCTGCTGTTGGTGGCATACCTAGCTCTATAGCACTTAAAAATTCTTCATCTAAAATCATAGCCTCTTCATCACCTAATTGTCTAAGTCTTAATTGCTCTTCTAATCTATTACGCTGATCTATGGGATCATTCAGTTCAGAATATGCATTACACAGCTCTTTACCATTTACTATCAATTCGAAACGCTCTACTAATCCAGGTTTAGACCTATGTTTTTTGGCTAATGGACTCATCTCTATAGGATAATCCATGATAAATGTAGGTTGTATCAGATGTGGCTCTACTTTTTCACCAAAAATAGTATCTATTATTTTACCTTTGCCAGTAATTCCTTCTATATCAATATTTAATTTTTTAACGATTTCAATAAGTTCACTCTCATCCATATTAGAAATATCAAAACCAGTAAATTTTTTTATAGCATCAAAAATGCTAATACGTTCAAAAGGTCTAGCAAAAGATATTATATTGTCACCAACAGTGATGTCGGCTTTACCATGTATAGACATACAAATATGTTCTAACATCTCTTCTACAGTATCCATCATCCAATAATAGTCTTTATAAGCGACATAAAGCTCCATTTGTGTAAATTCAGGATTATGAAAACGATCCATACCCTCATTACGAAAATCTTTAGCAAATTCATAAACAGCATCTAACCCACCAGCTATTAAACGCTTCAGATATAGCTCATCAGCTATTCGCAAAAATAAGCTAGTATCTAAGGTATTATGATAAGTCTTAAAAGGTCTAGCAGCAGCACCACCATAAATTGGCTGTAAAATAGGGGTTTCTACCTCCATGAAATTTTTTTGATTTAAAAAATCTCTCATACTCTGCACCATCTTTGTCCTAATCCTAAAAATTTCTTTAACTTGAGGATTTACGATTAAATCTAATGTTCTATTTCTATATCTTTGCTCTGGATCGGTAAAGGCGTGATAAGTTTTGCCATCTTTTTCCTTTACTATTGGTAAAGGGCGTAAACATTTAGCTAAGAGTTTTATTTCTTTAGCATGAATAGTGATTTCTCCCATCTTGGTTCTAAAAACAAAACCATGTATGCCTACTATGTCACCAATATCAAATAACTTTTTAAAAACTATTTGATAAAAACTGTTATCATTTGGTGGACAAATATCATCCTGTTTGATATAAACTTGTATACGCCCAGTGCTATCCTGTACTTCTATAAATGAAGCACCACCCATTATACGTCGGCTCATTATACGCCCAGCAATGTATACATCATTAAAAATTTCTGTATCTTCATTAAAATTATCCAAAATATCTTTTGCATAATGAGTAATAGGATATCCTTCATTAGGATATGGGTTTATACCCATTTGGCGCAATTGCTGTAAGGCTTCTCGCCTTATAATCTCTTGCTCACTAAGTTCAATTGTCATAGATTTTTTGCAAATTTCATAAATTTTAACTAAATAAAGAAATTGATATAGATTTATCTATAATAATATTTTTGAATAATTTTTTGAAAAAATAAGGGGATAGGGTGGGGGAAGGATGGTAATTATTATTTTTATAGAATATCAAGTTTATAGATTATAAATTTTATTATATTTGCAAAAAAATTATTGTTATGGATAAAATATTTGAAAACCCAACTAAAATATTTGCCCTTACTAAAGAAGGTACACGTGAATTTTACGATAATCTCTATAATGAGTTGATTGAAGAAGGCAAAGATGTAGTCGATTATCAAGAAATCAAAGCTATGTCTACTGGTGTACTTTGTCCAGAATGTAATAGTAGTCATGTAATTAAAAATGGTTTGCAAAGTGGAGTACAAAATTACCGATGCAAAAACTGTGGTAGGCAATTCCGTGTTACCACTGGCACCTTTATGTATGGCGTTCATGAAAAGGGCAAAATGCTAGAATATATCAAATGTATGTCTGCTGGCATGAGCTTGAGAGAGTGTGCTAGAATTGCACATATAAGTCTCACAACGAGTTTCTTTTGGAGGCATAGAATATTGTGTGCTCTGCAGTCATTTGAAGATAATGTTAATTTTTTTGGCATAGTAGAATTAGAAGAATTGCTCATGAATTACTCAGAGAAAGGCAAAAAGAAGCGAGAAAAGAAAGAAGTAAAAAAATTGAAGAAAAAGAAACCCACAAAGGTAGCAGTATTGGCAGCCACAGATAGAAGTGGGAATATTTTGTTTAAAAAATTAGAAGATAAGCGAGTTCAGGCTGAACACATATCAGATTTTCTAAAATATAGGATATCTGAGAATTCAGTGGTATGCGGCAGCAATAAAAAAGCTTTCAAGACAGTAAATGCTGAACACATCAAACACAAAGAAATATCTTCTAAGAAAAAGATGAAAGGTGGTATATACAGTGTATCAACTGTTCACGAGAAGATAACAGATTTTGTAGGCTGGATTTATTTCAAGTTTCGAGGAGTTGCAACGAAATATTTAACGAACTACATAATGTGGTTTGTAGTTAAGGGGAAGTATTTGGCGGAGAAGATTATAGAAGATACGGGAAGGATACTGAACTTGGCGGCGTCGGATAGGCGGGCATGGCAACGGTACAGTGATTTGATGTCTCAAACATATATAATCTATAACATTTAAAATTTTTTTCAATTCCATTTTGAAATACCTCCTTCTCTCAATCTCTCATCTCGTTAATATTTATTAATTACTCAAACGCATATTTTTACTAAAAATATGCGTTTAAAATATATACTGACTAAAAATTATTTTCTTAACTTAGCAGCAAAAATTTAAAATATGCGTTCAATTATTAGTTTATTAATTTTCCTAGCATTGAGCATAACTACTTTTGCTCAACAAACCAAACAAATTACGCTAGACGTCATATGGCAATCTAGCACTTTCTATCCTGAAATGATGCGGGACTATCGTATGTATCCATTATCTGATGCCTATACTGTGGTAGAGAATAATGCTATAGTATTATATGACCTCAAATCTGATAAACAAATTAAAGAATTATTTCCTTCAAGTGTGGCTAGTCAAAACAAGATAAGTATTGATGATTATTCTATTTCTACTAATGCTAATTTTATTCTAATTTTTACTAATACTAAACAAATTTACAGACATAGCACAGAGAG
>LFTI01000013.1 GCA_001513285.1 Rikenellaceae bacterium DTU049
TTTCTCATTGCTCGTTTCATTTCTCTGACACTTGAATATTTTCTACCCTTTTCAGAATAATCCATCAGCAATTCGTCTATTTCTACTATGCCAAAGAAATTAACATTTTTGTCAAAATTCTTTAATGCAGCGAGGATTTTGTGTCGCCAGGCGAAGCTTGTTGGCAGACTTATGCCAACCTCTCTAGCACAAGCTCTGAGACTTTTGCCAGCAACCATACAGCGAATATACTCGAGCATAAGTTGAGATTTTTGCAATCGATAAACAAAAGTGCCAGTAGTAATCCTGAATTGTCTGCCACAGTGCTTACAACGATAATTTTGCATACCTTTTTGTTTACCATTTTTTACAATATCGTTGCTACGACAGTTTGGACATAGTGGAGGAGTGCTTTGAATTTTTAAACCTTGGTAATCTACTACGTCAGCTTCGTTCTGTAGTAGGAAATCGTAGAGATTATCGAAGAAGGCTTTTGAGTCTTCCTTACTCATGCCCAGGTGTTCATTAATATTATTAAATAAAGTCTTCATAAATATTGATTTTTTGGCAAATATACATAAAAATTTTTATATGATATTAATATCATTAATTACTTTAAACATAAAATAATGATTATCATATCCCATAAATCAACCTTCGCAATAATTCAACTCATATTTTTTAAATATTTTTGTAAATAAATTTTTTATAATGGATAAAATCATAATTCTTGATAATGGCTCTCAATATACTCAATTGATAGCTCGTAATATTAGAGAGGCAAATGTTTATTGTGAAGTTTTACCTTGGTTCGAGGAGATCATTTCTTTTGATAACATTAAAGGTATAATACTAAGTGGTAGTCCTTATTCCGTTAATGATGATCAGGCACCTACTCCTAATTTAGAAAATTATATTGGAAAAATTCCAATTCTAGGTATTTGTTATGGTGCTCAATATATGGCAAAATATTTTGGTGGAGAAGTGGTGAAAACTTCTATTTCTGAATATGGACCTCGTAAGCTATCGTTTGTAGACAGTAGTAGTTTATTATTTAAAAATGTTAAATCTGAATATATTGTTTGGATGTCTCATAGTGATACTATTGTTAGTATTCCTCAAAATTTAAAAATTAATTGTTCTACGGATGATGTTAAAATAGCTGGTTTCGAAGATTATTCTCAAAAAATTTATGGTGTTCAGTTCCATCCTGAAGTGTATCACAGTGTGATTGGTAAAGATGTTTTAAAAAATTTTTTAGATATTTGTAATGTTTCTTATGATTGGACACCTTCTTATTTTATTAAAAAGACAATTGAGGATATTAAAAATCTAGTAGGAGATGATGAAGTTGTCATAGGACTGTCTGGTGGTGTAGATAGTACTGTAGCCGCAACACTTATTAATCAAGCTATTGGTGATAGATTGCATGGGATATTTATTGATACTGGACTTTTGAGAAAAAATGAATTTAGTGAAGTTTTAGAAAATTATAAACGTATTGGAATTAATGTGAAGGGGATTGAAGCTTCAGATATATTTCTTTCTCGTCTTGCTAATGTTATTGATCCAGAAGAAAAAAGGAAAATTATTGGTAAAACTTTTATAGATATTTTTGAAAATGAAGCAAAAAAAATCAATAATGTTAGATGGTTAGCTCAGGGAACTATTTATCCCGATGTTATAGAGTCTGCTGTTAATAATATTTCAGCTAAGACTATTAAATCTCATCATAATGTTGGTGGGCTTCCAGAAAAGTTGAATCTGAAATTATTAGAACCTCTAAGAATGCTTTTTAAAGATGAAGTTCGTAAAGTTGGTAATGAGTTAGCTATACCTTCAGATTTAGTCAATAGACATCCTTTTCCTGGTCCTGGCTTAGCTGTTAGGATAATTGGCGATATTACACTTGATAAAATTAAAATTCTGCAAGAGGTTGATGATATTTATATTAAAATGTTGAAAGAGAATGATTTATATGATGAAATCTGGCAAGCTTTTGCTGTACTTTTACCTATAAAAAGTGTTGGTGTTATGGGCGATGAACGTAGCTATGAGAATGTGATAGCTCTACGTGCAGTTAATTCAGTAGATGGTATGACTGCAAATCCTTTTGCTTTTCCATTTGATTTTTTAGCAAGTCTAGCTAATGAAATTATTAATAAAGTAAAAGGTGTAAATAGAGTAGTATATGATATTAGCTCTAAACCACCTGCTACTATTGAATGGGAATAAAATATTTACAATAAAAAAGCTTTTTATGTCTATTAATTTGGTATATCTAATTAGGCGTTTAATTAATAACTAAATTATTACTTGTTCATTCTCGGTTGTAACTATATTTTTTTTGAGTATAATTGATTTTTATTAAATTTCTATTTGCTTTATTTTTCTTTGTCAACTCAGCAAAGAAAAGTGACAAAAGCAAAGTCTTCGCCGGTGAAATGCGGATTTGACAAAGAGATTTTAAAATTATCAAATTATTGTTTAAATTAATTAATGATATCTGATTAATAATTTTTTAATACTTAAACCCTTTATTAATAAATATTATTTAGAAATTATTTTTTAAAATTAAATTTTTATAGAATCTCTTTATAATTTAGAATTATAGAAACATTAATCAAAATATTTTTAAATTAAAATATCATTACTTAATTTAAACTTTTTTAAAAGATTATTTATCTAATTTACTTTTCTTTGTCAACCACACAAAGAAAAGTCTCCGCTAGGGTAATGCTATAGTTTACTAATTATTGAAAAGGTATTCAAAGGTATTCTTTTAATATGAAAAGTTGAAAAAGACTTTATTATCTATACAACTATTTTAATTTAGAAAATTTAATATTTTATAATTAATTAATGAAAGAAAATCTAACACATTAAAAAACTCCAATTCCATTTAAAAATACTAATAATATTACTATTGGTGAAATATATTTCACTATAAAGAAAATTACAGGCCTTAGTGCTAAAGTGAATTTTTTATGTACACCATATGAAAGTTCTTCATAAAAAATATCTTTTTTCAAATACCAGCCTACATATATCATAATTAGTAACCCACCAAGAGGAAGCAAAATATTCGATGATAAATAATCAAAGATATCAAAGATATACATTTTGTTTCCACTTGCTGTTGTTAAAAATATATTTTGAAAAGTATTCCAAGATAATGTTGTAAAAACGCCTAAAATTATTACTGAAATTGTAGTTAATATAGTTGATAATGTTCTAGACCAGTGCAATTCCTCTTTTAGTACAGCTACTATTACTTCTAATAATGAAATCGAAGAGGAGATGGATGCTATTAATAAAAGAACAAAAAATATTGTTGAGAAACCTGCTCCCCATGGCATTTTTTCAAAAATAGCTGGCAAAGTTATAAAAATAAGTCCTGGCCCCTGATCAGGAGCTGCATTGAATGAAAACAAGGTAGGAAATATCACAAAACCTCCTAATATCGAAACCATAATATCTGTCATGGCTGCTGATGTACTAACAAAGTTTAAATTTTCATTTTTTTGTATATATGAACCATATGTTAACATGGCTCCCATTCCAATGCTAAGTGAAAAAAAAGCTTGTCCCATTGCTGCCAAAAATGTCGTTCCTGTAACTTTACTAAAATCTGGTTTTAAGAAAAAATTAACTCCACTACCTGCACCCGGTAATGTAACAGCTCTAATTACTAATATTATCAACATTAACACTAAGGTTGGTATCATAATTTTAGAACAATTTTCTATCCCTTTTTTTACTCCTCCTAATATGATTGCTGCTGTTAATAGCAGAAAAACTATTTGCCATAATAATGGTAAAAAACTGTTATCTTTAAAATTTAAAAAATAATTTTGATAGTCTGTATGAAATACTTCTCCATTAATGCTAGCATAAATATAATGAATCGTCCAGCCGCCTACAGTACTGTAAAATGTTAATATTAAAAAGGCTGCTAATAGACCAATAATACCAATTATTATAGAACTTTTAGGTCCTAATTTTTTAAAACTTCCTATAACATTAGCTTGTGCTCGCCTGCCTAACATCATTTCAGACATTAAAAGTGGTACACCTAATATTAAAACAATTAAAATATAGATTATTAGGAAGGCACCACCACCATTCTGACCAGCTACATAAGGAAATCTCCATATATTACCTAATCCAACTGCAGAACCTACAGCAGCTGCTATTATGCCAAATGTTGAAGTAAAATTTTCACGATTAGACATATGTAAAATTTTTTCACAAACTTATAAAAATTTTTAAAAATTAATAAAATCTTGATTCTATAAAGTTTGTTATGAGTAAATTATTTATCTGTCCAATTGTTGTTATTTATTAGTCCACAAATGCACACAAATGATCACAAATTAAAAATCAAGGTTAATAAGTATAGTAGTTTAGCAAGATATTAGTTGTAAATTAATTAACAAATGTACTAAAAAAACTAAATAATTAGTATTAATTTGTGTAAATCTGTGTATAAAATTATTGACATTGAAGGTTTGTTATTTATTGTCCATAAATGCAAACAAATTATAAATCAATGTTGAAGGGTTTTTCAATTTATATCTAATTCATCCCAGTATTCCACTGCTTTTCTCAAATGTGGGATAACAATAGTCCCACCCACTAAGTTAGCTATAGACAGTGCTTCCATTATTTTTTCAGTTGAGATTTTTAATTCAAAACATTGTTCTAAATGATATTTTACGCATTCATCACAACGCAATACTAGTGATGTGCATAGTCCAATCAGTTCTTTGGTTTCTCTATCTAAAGCTCCATCGGTGTATGCTTGTTTGTCTAAGCTAAATATCCTATTGATAACTAAATTATTTTTTTCGAATATTTTTTCATCTAATTTTTTTCTAATTTCTCTTGCTGATTTTATTTTTGTATTCATAATTGATATTATAACTTGTTTTTTGTCCATGTTTCATAATGAAATATCAACCCATTCTCTTCATAATTGTCTGAATGTTCTATCTTTTGCCAATTTTTAATTATATTATTGTAATCTGGTAAAAATGTATCACAATCAAAAATGTCATGAATAATAGTCAAATACATTTTAGAGACAAATGGCAAAGCTTGTTTAAAAATAGTTGCTCCACCAATAATGAAATATTCTTTATCTTTTTGTAATTTATTATATAAGTTTTCCCATGATGGATATGAAATTAAATTTTCTTGATTAAGATTTAATGATTTTGATAATACAATATTTAGTCTGCCTGGCAGGGGTTTTTTAGGTAGAGATAAATAAGTATTTTTGCCCATAACTATTGGATTGCCCATAGTAATTTCCTTAAATCTTTTGAGATCTGATGATAAATGCCAAGGCATGTCATTATTTTTACCTATACATAGATTAAGGTCATGAGCCACAATTATTGACCAATGATAATTAGATAATTTATTTATTAATTCTTCTGTTAATTCTTCCATACCAATTATTATTAAGCTATTAATTCTACAATATTTCTTAATTACATCTAATCAAGCTACACTTTCACTCTGTCCCTATTTTGTCTTATTTTTTTTTCATACAATCAACTTTTTACCAAGTCAACAAGTCTCCCCCTCTCCTTATCCTAATCACACTGCTACGTCAGCTTTAATAGAAGGATGAGCTTGATAATTGATAATTTCGATATCTTCAAATTTGAAATCATCAATATTTTTAATATCAGGATTTAATTTTAGTTGTGGTAAAGGAAAAGGTTCACGAGATAATTGTAGTTTGGCTTGTTCAATATGATTTAGATATAAATGCACATCACCAAAAGTATGAATAAACTCACCTACTTGCAGTCCTGTCACTTGTGCAATCATATGTGTAAGTAGTGAATATGAAGCAATATTAAAAGGTACACCCAAAAAAACATCAGCACTACGTTGATATAACTGACAAGAAAGTTTATTATTAACTACGTAAAATTGGAATAAAACATGGCAAGGGGGCAATTTCATCTCAGAGATTTCAGCTACATTCCATGCACTCACTATCAAGCGTCTACTATTAGGATTTTTAATTATTTCATTAATGACCCATGATAGTTGATCTATAACTTTACCATCTTTTCCTTCCCATCTACGCCATTGTTTCCCATAGATTGGACCTAAATCACCATTTTCATCTGCCCATTCATCCCATATACTCACATTATTATCATGTAGAAATTTAATATTTGTATCACCGTGTATGAACCATAATAGTTCATAAATTATGCTTCTTAAATGCAATTTTTTAGTAGTTACTAATGGAAAGCCTTTTTGAAGATCAAAACGCATTTGATATCCAAAGACACTCCTAGTACCGACTCCCGTGCGATCATTTTTTTCTATTCCATTATCTAAAATATATTGTAATAAATCTAAATATTGTTTCATTCTATGATATTATTATACGTGTACATTTTCGAAATCTGCTGGATTATGTTTATGTTTAAAAAATATTGCAAAAGCAATAGTAACTATTAATGAATAAATAGCGAAACTTAACCAGGTTTGGTGCCACATAATTTCTCCATTTGTTACAAAGAATTTCTCTATAACTACACCACTCAATAAGCTACCTGTTAATGCCCCTAATCCATTGGTCATAAGCATAAATAATCCTTGAGAGCTGGCACGAATGGCTGGCTGTACTTGAGTTTCTACAAATAAAGAACCAGAAATATTGAAAAAATCAAAAGCCATTCCATAAACTATGCAAGACAAAATAATCATCCACAATCTATCAGTGGGATTGCCATAAGCAAATAATCCAAACCTCAATACCCATGCTACCATACTCATGAGCATTACGTTTTTAATACCATATCTTTTCAAAAAAAATGGTATAGCAAGTATAAATAATGCTTCAGATATCTGTGAGATAGACATTATAATTGCTGGGTATTTTACTGCTAGAGAGTTAGCATATTCAGGTATTTTAGCAAAATCATGTATAAAAGTATCGCCATATGCATTAGTTAATTGTAATGAAACTCCTAGTAGAAATGAGAAAACGAAGAAAAGAGCCATTTTGGTATTTTTGAATAATTTAAAAGCATTTAATCCAAGAGCTTCGGTTAGATTTGCTTTTTTGCCTTTGCCTAGAGGAGGGCATTTGGGTAATGTAAATGAATATAAAGCTAAAAATAATGATGATCCAGAAGCAATGTAAAATTGTATTGGTGAAGTTTCTACTTGCAATAGGCTCACTGTCCATAGAGCTATTATGAAACCTATCGTTCCAAAAACCCTTATAGGTGGATATGTCTTTACCAAATCCATTTTTGCATTCTCTAATGATGTATAGCTAATAGTGATAGCTAACGAAATCGTCGGCATATAAAAGCACATATTGAGTAACATTACCCAGAAAAATACTATAGGACTATTAATAGATGGTAGAATAAAAAGTAAAATAGCACCACAAAGATGAAATAAAGCGTATAATTTCTCAGTATTCAACCATTTATCAGCAATAATTCCCGCTATAGTAGGCATAAATAAAGAAGCTATTCCCATCGTAGAGAATACTAATCCAAATTCTGTAGGTGTCCATCCTTTGTATTGAAACCAGAATGCTCCTAACGTTAAAAGCCATGAACCCCAGATAAAAAATTGAAAAAAGTTCATGATAATTAATCTAAATCTTAACATATGGTTTGTTATTTTTGTTCTCTTCTTTTTATTTCATCTCTTATCAATGAGGCTAATTCATATAGCTCGCCTTCTACACATTTATCTAATAATATTTTTAAATCTTCTATAGACAATATTTCTAATCTTTTTTTAATAAATTGAGGATCTAGATCTTTAAATTTTTCTAATGAAAAGTCTTGAATAACGTCATAAGTATTTTCTTCTATGTCACTATCATATTCATTTTTTTGTATCTCATATTTATTCTCAAAAATATTACCAACCTCATCTAATATATGCTCATAAACAAAAATCGGTACATTAGCTCGCAGAGCTATAGCTATACAATCTGATGGACGTGCATCTATTCTTTTTAATTGCCCATTATATTCGATAACTAAATAAGCATAAAAAATACCTTCATCATATTTATAGATCAGAACTTCGACAATTCTTATATCTATTTCTTTAATTAATTGAATAAATAAATCGTGAGTCAAAGGACGAGGATAAGATATTTTTTCTAAAGCAATAGCTATAGATTGAGCTTCTGCCACACCTATTAACATTGGTAGAGTGCGATTACCATATTTCTCTATCAATATAATTGCATAAGCATTTATAGACGGACTACTAGGCATTAGCCCACTAACTTCAAGCTCTATCTTTGACATTTATTATTTTTATGTTACAAAGATAATTAAAAAATTATAAAGTAGTTTAAAAAAATTTTTTAGGCTCTGTAATGTTTATTATAGGTAAATTATTTAGGTTAATTATTGTTGCTATTAGTCCACAAATGGACACAAATGGGCACAAATTATAAATTAAAGTTGATTAGTTTAGTAGTTTATGAGTTGAGGAGTTTTGTGAGATATAAGTAGAAAATTAATTAACAAATTCATTCAAAAAGTTAAATCATCAGTGTTAATTTGTGTAAATCTGTGGATGAAATTATAGACATTGCGAGTTAGATATTTATTGTCAACAAATGCACCCAAATGAGCAACAATAATAGATTCAATCCCAAAATCTTTTAATCCCAAAAATCATGGTTCAGACAATAAAGAGGTAATAAGTGGTTAATGATTAGTGATTAGTGATGGATGATGAGTGAAATGGAGAAGTTTTTATAAGCTAATTAGTGAAAAAACTAAGCATATCCTCACTATCTCTCTCAGTCATCAATTCTCCATTTATCCTTTTCTCTCCGTCACCCCCTCTCCCCATCACCTCGTTCTCTGTCTCCCATCAACTAATCAACTTTTCAACTTCATCACCTATTCTCCCAGTCTCCCCATCACCTATCACCTATCACTTATCAATAATAAAGAAAGAGGTATGGGCTTTGGCCCAGAAAGATAATTTTCCTTTACCTTTTATTTCCCCTGAAAAAGTTGCATAAATTACTTGAATTTAGTTGGAATATATGAGAACTTTTAAAAATTTTTCTATCTGTCTGTTATTAAACAATTTACAAAATAAAATAATTATTTGTTTAAAATAAGTAATGATATTTAGTTAATTGTTTTATCTATTTTAAATTCATTATTTATGAACATTTAATAGGAATATTTTCTAAAATATTAATTTTTAATAATTTTCTTTATAATCTATAATACAAAAAGTATTAATAGTAATTTAATTAAATTCATATATCATTACCTAATTTAAACATTTATTAGAATTATTAATTTTTATTTATTAAAGCGTTATATTAATAACACATTAATAACTATATTTCATATAAGTATCATTGATTTTTATATAAATTTATATTTAATTTACTTTTCATTGACAATCAAACTAAGAAAAGTAACAAAAAAAATGTTTCCGCTGGAGATATGATTTGATAAAACTGCTATTTAGTCATCTCATAAAAAGTTAAAACCTCATATTTCCAGATGATTATCCCCAAAAACGATTGATTAAATAGATAATAATTTTTAATCCTTTGAATAATATTTTATATTAATTTTGCAAACTAATAAAATTTATATGAAGCTTATTGATATTAAAAAATCTAATGGTATAGCACTTATCACTGGTGCATCTAGTGGAATAGGTGAGGCTTTTGCTAAAGAATTAGCTGCTATGAAACATGATATTACATTAGTAGCTCGACGACAAAACAAATTAGAACAATTAGCGAAAGATCTAAGGGAAAAGTATGAGATAAATGTAAATATAATTATAGCCGACTTATCTACTGAACAAGGTATGGAAAGCATAGAAGAATATATTATAAACACACCAAATTTAGATTTACTTATTAATTGTGCTGGATTTGGGCTACGTGGCGATTTTAATAATTTAACTAAGGATCAAATTTCCCAAATAATAGATGTACATACGAAATCGTCTACAAGATTTTGCAGAGCAGCGATACCTGTGATGAGGGATAGAGGTTATGGTTACATAATAAATGTTTCTTCTTTAGCTGCTTTTTTCCCTTTTAAAGGTAGTGCTATCTACGTAGCTACTAAAATTTATTTAGTTTATTTTTCTAAAGCTATACAAAAAGAAGTGAGAAAGTATAATATAAAAATTCAAGCTTTATGTCCAGGTGTTACTAATACTGGTTTTCACTATACAGAAGCTTTTAAAGATTTCGATCGTTCTACTGTACCAAAATACATGTGGATGCAACCTGATATTGTAGCCAAAAAGTCTCTAAAAGTCTTGAAAAATAAAAAAGTTGTTTATATTCCTGGATTTAAAAATAAAGTTATTGGTGTGCTAACTCAAATTGGGAATCTTTTTGCTCCCTGATCATCCATAAAAGTATGAAAGTAATTAATGCATTTATTACTAGCACTTCCCAACCGACATAAAATTGAAAATTAGTTTTTAATATTTTCATTATTGCAAATGAGCATAAAGGACTAAATAATACTACTTGCCAAATACTGCCACCATCTATATTTGCTTTTGTTAATATGCCAAAAGCAAATAATCCAAGTAGTGGACCATAAGTATATCCAGCTATAGTAAATAATGTATCTAAGATAGCTTTGTTATTTGCTGTATAGAATATCATTATTAAAATAAACATTCCTAATGAGACGCCCCATTGTATTAGCATTCTATATTGTTTAAGCTTTTTATTTGATTTTATCTTTTTGGGTAAATCTAATAAATCTATAGTAATAGAAGTAGTAAGTGCTGTGAGTGCGGCATCTGTACCAGAAAAAGATGCTGCTATCAATCCTATGAAAAATATTATGCCTACTAATTGATTCATATAATAAAATGACACAGTGGGAAATAAATAATCAGAGGTTTGCAAAGCACCTATATTTACGTAGTCTGCATATAAATATAAAGAGCCACCAAGTAAGAGAAATATGAAATCTACTATTGCTAAAATTATACTGAAAACCAACATGTTTTTCTGAGAATTTTTAAGTGTAGAAATGGATAAATTTTTTTGCATCATTTCTTGATCTAAACCAGTCATAGAGATAGTTATAAACATGCCGCTTATTAATAATTTTGCCCAAAAGTTTTTAGAAGCTGGATTATTATCAATAATATAAAAATAGCTACTATTAAAAACATTATCTAATAACCCATTCACATTTGTATTCATAAATTGAGCTATAAAATATATTGTTAATAAAATAGAAGCTATCATAAACGTTGTCTGAATAGTATCTGTCCACACTATCGTTTTAACACCTCCGACTAAAGTATATCCATGAATTATGAGTAAAAAAATGACTGTACTTAACCAAAATGATATTCCAAAATTACTTAATACAAATGTTTGTAAAATTACTATAACTATAAACATTCTTAATGAGGCACCTAATGATCTAGAAATTAAAAAAAGCCATGCTCCAGACTTTTGTGCTTGAATGCTAAATCTGTTTTTTAAATATTCATATATAGATGTAACATTATTTTTATAATATATTGGTAATAATACAAAAGCTATAACAAAATAACCTAAAATATATCCTACAACAACTATTAAATAAGTAAATCCAGTTTCCCCTACAAAGCCAGGTAGAGATAAGAAAGTTACTCCAGTCAGAGAAGTACCTATCATTCCATAAGCTACTAAATACCATGGTGCTTTTCTATTAGATAAAAAATATGATTCATTATTAGCTTTTCTAGATGTCAGATATGCTGCTAAAAATAGTACAAAAACGTAAAAAATAAAAATTACTAATAAAAGAGTAGGATTCATTTTTTTTGCAAAAGTAAAAAAGCAAAATAAATATAAAAAATTTTTTAGAGTGATAATAGTAATTTAGTATTTTCTTTGAAAATTTCTAATATAAAATTTATTAGCAGTTTTATAAAAGAAAATTGGGGAACAAAAATTACTTGTCCCCCAAATTGAAAAAAAATTTAATATTTATGAAGTAAATTTAGTTTTAATAATCACCGCTCCCTTTAAGAGATATAGGCATATGAAGCATTACAATGTCTTCATTTTCATTTTCTTCTGCCGGTGTTATTATTATAGCTGTATTAGGTTTATTCATCAAGATGTTAATATTATCACAGTCTAAATGTTGCAGCATTTCCATAAAAGTTTTACTATTAAAAGATATTTCCATATCTTCTCCTTCGTATGTACATTGTAATTTTTCTATACCTTCATTAGCATATTCTTCGTCATTACCAGTGAGAGTGATTTCTTGCCCTTCAATATGCATTTTTACTTGATTAGTAGCTTTATCAGTGAAGACACTAACACGTTTTAATGCAGCAATAAAATCTTCTTTACCAATTAAAAGCTTATTTTCGAAACTAGGTGGTATCACTCTATCATAATCTGGAAATACACCTTCGAGTAGTTTGCAAGAAATAATAATATTCTCAAACTCAAAAGATACATTGGTTTCATTAAAATTAATAGTTACATCTGTGTCTTTGTCTAATAAATTTCTAAGCAATTGCAGTGGTTTTCTTTTAGAAACAAAATTAAAATTATCATCAGTATCTATATTAAATCTCCTATAACGAACTAATCTATGACTATCAGTAGAAACTACATTTAGCATATTATCTTTAAAATCAAAATTGATACCAGTAAGTATTTGTCTGTAATCTACAGGAGCAGCACAAAAAAGAGTGTATTCAATAGATGTAGATAAAATACTACTATTTAGCACTATGCTTGTAGCATCAGGTATTTGAGGCATTGTAGGATAATTACCTGCATCCATTCCTACCATACGATATACACCATTACCAGCAGATATAGTAATTTGGTAATTGTTTTCACCAGTAGTATCTAAATTGAATGCAATAGGGATAGACGGTACATTTTTCAAATAATCTTGTAATAATTTTGATGGTATTACTAGCTCTCCTTCTCCATCGCTTTCAATAAGATTTATAGTAATGCTAGCTCTCGTATCACCGTCTGTTGCCGTTATTGTTAGATTATTATTACTTACAGAAAATAGAAAATTTTCTAAAATTTTCACTACATTATTAGCAATGGGAACACTGCTAACACTATTAATTGCTTTACTTAATTCAGCATTTGAGACAATAAATTTCATATTTTAAAATTTTGACTTCAAAATTACATTAAAAATTTATATTGATAAAAAAATATTTAATAAAAATAATTTAATTTGGCTTTTAATTAATAACTAAATTGTTACTTATATATATCTGTTACTAAGAACTTTACATAATAATATATTATTTGTTTAAATTAAGTAATGATATTTATTTACTAATTTAAATTCTTTTTTTATCACTATTTATAAACATTTTATAGAAATATTTTCTAAAATTTTAATTTTTAATCATTTTCTTTATAATCTAAAATACAAAAAGTATAAATTGTTATTTATTTAAATTTATATATCATTATTTAATTTAAACATTTATTAAAATTAAAAATTTTTATTTATTTAATTATTTAATTAATAACTAAAATATTTCTGGTTCATTCACATTAATAACTATATTTCTTATGAGTGTAATTTTATTTTTTAATAAATTTCTATTTAATTTACTTCTAAATTCGAGTAATTAATGCAACTTTATAAAAAGCATAATTCAACTTTAAAAGATTTATTTTGTCAAGTTTCATAATCTAATTACTTTCGCATTAATGTATTTTATAATCAAAAAATTTTTTAAAATATGAAAAAAATTTTTGTATTAGTTATTTTAATGTTACTATTTTTCACTGCAAAAAGTCAAAATTCAGATATGTTGAGTTTTGGTTCAGATTTAAAAAGGACCTTTAATCTAGGTGGTGAATTGGGTTTGACAATTGGTACCAATACTAGTATTATGGTGTCTGCTAGAGGATCTTATAATTTTAATAATTTTATAGCTTTAGGATTAAATCCGTTTTATTGGTTTATACAGTCTAATTATTATTATCCAGCTACAAGCATACATATGACAGGAATGAGAGTGTTTTTAGATTTTTCAATTTTTAAAATGTTATATTTGCACTGTGAATTTGAGGAGTTGCTTTATAAAGCACCATCATTAGATTATCCATATAATAAAATTTGGTATACTTCTGAAAATTTATTGATAGGTCCTGGCATTAGGCAACCAATTTCATCTAATTTTTATGCTTATTTAGAAGTGTTATGGAATCTTAATGAAAATATGAACTCTATCTATTATAGTCCAGTTATTAGAGCTGGTGCTATTTATGTGTTTCCACAAACATTAAAGAGGAAAAAGTCAGATTTGGAGGAGTAAAAAAGCATTATCTTTTAACCATTTTTTAGCTTTTTTATAATCAGGATATATACTTTCTACTTGTTGCCAAAATTTGCGAGAATGATTATCAACTTTGAGATGAATGAATTCGTGAATGATTACATAATCTAAAACTTCTATAGGAGCCATTATTAGCCGCCAATTAATATTTATATTACCATTATATGAGCAAGATCCCCAGCGTGTTTTAGCATTACTAATTTTTATTTTTGAATATTGAAAATTATAATTATGGGCGTAATATTCAGCTCTAGATTTGATTACTTTAGCAGCCTCATCTTTGTACCAGTTAGTGAAAACTTCTTTAGCATTTGCTAAGCAATATTTTGATAAATAAAAATTGTCATTTAGAGTAAGTAAATTGTCGTAATCATCTACAATTTTTAAAGGATAATATTTACCTAAATAGAGGAATTCTTCACCTTCAGTGAAAGTTAATATTTTTTTATTTCGTTCAATGATTTCTGATTGTTTAGTTTCTAACCAGTGTTGATGTTTTAAGACAATATCGTTGATTTCTTTTTTGCTTAGTGTGAGGGGAGCTCTCACTATTAGTGTACCATCATTTTTTATTTGAATAGAGACAGTTTTTCTTTTAGAACGAACGATCTTATCAATTTTGATATTTTTCATAAAAAATTTTGGTTCTATAACGTTTATTTAGATTAATTATTTTACCACAAAGGGCACCAAGATATTGCACAAAGTTCACAAAGTATCATTTATAAGACTTTTAATTCCATCATTCTCTGTGTTCTTTGTGCCTCCTTTGAGAACTTTGTGGTTAATATTTAACTGTCCAGTAATAAATAAAATTCATTTTTATAAAATTACTCTTTTTTAATCTTTACTCATATAAAACGTTATAAAACCAAAATTTTTTAACAAAATTAAAAATAATAAATAAAAAAAGTGGCAACCAAAAGGCTGCCACTTTTATAGTTATTATGAAAACAAAAAACTATTTAGTGTTATCTTCTTCATTATTATTTAGTTGCTCTTTAATATCATCAAAGATACCTAGATCTGCTAAAGTAGTATGAGTAGATGAATTTTCTGATTTTGTAGATTTGGTCTTTTTAGGTTTAGGAGTTTCCCATGTTTTAGTATGAGAAACAGTAATTTTTTTAGCATCTTTATTGAATTCAACTATCATAAAATCTAGAATTTCATCAGCTTTTGCTTTAGATTTATCTTCTTTAATTAATTGTCTAGCAGGTGCATATGCTTCCATACCATATGGTAATTCTATGACTGCACCTTTATCTTTACGCATTTCGATAATTTTACCTTGATGTACAGAATCTGGAGTAAAAATAGATTCATAAACATCCCATGGATTTTCATCAATTTGTTTATGACCTAAGCTTAATCTACGATTATCAGTATCTATTTCTAAAACGACAACTTCTAATTCATCACCTATTTTACAAAATTCTGATGGATGTTTGATTTTTTTAGTCCAAGAAAGATCGCTAATATGAATTAAGCCATCTACACCCTCTTCTAATTCGACAAAAACACCAAAAGTAGTGAAATTGCGTACAATAGCTTTGTGTTTAGAACCTACTGGATATCTTTCTTGAATATTCACCCATGGATCAGGTAAAAGTTGTTTGATACCGAGAGACATTTTGCGTTCTTCTCTATCAATAGATAAAATAATAGCTTCTACAGTATCACCTACATTAAGAAAATCTTGAGCAGAGCGTAAATGCTGAGACCAAGACATTTCAGATACATGTATTAATCCTTCTACACCTGGAATAATCTCTACGAAAGCACCATAATCAGCTATAGCTACTACCTTGCCACTAATTTTATCACCAGCTTTGAGATTTGGATCTAATAAATCCCAAGGATGAGGGGTCAATTGTTTCAACCCAAGAGAGATACGTTTTTTTTGCTCGTCGAAATCTAATATTACAACATTTAATTTTTGCCCGAGTTGTACAATTTCTTCTGGATGATTTATTCTGCCCCAGCTAAGATCTGTAATATGTATTAACCCATCTATACCGCCTAAATCGATAAATACACCATAAGAAGTAATATTTTTGACCTCACCTTCTAAAACTTGACCTTTTTCTAATTTAGAAATAATTTCAGATTTTTGAGCTTCTATTTCTTCTTCTATTATAGCTTTATGAGAGACTACAACATTTTTAAATTCTTGATTAATTTTTACAATTTTGAAATCCATTGTAGTACCTACAAAAGCATCATAATCTTTAATAGGTTTAACGTCTATCTGACTGCCGGGTAAGAAACATTCTATGCCATACAGATCCACGATGAGACCACCTTTAGTTCTCGATTTTATATAGCCTTGTACAATGGCATTAGCCTCGTATAATTCATTTATCTTGTTCCATGCTGAAAGTATTCTAGCTTTTTTATGAGATAAAATTAATTGTCCAGTGCCATCATCTTGACTTTCTACATAAACTTCGATTTTATCACCTACCTTCAAATCTGGATTATAACGCACCTCATTGAGAGGAATCACACCGTCTGATTTGTAATTAATATTTACAAATACCTCTCTCTCTCCAAATCCAATAAC
This sequence comes from Rikenellaceae bacterium DTU049, assembly GCA_001513285.1. Classification (GTDB taxonomy): domain Bacteria; phylum Bacteroidota; class Bacteroidia; order Bacteroidales; family DTU049; genus DTU049. The sequence continues at coordinate 16,913 of LFTI01000013.1, forward strand.
TGTACCTTCGATAATTTCCTTATCTTGTAGTACATTCATTGTCTTGGTGTATTTCTCTTCTAATTTTTGTCTATCGTCATCACGATAGTCCTTTGTCTCCATTATTAGAGCATCCCAATCAAAATCTTCTGAGGATTTTGTTTCTGTATTTGCTACCTTTGTTTCATTAGTAGATACATTTTCCTGGGGATTAATTTCCTCACTTTCATTAGTGATTTCTGGTGTTTGTTCAACCTTGTTTAAATTTTCTTCTGGTTGATAATTAATTTCATTTTCCATTCATGTTTTCTCCTTTCTTGAAAAACTTGTTCTCAAGTTTTTTGTTTGCAAAGGTATAAAAAATTTTTTATTTAGTAATAATAATTTTAGTGGTTCTATAAAGTTTATTGTTAGTAAATTATTTAGATTAATTATTTTACCACAAAGGACACAAAGATATTACACAAAGTTCACAAAGTGACATTTTAATCTTTTAATCTATCATTCTCTGTGTTCTTTGTGCCTTCTTTGAGAACTTTGTGGTTAATATATAACTATCCAATAACAAATAAAATTTATTTTTATAAAATTACTCTTTTAAATCTTTACCCACTCAAAACGTTATAGAACCAATTTAGTTATCAATTAATCGCCTAATTCGATTAATCTAATACTGAGAATTGATGTAAAAATTTAATATCGTTTTCTGAAAATAACCTTAAATCATTTACAGAGAATAAAAGATTGGTAATGCGTTCTATTCCCAATCCAAAGGCAAATCCAGTGTATTCATCTGAATCAATACCACAATTTTTTAAAACATTAGGATGTACCATGCCACAACCTAAAATTTCTACCCACCCCGTATTTTTACAAAAGCTACATCCTCTACCACCACATAAATTACAAGAAATATCCATTTCTGCTGATGGTTCTGTAAATGGGAAATATGAAGGACGAAGCCTTATTTTAGTATCTTTATCAAAAAGACTTTGAGCGAAATACTCCAAAGTATCTTTCAAATCAGCAAAAGATACATTATGATCTACATATAATCCTTCTATTTGATGAAAAAAAACATGTGAACGTGATGAAATAGCTTCATTTCTATAGACTCTTCCCGGGAATATATATCTGATAGGAGGTTTTTCTTTTTCCATTAGTCTGATCTGCACACTAGACGTATGCGTACGTAAAACTATATCTGGATTTTTTTCTATAAAAAAAGTATCTTGCATATCTCTAGCAGGATGATCTGGTGGGAAATTTAATGCAGTGAAATTATGCCAGTCATCCTCTATTTCTATATCTTCAGCTACATCGTAACCTATACGAGCAAAGATATTGATAATTCTATTTCTGACTATACTAATTGGATGTAAACTAGATGAATGAAACAACTGGGCTGGCCTACTAAAATCAATTTTAGATGTAGGTGCTTGTGATTTACTTTCTAATTCTTCTTTTTTAGTATTTATAAAATTTTGTAATTGATTTTTTAGATCATTTAATTGCTTACCATAAATTTTTTTTTCTTCTGGTGGTAAAGTTTTAAATTCATCAAATAGTGCATTTAAAACACCTTTTTTACCTAAATAGTAGATTCTAATTTGCTCTAGTTCATTTAGATCTTTTGCATTTAATTGCTTAATATCTTCAAATATTTTATCAATTTTTTCTTTCATAAAATAATAATTTATGCAATGTAAAGGCAGTTACTTAGTTTCAACTATTTCAATTGTAAATTTTACATCTTGCAGAGGCCTATTATTTCTATCTGTTGGTAAACTTGCTATTTTATCTACTACATCCATTCCAGATATTACTTCTCCAAAAACAGTATATTGGCCATCTAAATGTGGAGAGCCACCTATAGTAGAATAAATTTGTTTTTGTTCATCAGTAAATTTGAAACCTCTCTGTTCTAGCATATTCAATTCATCCATATTGAATTTACGACCTTGAACTATATAAAATTGACTGCCGCTACTTTCTTTTTTTGGATTTACATTATCCGACATTCTAGCTGCTGCGATGGCGCCTCTTTTATGGAAATATTCTTGTACGTACTCGAAAGGTATTGTATAGTCTGGCCCACCATTGCCAAGCATTTGTCCTGGTTTAGCGTTTTTACTCTGAGGATCTCCTCCTTGTATCATAAAATTAGCTATTACTCTATGAAAAAGTAAGCTGTCATAATATCCAGATTTTATTAATTTAACGAAATTGTCTCTGTGTAATGGCGTTTTGTCATATAATATGGCTTGTATATCGCCGTATTCTGTGCGAATTACTATCTTTACAGATTGAGAACTAAGTGTGCTAATTGCAGAAAATAATATTATCATAATTATAATTAATTTAGATTTCATATTTTAATAATTTTTTCGAACAAAATTAATATTTTTTCATGAAATACAAAAAAAGTCTGAACTGGGATTTGTTATATTAGTGGAATAGTAGTTATCTCACGGGGTAAAGAAAGAGCTATGAGCATTAGCTATCTACTATCTACTCATTACTCACTACTTTCTACTATCTACTCACTACTATTTAAAACAAAAAATTAAAAAATTTTAATTTATTTTAATCATCAATTAAATATCTATTTGTAATTTTGCCACATTATGATTGCGATAAATTTAACTAATCCATTGACTATAAGTTTATTAATTGTACTTTTTCTGATAATTATATATTATTTAGTAATTTTTGTACGTTTAGTATTTTATAAAGCAAAGAAAAATAGTACATATCCTCCTGCTAGTATTATTATAGTTGCTAAAGATGAAAGCTATAATCTAAAAAAAAATTTACCATTCATTTGTGAGCAAAAATATCCTAATGAATATGAAGTATTAGTAGTAGATGATAACTCTACTGACGACACTGAGGATATCATTTGCAATTTTAAAAATAAATATGTTAATTTAAATTATTTAAAATTAGAAAATAATATAATAAACTCATACAGAGGTAAAAAATTCCCTTTATCTATAGGCATAAAAAATTCTAAATATGAATATTTATTGCTTAGTGATGCAGATTGTAAACCTACTTCAGATTTATGGTTAATGAAGATGATGGAATCATATGCTCCACAGACAGAATTAGTTCTTGGTTATGGTAAATATGAACAAAGAAAAGGTTTTTTGAATATTTTAATTCGTTGGGATACATTTATACATTCAGTTATGTATTTCTCGGCAGCATTGTGGGGATTCCCCTACATGGGTGTAGGAAGAAATCTTTCTTATAAAAAAGAATTATTTTTTAAGGTTAAAGGTTTTGTAAACCATATGCATTTAATGTCTGGTGATGATGATTTATTTATTAAAGAAGCAGCTAACAAAAAGAATACTGCTATTTGCATAGACCCACAAGCTCATACTGTATCTAGAAATCCACAAACATTAAAAAAATATTTCATACAGAAAAAACGTCATTTCAAAAGTTCTTCGCATTACAAATTAGGTGCTATTACATATTTAGGTCTTATGCATTTGCTGGAAATATTATTCCCAATTTTGATAATTTTACAGATAGTTTTATTAAAATCATATTTATTCCCATTAAGTATTTTCATATTTAAAGCTATAATACAAATATTGATATTATATAAAATTAATAATAACTTAAAAGAAAAAAATTTAGTAATTTTAGCTCCAATATTAGATTTTTTGAATTCAGGAATATTACTCGTTTTTTATATAATTAGTATTTTTAAAAAAGAAAATAAATGGAAGTAAATTTTGTTAATTATTTATGAAAAAAGATAAAAAATACATTGATAATTTAGTAACTAATGCACAACGAGGTGATAGCATAGCTTTTACTACTTTAATGAATATTTATAAAGATGGTTTGTATTTTTTTATTGTCAAAATGATAGGAGATAAGGTAGAAGCTGAGGATATACTAATGGAAACTTTTTATAAAGCATTTGTGAACATTTCTTCTTATTCATTCGAATATGCTTTTAGCACTTGGATATATACTATAGCCAAAAATAATACTATCGATTATATACGTAATGCTAAAAAAAATGTATTGCATAATTGTAAATCAGATGTATTGTCTGATGAATCTAGAAGTTTCATCAATGATTTAGCAGAAGATAACAAAAAAGAACCAGACAATATAGTAATAAATAGAGAAGAAAAAGAGGTAATAAGGAATTATATTTCATTGCTAAAACCTCACTATCGTATTCTAATAGAAAAATTTTATTTTGAAGAAAAAAGATATGATGAAATTGCAAAAGAGCTTAATTTGCCTATAGGAACTGTAAAAGGCAAACTGCATAGAGCTAGAAAAATTATTAATAATTTTTTAAGACAAAATACTTAAATAAATCAATTAATTATATAATATTAAATATAAAAATAGTAAATATTTGTATTTATTATTTTTTAAAAATAAGCATTTTATCGATTTAATATTAAATTTGTAAAGAATAAAATAAAGGTAAAAAATGGAAAATAAAAAACTTGTGCCCAATTTTTTGTTTGAGGTTAGCTGGGAAGTGTGTAATAAAGTTGGTGGTATATATACTGTATTATCTACCAAAGCATATAAATTAGAAGCTATGCTAGGCTCGCAATACATTCTGGTAGGTCCTGATATTGTAAAAGATGCTGCAAATGAAAGGTTATTTATACAGGATGATGGATTATATCATAAATGGGTAAAAAAAGCTAGAGAGGATGGTCTAAAAATCAGAATTGGAAGATGGCAAACCAAAGGTAATCCTATAACTATTTTAGTAGATTTTAGACATTTATTTGATCAACGCGACAAAATATTCACAGATTTATGGATAAAATATAAATTAGATTCTTTATATGGAGGTTGGGATTATATAGAGCCAGCATTATTCGGTTATGAAGCTGGTAAGGTAATACATCATTTCTATGAACATCATGTAACTGCTCAGGATAAAATAGTAGCTAATTTTCATGAATGGCTTACTGGAGCTGGTATTTTATATTTAGAAGATAAAGTTCCACAGGTAGGTACTGCTTTTACTACTCATGCTACCACTTTAGGGCGTACTATTGCTGGTAATGGCTTGCCATTATACAATGAATTAGCTAATTATGATCCACAGCAAATGAGTAAACAATTTAACATTATTTCTAAATATTCAATGGAGAAATGTGCAGCTAATAATGCCGATGCATTCTCTACTGTATCTCCTATTACTGCTAATGAATGTAATTATTTCCTAGGCAAACAACCAAGTATTATTACCCCAAATAGTTTCGATATAGACGTTGTACCTAAAGATGAAGAATATGACAAAATAAAAGCTACATCTCGTGAAAAAATTATTAGACTTTTCAAAGCCACATCAGGTGCACAAGCAGAGAATCCTTTACTAGTTTTGATATCTGGTAGATATGAAATGCGCAATAAAGGTATAGATTTATTCATTAAATCATTAAGTAAATTAAAAAATCAAAATCCTAATCGTAATATATTTGCTTGTATAGCAATACCATCAGGAATTCAAGGACCTATACATGATGTTTTAGATGCTTATAATAATGATACTACCTCAGAGCATAAATATTTAACTTCGCATTATTTAAATGATGAAGATACAGATCCTATAATTAATGCTTTTAGAAATGAAGGTTTACTCAATCAGGATGATAATCCCGTAAAAGTATTATTTATTCCTAGCTATTTAGATGGTAATGATGGCCTTTTAAATATTTCTTATTATGAATTTCTCATGGGGTTTGACCTAACAATTTTCCCATCATATTATGAACCGTGGGGCTACACTCCTATGGAGAGTACAGCATTTGGTATTCCTACTCTTACGACAACTTTATCAGGTTATGGTAATTGGGTGAAATCACTTAATTATGACACCGCTGAATATATTAGAATCGTTGACAGAAATGATTATAATGATGATGAGGTAATGGATAACATTACCAATTACATCAGAGAACACTTACAGCTAAATGATGAGCAAAGGATTTCATTAAGAAATAAATGCTGGCAAATAGCTAAATTGGCTCATTGGGATAATTTTATTAATTATTATTTTGATTTATATGATATAGCTCTTAAAGAATCTGAAAAAAGAATTGTTCAATATTATTTCAAAACTGTAAAAGATTATGTCGTTACTAGCCCAAAGGAGATAGATGTAGCAGAATGGAGAAAAGTTTTTGTAAAACCAGAGTATCCACAATCATTATTACCACTTGTAGAATTAACGCAAAACCTATGGTGGACTTGGGATGATGAAGCTACTGAATTTATGAAAAACATAAATCCTGTCTATTGGGTAAAATCTGATTATAATCCAATAGCAATGCTCGAAATGATGTCTTATGATGAGATTATTAATTTATCACAAGATAAATCTTTTATTGAGAAATTAAATGCAATCTATAAAAGATTCAAAGACTATATGAGTTTATCTCCATACAAAAAAGATGATAAATTAGTTGCCTATCTATGTATGGAATATGGAATACATTCTTCTCTAAAAATTTATAGTGGTGGGTTAGGAATATTAGCTGGTGATTATCTAAAAGAAGCTAGTGATAGTAATTTTCCCATTGTTGCCTTTGGATTACTTTTTAGATATGGTTATTTTAAACAAGTCTTATCTCGTTTAGGTGAGCAAATAGCACAATATATTCCGCAAAAATTCACTAATTTACCCATAATAGCAGTGAGAGATAGTAATGATGAATGGATGAAAATACAATTACCATTTCCTGGTAGAAATGTTTTTGCTAAATTATGGCAAGTAAATGTAGGTAGAATACATTTATATTTATTAGATACTGACATAGAAGAAAATGAAGATGAGGATAAAGAAATAACAGCTAGACTATATGATGCAAATTGGGAAATGAGGCTAAAACAAGAATATTTATTAGGGTTTGGCTCTATATATGCTATGCGTGCTATGGGCATTAGTCCTAATATTTTTCATTTGAATGAAGGTCACGCAGCATTTGCTAATATTGCGAGATTGAGATATTATATTAAAGAGCAACATTTACCTTTTCAGCATGCTTTAGAAATAGTTCGTAAATCATCAATTTTTACAACACATACACCTGTACCTGCAGGTCATGATAAATTTTCTGAAAATCTAATGCGTGCATATTTTGCTCATATACCAGAAACACTCGATATTAGTTGGGATGAATTTATGGATCTCGGTAGAGTAAAACGTACTGATGAAGAGTTTTCTGTAACACATTTAGCTATTAAAACTTCTGTATATGTAAATGCTGTTAGTAAAATTCATAAAAATGTTACTTGCGACATGTTCAAAGATCTTTATAGAGGATTTTTTAATAGTGAACTTTTTATTGATTATGTAACTAATGCTGTGCATCCCAAAACATGGATGTGTGGAGCTTGGCAAAAAGCATTTATGAGTGTTGCTGGTAATGAATTTTTCGAGCATATGCACGAGAATCACGACTATTGGAAATTTATTGATAAACTAAAACCTTTAACTATTTGGAAACTCAAAACAGATCAGAAACATGAACTTTATGATAAACTTGTTGAACGTTTAGCTAAGCAAATGCCTCAGAGACAAGAATTACCTGGTCAAATAATTCATACTTTAGAAGAACTAAATACAACACCAGAAATTTTAACTATAGGTTTCGCTCGTAGATTTGTTACTTATAAACGTGCTCATTTGCTATTTATCGATTTGAAGCGTTTAGAAAGTATCGTAAATAATCCTCAATATCCTGTACGTTTCATTTTTAGTGGTAAAGCTCATCCATCAGATAAAGCTGGCGAAGATTTAATAAAAAGAATTATTGAGGTTTCTAGACTACCAGAATTTATTGGTAAGATAATTTTTGTTGAAAATTATGATACAGAATTTGCTAAATTACTTTTAAAAGGTGTAGATGTATGGCTCAATACGCCTACTAAACCTTTAGAAGCTAGTGGTACCTCTGGAATGAAAGCAGTTATGAATGGCACTTTGAACTTTAGTGTGCTTGATGGTTGGTGGGCAGAAGGCTATGTACCTGGTGGTGGTTGGGCTCTCAGACAAGAAAATACTTATGATGATCCTGATCTTCAAGATCAATTAGATGCCGAAATGATATATAGTATTTTAGAAGATGAAATAGTACCAACTTTTTATGAAAGAGATAGTGAAGGTGTACCTCAAAAATGGGTAGAAATGATTAAAAATGCTTATTTCCACATTGCGCCTCATTTCATCACTAAACGTATGCTCCTAGAGTATGATAATAAATTCTACAATAATTTATTTGATTATTATAAAACTCTTTCTGACAATGATTACCAGAATCTTTTCAGATTTATATCTTGGAAAAGAAAGATTTATCGTAATTGGGATGAAATAAAACTAGAAAATATCGAAATGTTTGATAGCTCTAAACATCATCTGCCTCTTGGTGATAAATTTTATGTGAAACTAATAATAGATCTCAAAGAATTAAAACCAGATGATGTAATAATAGAATTAATTTTTGGTAAAAAAGAAGAAGGCCGTATAGTAGATATAGCGTTTACTAAAGCATTTGATTTTGTTAGCTGCCAAGGTCCTAAAGCTATTTATGAATGTACTATACCTATGGAGCAAAGTGGTGTTTATAATTTCTCTATTAGATTGAGACCACAGCATCCTTTATTAGCTCATAAACAAGATTTCTACTTAGTACGCTGGCTATAAATATTTAATGACGAGACTGGGTGACTGGGAGATGGGGAGACGAGGTGACTGGGAGAATAGGTGATGGGTGATAAGTGATAAATGATGGGGAGACTAGGTGACGGGGAGACGAGGTGATAAGTGATGAGTGATAGGTGATTAGTGATAAGGAGACTGGGGGACGGGGAGACTTGGTGATTGGGAGAAATGGAGACGAGGTGACTTGGAGAAGATGAGAAAAAATAAGGAAAGGTTAGTTTTTTCACTAATTAGCTTTAAACACATATTTCGATTAATTATATTTTTTATATATTTGCAATTAAATAGTAAGATATGATATTAGGTATAAGAGAAGAGAATAAATATCCAAGTGAGAAACGCGTAATATTAATACCAGAACATGTGGAACAACTTATAAAAAAGGGCTATACAGTATTAGTACAAAGTTCCAATAAAAGAATTTATTCAGATGAAGAATATGAAAAAGTTGGTGCCAAGATTGTAAATTCTTTAGAAAAAGCAGATATTATAATTGGTATTAAAGAGATACCAGAAGAGGAGATTTATCCAAATAAGATATATTTATTTTTTTCTCATACTATTAAAGGGCAAAAACATAATATGCCAATGTTACGGGAATTAATAAAACAGAAAGCAACATTATTAGATCATGAAAGAATAGTAGATGATTTCGGTAAAAGATTAATATTTTTTGGGAAATTTGCTGGCAATGCAGGATTAATAGATACTCTATGGATGATAGGTAAAAGATTAAGTAAAAGTGGTATCAGTAATCCATTTGAAAAAATTAAACGTGCATATGAATATTCATCTGTCGAAAAAGCTAAGGAAGCACTTTCGCAAATAGGTACAGATATATTAACTAAAGGATTACCAGATTCTTTATCACCTTTTATTATTGGCATAACTGGATATGGGAATGTAAGCAATGGTGTGCAAGAAATGCTAAGCTTTTTGCCTACTAAAGAAATTTTACCAGAGGAGTTACTCCATTTTTCTCAATTACCTGATTCTACACATAATATTTACAAAGTTGTTTTTTATGAAAAAGATATGGTTCAGAGAAAAGATGGAACACCATTTAATCTAAACGATTATTATTCTCATCCAGAAAATTATGAGAGTATTTTTCAACAGTATTTACCTTATTTAAATCTTTTAATACATGCTTCATATTGGGATAAAAGATATCCACGTGTAGTAGAGGAACAATTTATTATAGATAATTGGCAAAAACCTAATTTCAGACTTTTGGGTATAGGTGATATTTCTTGTGATATTAATGGCGGAGTAGAAATAACTAAAATTGCTACAGAAATTTATACTCCTGTATTAGTTTATAATCCTAGCTCAAAAGAGTATACTATAGACCTATATTCGGATGGTATCCCTGTGATGGCAGTAGATATATTACCCGCCGAACTTCCATTAGATGCTAGTCAATATTTTTCTAAATGTTTACTACCTTTTGTAGAGGCAATGCTAAAAGCTAATTGGGATAAAAAATTTGAAAAATTACAACTCCCTAATCCACTAAAGAAATCTATAATATTATATAAGGGTCAGTTTACACCAGATTATAAATTTATGGAAAATTTTATTTCAGACTAATCAAAAAAAAAATTATAAATATGAAATCTATTTTAATAATTGGTGCAGGTTTATCTGCTAAAGTATTAATAAATTATCTATCAAAGCAAGCTAAACAAAATGATTGGAAAATAACGATAGCTGAACAAAACTTACATGCTATAGAATATATTGATTTACCCAAAATACAACTAGATGTCACAGATGACAAAGCTAGGTATGAATGTATTAAAAATTTTGATGTGATAATCTCTATGGTGCCTGCACGTTTTCATTTTTTAATAGCAAAAGATTGCTTGGCACTGGGCAAACATTTATTTACAGCTTCCTACATTTCACCAGAGATGAAAGCAATTGAAAAAGAAGTAAAAGAAAAAAATTTATTATTTTTAAACGAATGTGGATTAGATCCAGGACTCGATCATATGTCTGCAATGAAATTAATACATAATATTAAACATAATGGTGGTGAAATATTGGAATTTGAAAGCTCTACGGGAGGCTTAGTAGCACCTGAGTATGACAATAATCCATGGAATTATAAATTTACATGGAATCCTAGAAATGTTGTTCTCGCTGGTATGGAACCAGCAAAATATTTAGATAATGGGAAATATAAATATATACCATATCATCGTATTTTTCAATGGACAACAAACATCAAGGTTGCTGGATTAGGTGATTTCGAAGTTTATCCTAATAGAGATTCTCTGAAATACAGATATATCTACGGTTTAGAAAATGTTAAAACTATGCTAAGAGGTACAATTAGACGACCTGGCTATTGCAAATCATGGAATGCCTTTGTACAACTCGGGCTCACTGATGATAGCTATGAAATAGAAAATATTGATAAAATGACATGGAAAGAACTTATATCCGCATACCTGCCAAATATTCCGGATAAATCTATCGAAGACAATTTTTGCGATTATCTTGGCATAAATCGCAATAGTCAAGAATTTAATAAATTTGAATGGTTAGAAATATTTACAGAAAAACCAGTAGGTTTACAAAAAGGTACTCCCGCTCAAGCTTTACAACATTTACTCGAGGAAAAATGGAAATTGGAAGTTAATGACAAGGATTTAATCGTTATGCAACATAATATTGGCTATAAAATCAATGGAGAATATCATAAAATCAAATCTACGTTAACATATACAGGAAAAGATCAAATTAATACAGCTATGGCAGCAACAGTAGGATTGCCATTGGCAATAGCAATAGATTTATTTATGCAAGGTAAATTACAAAAGACAGGAGTATTGCTGCCAATAGAACCTGATATTTACGAGCCGATATTAAAAAAATTAGAAGAATTTAATATTAAGTTTGTAGAAGAAGAGATTTGAATAAGAAGTTAAAGAATAGCAATATTTTTCAATATTGCTATTCTTTAATTAATATTTATGTTAAACTTTTCATGTTAAATATTTTTATTAATTTTGTAAAAAATATAAAAATTATGGAATATTCAATTGAAAACATAGAAAAAATCCTGGCTCTGACCAAGGAGGGCAAACGTGAATTCCTAGATAATCTCTATGAATTCCTCAATGAGAATAGATTGACAGCATTAGATTATCAGAGAATAAAGATTTTATCAACAGCTCCCATTTGCCCTAGGTGTGATTGCGAATATGTAACTAAAGCTGGTGTGAGTGATGGCAGACAAGTCTATAAATGTAAAAAATGTGGCTATAGATTCAGAGAAACTGCAAAATCACTTGTCTATTATTCGCATAAATACTACCTTTTAATGGATTATATAAAATGTATGTTAGAAGGTAAAAGTCTTAGGGCTTGTGCTAGAGAAGTTGGCATCAGTTTACCAACAAGTTTCAAATGGAGACATAAAATTCTATCTGCCATTCGAGGATTAGAGGGAGGAATTAGTTTCTCTGGAATAACAGAAGCTGATGAGCTATTAATGCAATATTCAGAAAAAGGTCGCAAATACAAAACTCTAGAAGAAAAAGAGCAAGCTATGAATACTGTCCATCCTAATGTTGCTGTATTGGTAATGACAGATAGGGAAGGTAATTTGCTTTTCAAACACATTGGAGAAAATAGAGTCCAGAATAGTCAGATAAAAGAAGAGCTAAAGCGAAGAGTATCAGAGAAAAATTTGATATGTTTTAAGCCAAATGAAGAGTTCACGCAAGCAGTGAAAGAATCACCAAGCAAAAAAGTATTAGTAAGACGTAAAACAAAGGGATTAGCAGTTTATAGTGTAAATGTAGCAGAGAAAAAGATCACTAATTTTCTAATTTGGATGATGAGATTCAGAGGAGTAGCAACAAAGTATTTGCAGAACTACCTTATGTGGTTTGTAGTGATGAATAAGTACTTGAAAGATGAGGTAGAGTCAGACATTGGGCGACTATTAAACTTGTCATCACACGATAGGTGGGCGTGGGAGCGGTATTTTAGATTAATGAAGTTGAAATATTAAATATCATGTAAAGTTTAACAAAAATGTTGTTTATATACCCCCTCCCCTTATTCTCAAATCACTAAAACTTATTTCACTTAATAGTTATAGCTCTCCCATTTATTCAGCCTTCCCATCACTTCCATCTTCTAACTGTTTTATGATCTTGCTTACCTCTTCTTCGGTATTTCTTAATTTATCTCTGCAATATTTAATCAATTCTGCTGCTCTTTGCACTTTGGGTAATAGCAAATCAATTGTAATATCACCTTGTTCTATCTCTGATACTATCTTTTGTAGCTCATTAAAAGCTTGTTCATAGCTCGTGGGTAAATTTAATTCTTCATTATTCATGATTTCTATTTTTTTCAACTTTTTTAATTTCTGCTTGGAAGTATTTTTTATAACCTTCTATAATTACTTCATCTCTAACATTTACATTATCTTCTGTTATAATTTTATTATCTTTTTTCATAATTAAATAACCCATTTTCTGTATATGCTTTGGATCAGACAATTCTATGATTTTTTGTGTTTCTTTAATATTTGTCCTAGACTCATTCATAAATTGCTTTATATTAAAGATAATAAAATTTTTTATTTCTTCGATTTGTGTTTGCTCATTTTTAATTATAAATGGAGTTTTATGTTTTATTATTAATGTATTATTATAAAATTTTGCAGTTATAGAATTAATATAGATTTTTGAATTATTAGAAATATTAAAATAACTTTTTTGTAGCGTGTTGTAGGATTGTTCCAATTTAGATTTTAATATATTTTGCAAATTATGTACGATTTTGACTAAATTAAATGAGGATTTATTAATATTTGAATTAATAATATTAGAAAATGAGTTTATAGTTTTATCTAAATTTGATTGGTATGAATAAAGTTGAGCAGATGTATTGCGCAAAATTGAAAATTGTAGATTTTTAATTCTATTTTCATAATTTTTTTGTTGTTGGTTAATAATATTTGTTAATTTATCTGCAATATTTAATAAATTATTTTCGAATTCTGCAGTTTTATCTATAATATAATATCCTAGATCTGTAGGAGTGATAGCCGAATAATGTGCCACCATATCACTAACTGTTTGATTAGTAGAATGGCCGATTCCTGTTAATACTGGTAATGGGAAAGTAGCAATAGCTTTTGCTAAAGAATAATCATTATATGCCGTCAAGCCTATCTCTCCACCTCCACCTCTTACTATCACTACTACATCATAAAAATCTTTTTTAATACTGATAATTCTTAGTTGCTCTAGAATGCTTTCAATAGCTTTTTCACCTTGTAAAATTGCAGGAAAAAGATTGTATTTATATTTATATGAGTAATCATTATTTGCTAATACACCAATGAAATCATTAAAACCTTTACTTGTTTCAATGGAAATAATTGCTATTCTTTGTGGTACAAGAGGAAAAGGGATTTTTTTGTTAGCATCATAGATACCTTCTTCTTTTAATTTTTTAATAGTAAGTAATCTTTCTTGTTCTAGAATACCTTGAGAGTATGTGGTGTCTACGTCTAATATTCTAAGGCTAAGACCATATACAGGGTGATAAGTAACTAAGCATTTAGCTAAGACTCTAATGCCATCTTTCATTTCTGTGCCCAGGACTTGCATAAATTTTCTTTGAATAGCCACAAAATCGCTAGACCAAATGATACCACGCATTTGAGCAACTATTTTATTTGTTGTTTCATCTTTTTCTACAAGTTCTGGATATGCATGTCCAGTACGGTACAGATTTATTTTCTGTATGTCCATTAGTACCCAATAGCTACTAGTAAAATTTTGATTAATAATAGTAGTAATCTGGTTAGACAACTGTTTAAGAGTTATAAAATTTTCCATATATTGCAAAGTTAAGATAAAAAATTTTATTATTTTTGCACCTCAATAAAATTTAGGTTATATGAGTGCTAAAACTATTAAAATAAGAGATTTAACTTTGCGAGATGGTCAGCAAAGTTTATTCGCTACTAGAATGAGTCAAGAACAAGTAGATAGGACCTTACCATTTTTCAAAGAAGCACATTTCTATGCAATGGAAGTATGGGGCGGAGCAGTTCCAGACAGTATTATGAGATTTTTAAATGAGGATCCGTGGAATAGGTTAAAAAAAATAAAAGAAGGCATTGGTGAAGCTAGCAAATTAACTGCTCTATCTAGAGGTAGAAATTTGTTTGGTTATAATCCATATCCTGAATGGGTTATAGAAGGGTTTATCAAAAATGCTATTGCTGATGGTGTAGATATTTTAAGGATTTTCGATGCATTAAATGATCTAGATAATTGTAAATCTTCAGTAGAATATTGCAAAAAATATGGTGCTATAGCAGATGGTGCTATTTGCTATACAGTAGATCCAGTTTTAGAACCTAAAAATTTCTTTGATAAAATATTGCATAGAAAGCAAAATAAAATCTTCACTACAGATTATTTTGTTAAGAAAGCAAAAACTTTCGAATCAATGGGTGCTAATATGGTTACTCTAAAAGATATGGCTGGATTAGTAACTCCTAAAGCTGCTTATGATATTATTTCTGCTTTCAAAAAAGAGCTATCTATACCCGTAGATTTTCATTCTCATAGTACTCCTGGATATGGGTTAGCTTCTACACTATCTGCTATTATTGCTGGTGCTGATATCATTGATACTAATTTATTCCCTTTCGCTGGTGGACCAGCAGCAGCATCTTTCGAAATAGTTTATCATTTTTGCAAAAAGCTAAATATCGATGTAGAAGCTGATATTTCTGTAATTCCTAAACTGCAAGAAATATTGATGGATATTCGCAAAGAGTTGAAGGCTTATGATCAATATCCTAATAATTATCCTAAAATGTTTGATCCTCAAAATCCTAATTTACCTGCTGAGGTAGAAAAATTATTTGATAATGCTATTAACCTTACTTACAAAAATAAATTTGATGATGCTTTAATAGTTTGTCAACAAATAGAAGCATATTTTAATTTCCCAGCTCCTGATGAAGCAGTGAGAGATGCTCAAATTCCAGGTGGAATGTACACTAATATGACTTCACAATTACAACAATTAAAATTAGAACATTTATTGCCTCGAGTGTTAAAAGCAGTGCCAAAAGTAAGAATAGATGCAGGCTGTGTACCATTAGTAACTCCTACAAGTCAAATAGTTGGTAGTCAAGCTGTCAATTGTATCTTAGATGAAAATAAAGATCTCCCATGGTACACTACTAAAAATACACAATTTATTAAATTAGTCGAAGGTGCTTATGGTAAAACTCCTGTACCAATAGATCCTAAATTTAGAAAACTTATTACTGGTAGCGAACAAGAAAAACCTTATGACACTAGTACATATATGCCATTTCCTAATAAAGAATTTCCTGAATATGGTAATAGAAAATTGTATAATAATGAAAAAGAACAATTGCTACTAGAACTTTTTCCTAATGTAGCCGAAGATTTTTTAAAGAAAAGAGTAGAATTAGAATATAAGAAAGAAAATGAAACAAAATTAAAAGAGCTCGAATTAAAAGAACAAAAAAAACGTGAAGCTATTCAAAAAGAAAAAGAAAAATATGCTAATATGACTCCAGAAGAGAAACAACAAAGATTATTATTTGGTTTATATAATTACTGGTCTATACAATTAGAAGACATTGGCGAGAGTAATTATGATGATTATGATCTCAATTGATAATTAGTCTCAAAATCATTGTGAATTAATTATTTGTTGTATAATAAATTAGGTTTAATTTTTTTGATAAAAACTAATATTTTATTACTTTTGCAATAACAATATCATTTTATGATAGGTAGAAGAATTTTGAGAATTAAAGTATTACAGAGTGTCTATGCGTTTCATTTATCAGAGAATAACGATTTACCTTCTGCTAGAAATTCATTAATTAAAAGTATTGATGATCTTGTAAGAATTTTTTTTATAAATATTTATTTTTTTATAAATTTTATTAAGTTTTATAAAGAAAGACTCGAAAAAAATAAAGAAAAATTTTTCCCTTCTGAAGATGATATTAATCCTAACACTGTCATTATTGATAATGTTTTTATTAATGATTTATTACATAATGAAAATTTGAAAAGTGGTCTTGATAATTTATCTCTAGATTTTCCTTTTGAAAGTGATTTATTCTGGGATGTATACAAAAAAATCAAAGATTGGTATATTTATCAAAATTTTATCTCTAAAAATTTTTATACATTAGAAGATTATCAAAAATTTTATTCAAAGTTTTTTAAACAATTTATTGCTTTTCATCCATTACTAAAATCTTATTTAGAATCTGGCAATATCTCATGGAGTGATGATCAGAATAATATGGCTCTGATTACTTATATGTGGTTAAAAAATTATAATCCTCAGAATAATGAATCTAAACTACCTCCACAACCATTTAAACCAATAAAAAACATTGGTGATGAAGACGATAAAGAATTTGTAAAAACGCTTTTTGATAATACTATCCTAAACAAAAACAAATGGGATGAAGAGATTCAAAAACATGCTCAAAATTGGGAATTGCATCGATTAAATCTTTTAGACCGTTATATTATTCATCAAGCTATGACAGAGATCGTTTATTGTCCTACCATTCCTATTAAAACTTCTATAGATGAATACATTGAAATTGCTATTCAATTTTGTACTGAAAAAAGTCATCTTTTCATTAATGGACTCTTGCAAGCTATCATAGATGATTATAATAAACAAGGCCTAATTAATAAAACTGGTAGAGGATTAATAAGTAATTAATCTTTTATGAATAAAAAAGAATCTTTAGATAATATTTTGACAATTTTTGACAAAATAAATCCTAATCCTAAAACAGAATTAATTTATAAAGATGAATATCAACTGACAGTAGCTGTCATACTCAGTGCTCAATGTACTGATCAAAGAGTAAATATCATTACAAAAAATTTTTTTAAAAGATTCCCCGACTTTAAAACTTTGTCATCAGCAACTATCGATGAAATCTTTGAACTAATAAAATCATGCTCCTATCCAAATAACAAAGCTAAATATTTAAAATCATTAGCAGATGAATTGATGGACAAATATAATGGCATTTTACCTGTGAATTATGTAGAATTACTTACTCTATCAGGTATCGGACCTAAAACTGCCAAAGTGATTTTAAATGTTTTATATGATGCTCCTACCATACCTGTAGATACGCATGTCAAACGTGTAGCCACCAGATTAGGTTTCGTTAAAGACAAAGATACTCCCTTAAAAATTGAAAAAATTCTATTAGAATTAGCTCCCCCAGAATATGTTAATCGAATACATCACTGGTTTATATTACATGGCAGATATGTGTGTACAGCTAAATCTCCCAAATGTATTAATTGTCCAATTTCTAAATATTGTGATTATTTTATAAAAAATTTCTCGTAAATTTGTAAAAATAATAATATTATGAAAAAATATGTGTTGGTAACTTTTTTTAATTTCATTACTATATTAGTTTTCACTCAGATACCTAATGGATATTATGATAATGCTCAGGGCAAATATGGACAAGAGCTTAGAGTGGCTTTATATAATATTATAAAAACTAATGTAACAACTATTAGCTATGACCAATTATGGGATGCATATCCTAGAACTGATAAGAAACCAAATGGTAAAGTATGGGACATTTATAGTGATATTCCTAATGGCACTCCACCATATGAGTATACATTTTTCGCAGATCAATGTGGTAATTATACTGGAGAAGGTGTTTGCTATAATAGAGAACACACTGTACCAAAAAGTTGGTTTAATGAAGCCTCACCCATGTATAGTGATCTTTTTCATGTTTTACCTACTGACGGTTATGTGAATAGTATGCGAAGCAATCATCCCTATGGCAAAGTAGGAAATGCAACCTGGACTTCTGAGAATGGTAGTAAACTTGGTAGTTCTGCAACTAGTGGATATTCTGGCACTGTCTTTGAACCTATAGATTCCTTCAAAGGTGATGTAGCACGTATATATTTCTATATGGCTACTAGATATATGGACAAAATAGCTAATTGGACTGGTGAAAGTTTCCAAAATAGTGATTTATCTTCTTGGGCAAAAAATTTATTCCTGCAATGGCATCAGCTCGATCCTGTTAGTAGTAAAGAAAGAAAAAGAAATGATTCTGTTTATGTAATCCAGCATAACAGAAATCCTTTTGTAGATCATCCTGAATGGGTTAATGACATCTGGGGGCCATCAGCCTCTATAAATAATTATGATTTTATTGCATATTTATACACTACTAGTGACGCTATAAATGTTAATTTTGTGAATACTTTTGATAATTTGACGATAAAATTATTCTCTATACAAGGCCAACTAATTTATGATGCAGAAATAAATAATTCAAATAATTTTATCATTCCTATAACTTTCAATCAAGGAGTATACATTTTGACCATATATAATGACCAAAATATTTATACTGAAAAAATCGTAATTGAGTAAATGCCTTTAGTTTATTATAATAAGATTTCTAATGGACTAGAATTGGGTATTTGGCATATCACCGAGAGTGTAGATGAATTGCTTAAATATTTATATTTGAATAAAGAAGAATTTGCTACACTATACTCTTTTAAAAGTGAAAAAAGAAAAAAACAATGGATGAGCTATAGAGCTTTGATCAGAACTTTAGTACAAACTGACTTTATTTATCGTATTTATTATGATGAAAATAATAAACCTTATTTAGTAAATCCACCTAGATCTATTAGTGTGAGCCATACAGATAACTACTCGGCAGTACTAATAAATGAAAATGTTAATGAAATTAGAGGATTAGATGTAGAGAGGCTCTCCGAAAAAGCTTTTAGAAATAAAAACAAATTTCTCACTGATGAAGAAATTAATTTATTACCTATTGATAATTTGTATTTTTATAGCACTTTATTCTGGTCTGCTAAAGAATCTGTTTATAAAAAATTAAATATCCCTAATATTTTTCTGAAATCAAATATTAAAATCGAAAATATAGATTTTGATAATAATATTATTAATGCCAAATTATTTTATAAAGATATTATTGTAAAAATAAATGTTTTTTGGTCTATTTATGATTCTATGGTGATAACATATACTGACTGAGAAATTGGAGACTGGGAGAGGGGGAGAAATATCAAAAATATGGGATAGTTTAAAAATATAAGATTTATTCTTTATAAAAAAGTAATTTATTCAAAAATATTCATTAATTTTACATAATAAAAATATTTTTTATGCACACCGCCAAGGAGCTAGACAACGAGACCAGTTATACATATTTCGGGGCGAGATATTATGATAGTGAGCTGAGTGTGTGGCTGAGCGTGGATCCGATGAGTGATAAGTATCCATCGCTATCGCCATATTGCTATACTGCGAATAATCCAATAATTTTAATAGACCCAGATGGCCGGGCTTGGAAACCTACAACATCAGATGATAAACCAAATGGTTATGTATGGGTGCCAGAAGGAATATATGAAGCCAAAGTTGGACTGCATAATGGAAATTACACTGCTTTAAGAATGGGCGATGTTGGAACAACAGATTTTAGCAATAATAGAATAGAATTAGGTACCGAAAATCCAGCTTACAGCGATGGTAGAACCTATGCTACTGGTATCAATATTCATAAAGCGGGTAAAAAAAACTTTACTGGGGTTGACATGTATAGAAAGCCCGTTTCAGCAGGATGTATCTTAATAGATATTAATAACTGGAGTAGTTTTATTGGACACTTCAATAATGATGCTCAGAAAAACAATACAGTAAGTGTTAGTATATCCAGGACTTATAGAAAACCATTAAATTATAATTGGACAACGCCAGTATTTGATCCTCCAATAAATAATAACATGATAGATAATACCAGGGTTGTAATACCAGGGTTGTAAAACCATATAGGAGATAAAACCATGAATATAAAAATTTTAACATACATAATTTTTTGTCTTTTAAGCATAAGTGCAATGGGACAAACGAATAATAATATCAACCAATTAAATGATGAAGGCAAAAAAGAAGGCTTATGGATTGAAAATAATGGATTAATAGAAGCATATTACAAAGCCGGTTTAAAAGATGGGATTTTTAAAGCCTATAACCGTAAAAATGGGAAATTGTCTGTATTTGGCGAATTTACCGAAGGCAAGAAATCTGGGACATGGTATTATTTTGACGAAGCAAGCATTCTTCTTTTTACAGAAACGAATATTGAAAAGAATACTAAATATACAATAATGCGAGATGATGGCGTGGAAATTACCCCCTTGTTTACATCTTATGTAATAGACTATTATCCCAATGGCTATATAAAAGCAGAAGGCAGAGTATTGTATGATGAAGATGTCCAAATACATTCTTTTGAAACTGGAACGTGGAAGTACTATAACAAGCAAGGAGAATTAGTACAGACAAAAGAACATTAAAATAACGAAGCACCAATTGAGACTTTTTTATTTTAAAACTTAGTCGTCCCGTCCAACAAATCCTTAATCCGTTTTTTGGTCAGCATAGAGTTGATAATTTTTATTACAAAAAGTTTTAACCATGAATAAAAAATATTTAATAATTATGTTAGTCTTAGCTACCATGATTATATCTTGTTCTACTAATATGAGTACAATTAATAATATCAATAATAAACAGTTTAAACAACTAAAAAAGTTACACCTAAAACTTATTACATATATTACAAAAAATTTGTAAAAAATTATCGTAATATAATATTAAATGATATATTAG
This sequence comes from Rikenellaceae bacterium DTU049, assembly GCA_001513285.1. Taxonomy (GTDB): domain Bacteria; phylum Bacteroidota; class Bacteroidia; order Bacteroidales; family DTU049; genus DTU049. The sequence continues at coordinate 38,394 of LFTI01000013.1, forward strand.
AGGAAAAACGATATAAACAACTTTATATAACAGAGATTATAAATCAAATGGATTTAACCAAATATTATGGATATATTTTAGCAGATAATATTGTAGCATATAGTTTCAATATTGATTTAATGAACAATGTTTTTTATTGGGACAAAATATTGCTTACTGAATATAATAAAAATAATATTTATAATGTTTTTTTTAATGATAATAATTTCTCCATACTGCGAAATAAGTTTAATCATTCATCTATAGTGTATGATGCTGGATATATATTTTTGCTTAAAATAGTATTTAATAATAAAATTAATATTGAAACTATTTCTTTTTATGATTTTTCAGAGAATAAAATAATTTATGAATAAATTTGTATGGTAAATATAAATAATAAAAATAAAACATAATAATGAAAAGTATGTATTTACGCAATATTATGATTATAATTTTTATAATATTTATTATAATTATTATTTTTATTTTAAGTTATAATTCACCAAATTTGAATGAAAAAGAGCTAAAAAGATGTTTTATTAATAAAACAAATATTAGTATTGATGATACTTTCATTATTAGTAAATATGAAAACACAGGTCTTTCAATGTATGATTACTCAGAAACTTACTATATAAAAGTTACAGATAATGACTATACAAATATTTTAAAAGAAATTAAATTGAAATATAAAAATTGGATAAAAAATTCAAAAGGTTATGAGTTATATATACCTCAGAATAAATCTAATGATACCTGTTTTGCATTTCAAATAGATACTATAAATAAATTTTTAATAATTTCAATTATTGAAGAATAAAATTGTAAGGTATTTTTTGATGAGATATAAATATTTTCAAAACATAAAATATATTTTCAAAGTTAATTTGTTTGTTAACCAAAGGAATACTGAGTTAGATATTGAGTCAAACTATACATACATTGGAGCTTTATATTATGATAGTGAGCTGAGTGGGTGGCTGAGTGTGGATCTGATGAGAGATAAATATCCATCGATATCGCAATATTACTATACTGCGGATAATCCAATGGTGCTGGTAGATCCGAATGGGATGCTAATAACAGATTATTATGATATTAAAACAAGTGAACATCTCGAACATATAGATGATGTTATAGTTGAAGCAATAGCAATTAAAAATATTGTTTATGATGTTTTAGAAAATCGTTCAAATGTATCTGAAAAATCTATAAATGAAATAAATAAATCTACTGCTATATATGGCTATGGTTCCAAAAATTATAATATTGCTTTATCTGAGGGTAAAGGATATAATGCAAATGAATACAGTATTTCTCGACATAATGCAGCCAGAAAAGGAGCTATGATGGGTATGCTAAATCGAAATAATAAATTAGATTATAGTCAAGGCGCATATTTTGAGGAAGGCTCAATTTATTTAGAAAATTCTACAAAATATAATACTAATTTTTTTAATAAACTTGGACATGGTACCACAATAGGATCATATCGTAATAAAAATACATTTTCTTATACTACAAAGATTGGAGGTACCCCGTTTATGAAATATAATCAAGATCTTTATCCTAAAAAAACATGGCCATGATAAAATATATTTTTAATTTATTTTTAATTTTTAATTTTATTAGTCATTCATGCTATGCAAATTTATTTGAAAATCCTATAATAAAAGATACATTACAAATAAAAGAAATAGATGAAGGTTACTTAATATATTTAGATGATGTTAATATTATCAAACTTGTTAATGATTCTACTAATGTAACATATCTAATTTTACAAGACAAAAATAAAGTTAAATTAGATTTTTATATAATTCCTCCATATTTAACAGGTGCATATCTATTAAATTTAGATGAATTTGGAAAGGTTTTAGCTCTTGAAAGTTATTCAGTGGGAACTAGTGGTTTAAGTGCTAATATAATCAATGTAAGTCTAATTTTCTTAAATAATCATAATAATAATAAAGTTTTATCATACAATTCATTTTGTGGTGGCATTGAACTGTTATTTAAAGATGATAATAAATTTTTATTGAATATTTATGATTATAATGGGATAGATAATAATAATGTAACTTATTGCTTAAATATTTTTGAATTAACAAAAGATTGCTTTAAACGAACTGATTCACTGCCAAAATGTTATATTGACACAGAAGATAAACAATTAAAATTTTATGATAGATGCAATTGTTCGACATTATATAAGCCATACATTTTATTTAGAGAATAATAATCAATATTCAAATTATAAAGAGCTAGATAAAAAGTGCAGTTATATGTATTTTGCATCGAGATATTATGATCCATAGATTAATTAAACTTATTATTTTTAAAAAACTTCTTGTCAAATCATTTCCCTAGCGTATACCATTCTTTTGTTACTTTTATCTGTTTGGTTGACAAAGAAAAGTAAAATATATAAAAATTTATTCAAAAATATTCATTAATTTTACCTAATAAAATTTTATATATGAAAAATATATTATTTTTTATAATAGTTTTATTTACTTTTCCTTTCAATCTGTTTTCGCAAAATAAAAATCATGATAGTATCTGTGAGGATGCTATATATGTAAAAACAGATGATTATGAAGGTGTAATATTTGGACCTAAATGTTTAAAACGTCTATTAATAAAAGATGGAGATACAATAGATGAACCTAGATGGATACCTACAATGCAAGATATAGAAAATGCTGAAAAATTAATTAGAAAATATGTAACAAAAAAATCTAAACATCATTTAGTAAATCAAGGTAATGGATGTCCGATAATATATCAAAATTTTGACAAATATGTTCGTCAATATTATGGTACTTATAACAAAAAAGGTCAAAAAATATTAGAGGTTAATTTTTTATGGAGAGAATATGCTTATGAAACGGAATGGAAATGTGTTCGTTTAATGATATTTGATGGTTGTAGCTTTTATTGGGATATAAGTGTAAATATGAATAAGAAAAAATGTTTTGATTATTGGGTAAATGGAATTGGATAAATAATAAATATAAAATGTCATTATTTTCAACTAATTTAAAAAGAAGTTAGCTATTTTTTGAAGGATATGAATAGTAGTTTAATATAGTTTCTACATTTTACTTCAACTTTTAAACTCATCAACTTATCAACCCTATTACCTTTTATCTATCATCTATTACCTATCACTAATCACTAATAACCTATCTCCACGTCTCCTCGTCTCCTCATCTCCCAGTCACCTTTTCTCCCCCTCACCCCATCTCCCCATCTCCCAGTCACCCTGTCTCACTAATCACCTACTAACCTTTAACCCATTAAACCATAATAAAAACCTAATTTATATGTATTATTTTTTTGTTAAATTAATTAATTGTAAATTTGCTAAAAAATACAAGAGATATGAAATATACACCATTTACAAAGATTCATGAAAGCCTAGCAGCTAAAATGGTAGAATTTGCAGGCTACTATATGCCTATACAGTATACTGGCATTCAGGAGGAACATATTGGAGTTAGAGAAAAAGTTGGCGTATTTGATGTTTCTCATATGGGAGAAATATATATTAAAGGACCAAATGCATTAGATTTTGCTCAATATGTAACATCTAACGATGTAGCAGCTCTCAAAGATGGCAAAGTGCAATATTCCTGCTTCCCAAATGGCAAAGGAGGCATAGTAGACGATTTGCTTGTTTATAGAATTAATGAACAAGAATATTTATTAGTAGTAAATGCCGCTAATATTGAAAAAGATTGGAATTGGTTATGCTCTCATGCTCCAAAATTTAATATAGAAATCAATAAAAATTTAATTAATGATTCAGATAATACTGCACAGTTAGCCATTCAGGGACCATTGGCTATGAAAGTAATGCAAAAAATTGTTGCTGAACCTATTACTGATATGCCTTATTATACTTGGCAATGGGTTACATTAGATAGTATAAAAAATGTTTTACTTTCTACAACTGGATACACTGGTAGTGGTGGTTGCGAAATATATTTCAATCCTAAATATGCTGAACAAATTTGGCAAGCTATTTTCGAAGCTGGTAAAGATGAAGGCATAATACCCGTAGGCTTAGGTGCTCGTGATACTTTAAGGTTAGAAATGGGATTTTGCTTATATGGCAATGATATAGATGATACTACTTCACCTTTAGAAGCTGGACTAGGATGGATAGTGAAACTAGTGGATCATAAAAATTTTATCGATAAAGAATTTTTATTAAAACAAAAACAAGAAGGATTAAAAAGAAAACTTGTTGGCTTTGAAGTGATTGATAAAGGAATACCTAGACATGAATATCAAATTTGTGATAATAATGGCAATGTAATAGGTAAAGTAACCTCTGGCACCTTTGGCCCATATGTTAAAAAAGCTATTGGCATGGGCTATGTGCCTATTGAATACTCAAAACCAGATACAGAAATCTTTATAAATATTAGAAATACTTTAGCCAAAGCTATTGTCGTTAATTTGCCATTTTATAAAAATAAATAAGTTAAATATTAGCATTTACATGCTATAAATTGATTTTATTAAAGGGATTTTAAGATACTAAAATCCCTTTAATATTTTATTTCCTTTTAATGAAAAAACCATTTCTCCATCTATGAATGTAGCTATGGAATATGTATTGCCTAGCTCCTGCGGTGTAGCATTCATAATATCATTATTTATGATCACAAAATCAGCTTTTTTACCTATTTCTAAACTTCCTAATTGTTTTTCTGAAAAATTAGCATATGCACCATAATATGTCATACCACGCAGAGCTATATCTTTAGTGAGAGCTTGACTTGGTTGGAAACCTCCTGGAGGATAAGCAGAAATGTTTTGTCTATAAACTGCTGCACAAAAATTTATATATGGATTTAATGGAGATACTGGAAAATCTGTACCTATTGCTATAATATTATTTTGCAAAAATAAATCTTTGTAATTATAAGCATTCTCTATTCTATTGCCAAGTCTAGATTTAGCCCATTCCATATCTTCTATAGCATGTATGGGTTGCACAGATGGTATTATTTTATATTGTCCAAATTTTTGAATATCATTTGGATTTATTACTTGACAATGTTCTATTCGCCAACGCAAATCATTGTTATTATCTAAATATTTAGAATACCAATTAATCATAGTGCTAACGGCAGCATCTCCTATAGCATGCGTAGCAATTTGGTAGTTATGAGCAATACATAATTGAGCAATAGAATCAAATTCAGTTTCGTTTAATAAAAAAATTCCTTTATTATTACTATCATCTGAATATGGTTCCCAAAGATATGCTCCACGACTTCCTAAAGCACCATCTGCGTACAATTTTACTGATCTTACTATAATTTTATCATTATTATAAATCCCTTGTGTCAATATTTCATTAATATTTTCATTGTTTAAGGTTAACATACCAAAAACTCTTAGTTTCCACTTATTTATTTTTTGTAATGAATCTAAAAGATATATATCATTATAATTAATACCTGCTTCAGTAATAGAAGTGATGCCATATTGAAAGGCTTGCTCTTGTAGCTTAAGTAGTGAACTGACCTTAGCACTCACAGGAAGTGGAGGAATGTATTTTTCTACTAAAGTCATAGCATTATCTATCAGAATACCCGTTAATTCATTATTTATTTTTTCGATAATACCATTTTCTATTTTTGTTTCTTTGGTAATGTTAGCTAGACGCAGGGCTGCATCATTAGCCAATGCTGCGTGTCCATCTACTCTTTTCAAATAAACTGGTATATCTGGAAAATATTTATTTAACAATTTATTATTAGGCATTTGCATATTGGGAAATAAATTTTGGTCCCAACCTCTACCATAAATAAATTTCATATCGGGATGTTGCCTTAGATATATTTGGATTCTTTCCACCATTTCATCTACGCCTCTAACGCCTGTGAGGTCTATGGGCTCCATTTCAGTACTATAACCGATTAGATGGCAATGAGAATCTATTATTCCAGGTATTATTGTAGTACCTTGTAGATTGATTTTCTTTTTAGCTTTCCATTTTTTTAGTAATGTGTCAGAATCTCCTATATCAATAATTTTATCACCTTTAATGGCCATAGCACTTACTAAATCGTTATTTTCATTAGCAGTATATATTTTACCATCATAGAATAACCAATCTGCTTGTTTCATAATTTTGCAACTTGATAATAATGCTAATAGCAAAATAAATAATAAATATCTAAATTTTTTCATCATAATTGTTTTATTGCACAAATTTATAATAAAGTTCCCAATGTTGTTTTAAAAACTTTTTTAATTTTGTAATATAATCTTAGCAAATTATTATTATTATTAAATGATTACAAAAAAAGAAATTCAATTTATCAAAGATTTACAATCCAGGCAGATAAGAAATGATTTAGGGATGTTTATTGCTGAAGGTCCAAACCTTGTTAATGATTTATTACAAAGAGGTAACAAATATTATAAAATATATACTACTGTAAATTATTCTTTTTTATACAATTTATCATCAGTAGAAATTATCACAGCAAAGGAATTAGAACGTATTAGCTCAATGAAAACACCAAACAGCATTTTAGGCATTTTTTATCAGAAACAAACTATTACTTTAAATGAAATGCAGAAATGTGATAATCTATTGATATTAAATGACATACAAGATCCTGGGAATATGGGTACTATTTTAAGAACGGCTGAATGGCTAGGATATTTTAATATTATTTCTACATTAAATTCTGTAGATTTATATAATCCTAAAGTTGTACAATCTAGCATGGGTAGTGTAGTTGGTATAAATATGATTTATTTAAATTTAGATAAAATCAATAATTTGTGTTATTCACACACATTGTTAGCTACAGATACAGAAGGTGAAGATATACGAGAAGTAAAAATATCTGGACCTTTTGCACTCATTATAGGTAATGAAGGCAATGGTATAGATGAAAAATTGCAATCTATGGCTACAAAAAAAATAAAAATTCCTAGAAAGAATGTAACTAATTTACCAGAATCATTGAATGCGGCTACTGCAGCTGCTATATGTATGTGGCAGCTAAATATTTTGAATTCTTAATCTAAATAATATAATTGAATTAGGCATTTAATTAATAACTAAATTATTACTGGTTAATCCTTGGTTATAGCTATATTTCTTATGACTATAATTGATTTTAAATAAATTTCTACTTAATTTACTTTTCTTTGTCAACTACACAAAGAAAAGTAACAAAAGAAAAGTCTCCGCTGGGGAAATGATTTGATAAAACTACGCAATCACCTCTGGGGGTTTACAAACTCGCAAGCATTAGCTTGCTCAAACAGTGTAAACCCTTTTACCCTACACGGCTTGCTTGTTTTATTACAAATCATTTCCCAATGCGGTATTGTGAGAGCTTACTAATTATTGTATAGATAGTCTTTTAATACAAAAAGCTCATAAAGACTTTATTATCTTAACACCTATTTCGATAATATAAATTATATCCTATTATTCAAAATTTTAACAGCTTTACATTGATTTTTGAAATTATATTTATCATTTTTATAATACACTATTTTAGTTTTAGTAAATTTGTAAAAAATTAATAAAATAGACAATAATTAATAAGCTAAATAAAAAATGAAAAAAGGTAATGAATTGAGGCCTCATATTGGGATATATGGGAGAAGAAACTATGGTAAAAGTTCATTAATAAATAAAATCACTAAACAAGATATAGCTATCGTGAGCGATATAGCTGGTACTACTACTGATATAGTGAGAAAAGCTATTGAAATTTTTCAAATAGGTCCTGTGGTGATGATAGATACTGCGGGCATAGATGATACAGGCGAACTGGGTAAGCTACGTGTACAAAAAACATTAGAATCTTTAGATTTAATCGACTTTGCTATCTTACTAATAGCATATAATACTTTCGATGAAATAGAAAAAAATTTAATAAGTGAATTTAAAAATCGTAATGTTCCATTTATAATAGTACATAATAAATCGGATATAGAACCATTATCTCCAGATTTAAAAAATAAACTCGAGCAAAACTATCATGTACCTGTGATTGATTGCTCTACTAAAAATGATGATTTGCAGTCACTAATAGATTTATTGAAATTATATATTCCCGAGAGTGCTTTTAAAACTCCAAATGTTATTGGAGATATTGTAAATCCTGGTAGTATAATTCTTTTGATAACTCCAATAGATTCAGAAGCTCCTGAGGGCAGATTAATATTACCTCAAGTACAAACTATTAGAGATGTTTTGGATAATGACTCTATCGCTATAGTTTGTAAAGAGACTGAAGCTGAACAAGTTATCAAAACTATATCTCCAGAACCTTCACTAGTTATCACCGATAGTCAAGTTTTTTCTTTTGTAAATAATATTATTCCAGAGCACATTTTATTAACGTCATTTAGCATATTATTAGCCAGTAAAAAAGGTGAATTTAATTATTATGTAAAAGGCACACCATATATCGATGAGTTAAAAGATAATGACAAAATTCTTATTCTTGAAAGTTGTACTCATGAGGTAACCTGCGATGACGACATAGGAAGGGTTAAAATACCAAGATGGCTATCTGAATATACGGGCAAAAAATTAGAATTCAAAATAGTTAGCGGTTTAGAAAATATTAAAAATATCAACAATTATGCTATGGTAATACAATGTGGTGGTTGTGTAGTTACTCGTAAACAATTGGAACTAAGATTGAGACCAGCAATAGATGCTGGCATACCTGTATCTAATTATGGCATGACAATAGCATACACTAAAGGTATTTTTAAACGAGCTATTCAACCTTTTGTAAAAAATTAAATTTTATTATTTTATGAAAAATTATAAAAAATTATGAAAAAGAAAAATTTGTATATCAATATTGGCTCACTAATAGGTGTTAGCGATTTATATCCTAAAAGGCCACTAAAAGGAGCAGAAATGAGTAGAATAGATAAATTAGATAATGCTTATTTATCTATAGCAGGAGACACTATTGTTGACTATGGACAAATGAATGATTTAGGCAATATTGCAGAAATTTATAATAATTATGATAATATATATGATGTTAAAAATCAATTTATTGTTCCAGGCTTTATAGATACCCATACTCATATAGTTTTTGCTCAATGGAGAGAGGAAGAGTTTATAATGAAATTGCAAGGATATAGTTATGAAGAAATAGCTAAAAAAGGTGGTGGTATATTAAACTCTGCCAAAAAAGTGCAAACAACCTCTGAAGAAGAACTTTTTGATGCTGCATTAAAGAGAATTAATGAGGTTATAAATTATGGAACAGTAGCTTTAGAGATCAAAAGTGGTTATGGGCTTTCTCTAGAAAGTGAATTAAAAATGTTGAGAGTTATTAAAAGATTAAAAGATTACACTAAACTTCCTATCAAATCTACTTTTCTCGGAGCACATGCAATACCGATGGAATATAAAGAAAATAGAAATGAATATATTGATTTAATAATTTCTAAAATGCTACCAGCCGTTGCTGATCAAGGTCTCGCTGAATATGTAGATGTATTTTGTGATGAAGGTTTTTTTACATTAGAAGAGACAGATAATATATTGAATGCAGCAGTTAAATATGGCTTAAAACCAAGAATACATGTAAGTGAAATGAGTAATAATGGTGGCGTGCAATTAGGAATAGCTCACCATGCTGTATCTGTTGATCATTTAGAACGTATAGAAGATGAAGAAATAAGTGCATTGCTACTTAGCAACACTTTACCAACAGTTTTACCACAAGTTTCATTTTTCCTTAAAATACCATTCGCTCCTGCGAGAAAAATGATAGATGCTGGTCTACCACTAGTAATAGCTAGTGACTATAATCCAGGTACTAGCCCATCTGGTAATTTACAATTTGCTATTGCTTTAGCTACAATTTATCAAAAATTATTACCTGTCGAAGCTATCAATGCTATTACTTATAATGCTGCTTATGCATTAGAAATAGAAAATCAACTTGGCAGCATACAAAAAGGTAAAAAAGCATCTTTTCTAATTTTAAATTCTGATGTCAAAAATTTAGATTTCATCCCATATCATTTTGCTTCTAATAAAGTAGAGAAAGTGATAATAAACGGGGAGATTAGATAAAAAATACTTACAATGCTAATCACATTGTAAGTATGGGATAGATTAATGGTAAGGATATAATAAACATTTTTTTTAAATTTTAAGGGAGGTGAAGGAGGTAACAGAGATATAAACAATATTTTTGTTTAACTTTACATGATATTTAATATTTTAACTTCATCAATCTAAAATACCGCTCCCATGCCCATCTATCGTGAGATGACAAGTTTAATAGTCGCCCAATATCTGATTGTACCTTATCTTTCAAATACTTATTCATCACTACAAACCACATAAGATAGTTCTGCAGATACTTTGTTGCTACTCCTCTGAATCTCATCATCCAAATTAGGAAATTAGTGATCTTTTTCTCTGCTACATTTACACTATAAACTGCTAATCCCTTTGTTTTACGTCTTACTAATACTTTTTTGCTTGGTGATTCTTTCACTGCTTGGGTGAACTCTTCATTTGGCTTAAAACATATCAAATTTTTCTCTGATACTCTTCGTTTTAGCTCATCTTTTATTTGACTATTCTGAACTCTATTTTCTCCAATGTGTTTCAAAAGCAAATTACCCTCTCTATCTGTCATTACCAATACAGCAACATTAGGATGGACAGTATTCATAGCTTGCTCTTTTTCTTCTAGAGTTTTGTATTTGCGACCTTTCTCTGAATATTGCATCAATAGCTCATCAGCTTCTGTTATTCCAGAGAAACTAATTCCTCCTTCTAATCCTTGAATTGCAGATAAGATTTTATGTCTCCATTTAAAACTCGTTGGTAAACTGATACCAACTTCTTTTGCGCAGGCTCTTAAGCTTTTACCTTCTAACATGCATTTTATATAATCTATTAAGAGGTAGTATTTATGCGAATAATAGACAAGTGATTTTGCAGTTTCTCTAAATCTATAGCCACATTTTCTACATTTATAGACTTGTCTGCCATCACTCACACCAGCTTTAGTTACATATTCGCAATCACACCTAGGGCAAATGGGAGCTGTTGATAAAATCTTAATTCTCTGATAGTCTAGAGCTGTCAATCTATTCTCGTTGAGGAATTCATGGAGATTGTCTAGGAATTCACGTTTGCCCTCTTTTGTTAGAGCCAGTATTTTTTCTATGTTTTCAGTTGAATATTCCATAATTTTTATATTTTTTACAAAATTAATAAAAATATTTAACATGAAAAGTTTAACATTAAGTTTTGTTTGTTAGGTATAAATTATTAATAATTTATACCTAACATTCCTTTTTTAATCAACCTCTTTTATACTCATTTATTCCTCCTACCTTTTATCCTCTACGATTATTTTATCCTTTATTAATTATTATTCTCTTTTGTATTATTCTATCTTTTATTCTTATTACTATTATTAATATTTATTTACTTTTTCTTCCATTTTATAATTGTAAATTATGTAGTGAATTTTAATTTTTAATTAAATTTTTTTGGATAATTTATTGTATATTTGCATTAATTTTTTATTAAAAAAATAGGGTGCTTTTAATGGGGATAGATAAGATCAAAAAAGATTTATATTTATTGAAATTAAGTTATGAATTATGTATCATTTATTAAAGACAATATTTTAAAAACATTGATTAATTTTAATTAAAATTATGGCGGATATATATACAAAGGAATTAAATGAAGAGCAATTAAATGCTGTAAAATATTTAGATGGCCCAATGATGATCATAGCAGGTGCTGGTAGTGGAAAAACTCGTGTACTTACTTATAAAATCTTATATTTATTAGATCATGGTTTCAAACCAGATAATATTATGGCTCTTACATTTACTAATAAAGCTGCTAATGAATTAAAGAGTAGAATACATAAATATGCTGGTGATAAAAAAGCTAGAGCTATCGCTGCTGGCACTTTTCATAGTGTTTTTTCGAAAATTATTAGAAAAAATGCTGAATTAATCGGACATACTAGCAGTTATACTGTCTTTGACACTGAAAACACTAGAAGTTTACTAAAAGATATTATTAAAGATATGAGGGTCAGTGAGAGGCATAAGGCAGATCTAGTACAAACTCGTATTTCTCAAGCTAAAATGATGCTTATAGACCCGTATGATTATGCAGAAAATCAAGAAATGATTATTGATGATACTAAATTTGGGCAACCTCATGTCGTTGATATTTATTTGGAATATTGGCAGAGATGTAGAAGGATGAATGTATTAGACTTTGATGATTTGCTACTTTTTACCTATAAAATCTTTAATAATTTTCCTAATGTACTTAGAAATTATCAGGATCAATATACTTATGTTTTAGTTGATGAGTATCAAGATACCAATTATGCTCAATATGCTATCGTGAAGCAATTAGCTGATCTCAACGAGCAACTTTGTGTCGTAGGAGATGACTCACAAAGTATTTATTCTTTTCGTGGTGCTAATATTGGTAATATTTTTCAACTGAAACAAGATTTTCCTAATTTGAAAACTTTTATCCTTACTCGTAATTATAGATCAACAAAGCGTATAGTAGATGTATCTAATAATTTGATTAGTTACAATAAGGCAAAAATTGAAAAAAAAATCGTTACTGATAATGAGTTAGGAGAACCTATTGCTATATTAACTGCTGATAATGAGCATGAGGAAGCTCGTAAAGTTGTTAGCAATATTTTTCAGGTAATTCAAAATTATCATTATGATTACAAGGACTTTGTTATTTTATATCGTGTAAATGCACTATCTCGTGCTCTAGAAGATGAGCTCAGACGTTTGAATTTACCTTATCGTATTTATGGTGGTATGTCTTTTTATGAAAGAAAAGAAATTAAAGATGTTTTAGCTTATTTTAAATTTATTTGTAATTCCAATGATTTAGAATCTTTTAAACGTATAATTAATTTACCTCCTCGTGGCATTGGCAATACTACTGCTCTTAAATTACAAGAAGCTTTTTATACCAATAGTGATTTAACTTTTAGCACATTATTATCGCATATCGACGAATATGAATTAGATATTAGTAAGCCTACTCAACTGCGAATAAAAACCTTTCATGCTTCTATGGAAAAGTATAGACTAGTATTGGATCAGCTAGACGCTTTCACTATGGCTAAAGCTATTATTTATGAAACTGGTTATTACAAATATGCTGAAGCTGATAGCCACGAAAGAGCAGAAAACTTGGATGCTTTATTATCTGGTATTAGGGATTATACTGAACATTTCGAGGAAGAAAATGATGGCATGTTCCCAACACTTCAAGATTATTTAGCAGTTATTTCTCTCATTACTTCTAATGATGATATAGACGATGATAATGTGATTTCTCTCATGACTATTCATAATGCTAAAGGATTAGAATTTGATAATGTGTTTGTTGTTGGTGTAGAGGAAAATGTCTTACCTCATTTCAATAGTTTGATGGATGCTAGAGCTATAGAGGAGGAAAGACGTACATTTTATGTCGCTATTACTAGAGCTAGAAAAAGATTGTATATCAGCTTTGCTATGACACGTTTCAGCAAAGGTGTTGTACGTTTTAATGAACCTAGTAGATTCATTTTCGAGATGGATAATGAACATTTCAATGCTCAATCTCAAAAATTATTTCTCAATAGTAAATATCAGCAAAAAAGTTTACCAAATAATTTTAATCATAATTATACTAAAAAATCTAATAATGATAAACCAAAAAGACTCCCAGATAAAAATGAGATAGATACTAAAGACAAAACTTTTGTCCTTGGTATTAAATTACTTAAAAAATTAAAAGAAGGAATGGTCATAGAGCATAATAAGTTTGGTATTGGTAAAATAGTGAGTATTGAAGGTAATAATTCCGAAGCTAAAGCTGTTGTAGATTTCGAAAATGCTAGCAAAAAACATATTATTCTTAAATTTGCTAAAATTAGAATCCTTTAATATTTATGTAATATTTTATTGTTTTTCTTTTTCAAAAATTTGAGCATTGCTTATTTTGTTATTTTCTATTTTTATTTTTACAAGTGTGATTTTTTGATGAAATCCATATTTACCTGCTGCACCTGGATTAATAAAAAGCCATTTATATTTTTTATCATAAATTATTTGTAATATATGTGAATGTCCCGCTATCACTAGATCTGGTCTATATTCTATAATCTTTGTTAGTATATCTTTTTGATATTTATTTGGACGGCCGATTATATGTTTTATATAAATTTTAACTCCTTCTCTCTGAAAAAATAATTCTTCAGAGGTACTTTGCTTTATCTTACTATCGTCAATGTTACCAAATACTGCATATGTAGGTGCTATGTCTCTCAGTTCATTCAATATTTTAATGTCGCCAATATCTCCTGCATGCCAAATTTCATCACAATCATTAAAAAAATCTTTTGATTCTACTGGTAGATTACCATGAGTATCACTTAATATTCCTATTAACATTTATAAATCGATAAAAATTACTTTATTAACAAAATTAGGAAAAATTATATAAATAGTGATTTAATTGTATAAAAATTATTAATTTACTTTAATATAATCAATTTAAAAAATGTTATTTATCAATAAATATATCAACATATAACAATATAAAATATGATAAAATAATTTTATTGAATATTGAAAAAATATAATTATTTATAAATCAATGTATTAGAAAAAATATATAATAATATTTGTAAAAATGGCAAATAATAAAAAATTAAATGTTTTTAATAATAAGATAAAAAATTGTAATTTTGAAAAAAACCAAAATAAAAAAGCTATGACAGATTATAAAAAGATTGTCGATGATTTCATGGTTAATGTAATAGCCAGAAATCCAGGTGAGAATGAATTTCACCAAGCAGTTAGGGAGATTGTTGAATCTTTAGTCCCTTACATTGAGGAACATCCTAAGTACAAACAAGCCAAAATATTAGAGAGAATGGTTGAACCAGAGAGAGTGGTAATGTTTAGAGTGCCTTGGATGGATGACAAAGGTGAAATACATGTAAATAGAGGATTTAGAGTAGAAATGAATTCTGCTATTGGTCCTTACAAAGGTGGTTTACGTTTTCATCCTAGTGTTAATTTGAGTATTATGAAATTTTTAGCTTTTGAGCAAGTATTTAAGAATTCTCTTACTACTCTACCTATGGGTGGCGGTAAAGGTGGTTCAGATTTCGATCCACGTGGTAGATCTGATGCAGAAATAATGCGTTTTTGCCAATCATTCATGAATGAACTTTTTAGATATATTGGTCCAAATACTGATGTACCAGCAGGTGATATTGGTGTAGGTGCTCGTGAGATTGGTTATCTCTTTGGCCAATACAAACGTATTAAAAATGAATTTACTGGAGTACTCACTGGTAAAGGTTTAGAATATGGTGGTAGTGTTATTCGTCCTGAAGCGACTGGCTTTGGTGTTGTTTATTTTACTCAAGAAATCCTCAAAACTATGGGAATGGATATTAAAGGTAAAATTGTTGCCATTTCAGGTTTTGGTAATGTAGCTTGGGGTGTTGCTAAAAAAGTTGCTGAATTAGGTGGTAAAGTTGTTACCCTATCTGGCCCTGATGGTTATATCTATGATCCTAATGGTGTAATTGGAGAAAAAGTTGATTACATGGTAGAAATGAGAATGTCTGGTAGAGATAAAGTTCAAGATTATGCTGATAAATTTAAAGTAGAATTTCACGCTGGTCAAAAACCATGGAGTGTACCTTGTGATATAGCTATACCTTGTGCTACTCAAAATGAAGTAGGTATAGAAGATGCTAAAAATATTGTGAAAAATGGTGTTAAATGCTATGTAGAAGCTGCTAACATGCCTACTACTCTAGAAGCTATGAAGTATATACAAGAAAATAATATTCCTTTTGGCCCTGCTAAAGCTGCAAATGCTGGTGGTGTAGCTGTTTCTGGTTTAGAAATGACTCAAAATGCTATGCACATTAGCTGGACACCTCAAGAGGTTGATAATAAATTACATGAAATCATGATTAATATTCACAATACCTGCTTAAAATATGGTAAAGAAGGTGATAAAGTTAATTATGTAAAAGGTGCTAATATTGGCGGATTTGTTAAAGTAGCTGATGCTATGATAGCTCAAGGACTTGTTTAATCCATTTAAATAATATTTTATTAAAAGGCTTTGTGCAAAGCACAAAGCCTTTTTTATTTAAAAAAATTTTTTATTTTTGATGTTTTTTTTAACAAAATAAAAAGATGAAAATAATTATTCCTAAAGAAATAGATCCCAACGAAGATAGGGTCGCTATTTCACCTAAAAATATCTCAAAATTAAAAAAACTGGGATATGAAGTTTATATTCAATCTAATGCAGGGCTAAAAGCCAAATACACTGATGAGCATTATTTAAATGCTGGTGCTATTATTATTAAAAGTGCTGAAGAGTTGTATTCTATCGCTGACATTGTTTTTAAAGTGCAGCCTCCTAATGACCAAGAAATTAATTTGATGAAAAGTGGTACTTTAGTATTATCTTATTTATATCCAGCTCTCAATCAGCAGCTTTTAGAAAAATTAGCTGAGAAAGGAATTAATGCTGTAGCCATGGATGCAAAACCACGTATTTCTCGAGCTCAAAAAATGGACGTACTTTCCTCTATGTCTAATATTGCTGGCTACAGAGCAGTAATAGATGCTACGTATCACTTTGGTAGATTCCTAAATGGACAAATAACTGCTGCTGGTAAAGTAGATCCTGCTAAAGTGCTCGTAATAGGAACTGGTGTAGCAGGATTAGCTGCTATAGGTACAGCTAAATCATTAGGTGCTATCGTTAGAGCTTTTGATACTAGAAAAGAAACAGCTGAACAAATTCAATCTATGGGTGCCCAATTTATTACTGTTGATATTGAAGAGGATGGATCTACTGAATCGGGTTATAGCAAAGAAATGAGCGAAGCTTTTATTAAAGCTGAATTAGATCTTTTCAAAAAACAAGCTCAAGAAGTTGATATTATTATTACTACGGCTCAAATACCTGGTAAAGAAGCTCCTAAATTATTATTTGAAGATCATGTAAATGCTATGAAACGTGGCTCTGTGATTGTTGATTTAGCTGCTCCTACTGGTGGTAATTGTGTTTTGACTAAAAAAGATGAAATTATAACTACTGATAATGGGGTTACTATTTTAGGAAAAGTTAATATGATGCCTACTCAAGCCAGCTATTTATATGGTAATAATTTAATTAATTTTATCGAAGAGCTCGGCACTGCTGATAATTTTAATATTAATATGGATGATGATGTTATCAAGCGTGCTATGGTAGTGTATAATGGCAAAGTAAATTGGCCTCCAGAGCCCTTACCAGTTAGTGCCAAAAAACCTATTATTTCTAAATCTATTGAGCAAGAGTCTCTATCTAAAGCTAAAAAGGTACGAAAACAGTTGATAACTAATGCAATTTCTCTCATTGTTGTGGGTATTTGTTTATTTTTCTTAGGTAAGGTAGCTCCTCCAGATTTTATGAGGCATATAACTGTCTTTGTTTTAGCAATATTTGTTGGATGGAATGTAATATGGAATGTAACTCATGCATTACATACCCCTTTGATGTCAGTTACTAATGCTATCAGTGGGATTATAATTATTGGTGGACTGCTGCAAATGCAAGCAAATATTACAGATACCAAATCTATTTTAGCCTTTATTTCAATATTAATTGCTTGTATTAATATTGTAGGTGGTTTTTTAGTTACTTATAGAATGTTAAAAATGTTTAAAAAATAATTTAGTTTATGATATCAGCAGAAATACAAACAGCAGCATATTTATTTGCTTCTATATTATTTATTTTAAGTCTCTCTGGTTTATCTAATCAAGAATCAGCTAAAAGAGGAGTTATCTATGGCATTATTGGCATGGTAATAGCAGTTGTAGCTACTTTATTAGGTAATATCCATGGATATGCTTACATTATTATTGCGATGTTAATAGCATCTGTAATTGGTATATTAGTAGCTAGAAAAGTGCAGATGACGGCAATGCCACAATTAATAGCTATGTTACATAGTTTCGTTGGGTTGGCAGCAGTTTTAGTAGGATATGGTTCATATATAGATCCTAAAACATTAGATTTATTAAGTGCTGAAAGAACAATTCATTATGTAGAAATATATCTTGGAGTTTTTATAGGTGCTATTACGTTTACTGGTTCATTGATAGCATGGGGTAAATTAACAGGAAAGGTAACTCCCAAACCTGTTGTTTATAAGGGTAAAGATATTATTAATATATTATTATTAGTAGTATCTGTAGTTTTAGGTGTATTTTTTGTACAAGCTACAGGAGTTGATGGTATGCCTTATTTAGCTATAATGACCGCTATAGCTGCATTTTTTGGCTTAATGTTAGTAATGGCAATAGGTGGTGCAGATATGCCTGTAGTTATCTCTATGCTAAACTCTTTGTCAGGATGGGCAGCAGCAGCTTCTGGCTTTACGCTTGGGAATGATTTATTGATAGTTACTGGAGCTTTGGTTGGTAGTTCAGGTGCTATTCTTTCTATTATTATGTGCAAAGCTATGAATAGATCTTTTTTTGCAGTAATATCAGGTGGTTTCGGTCAAGAGGTTAAAACTGGTGCTAAAATTGAAGGGAAAGTTACTTCAATTACACATGATGAGGCAGCAGAATGGTTAAAAGAAGCTCAGTCTATTGTTATCGTTCCAGGATATGGTATGGCTGTAGCTAAAGCTCAGTATCCTATTCATGACCTTGTAGAGAAACTTAGAAAAGAAGGGAAAACTGTAAAATTCGGTATCCACCCAGTTGCAGGCAGGCTACCTGGTCATATGAATGTTTTATTAGCAGAGGCAAATGTACCTTATGATATTGTACTAGAAATGGATGAGATTAATCCAGAACTACCAGAAACGGATGTAGTATTAGTAATCGGTGCTAATGATACTGTGAATCCTGGTGCTCAGGAAGATCCTTCTAGCCCTATATATGGTATGCCAGTAATAGAGGTTTGGAAAGCTAAAAGAGTTATTGTTATGAAACGATCTATGGCTGTCGGTTATGCAGGTGTAGAAAATCCATTATTCTATAAAGAAAATACTGCTATGTTTTATGGTGATGCTAAAGAAAGCGTAGAAAAAATAAATTCACTTTTATAAATATAATTTTTTATTTTATTTATAGATATGAATGTTTGTATGAAAACTTTTTGAAATATCTTCTATCTATCATATATTAAGCATTTTTACAAAATAACATATTTATTGTTTAAAATAATTAATGATATTTAATTATTTATTTTTAAAAGGTTTAAACTATTATTAATAAAGATTTTATACGAATATTTATTAAAATTAATGATATTTAATATTTCTTATAATAGATACAATTTAAAAAGTGTAAACAATAATTTATTTAAATTAATATATCATTACTTAATTTAAACATTTATTTAATTAATTTTATAGTTTGTTTTTTAATTAAAATTTATTCAATAAAAGTATTTTCTTTAAATCAAAAAGAGCCTCAAAAATGAGGCTCTTAATGAAAAAAATTATTATTATGAAAAAATAGTCGATTAGTTTATGATCCTAGAGCAAATCTATAAAATTTAGTAACTTTAATTTCTGGATCAATAGATTTAATATAATCATTAACATTTTTGTCATTTTCCATGATGTATTCTTGGTTAAGAAGAGTACTTTCCTGGTAAAATTTATTTAATCTGCCTTGAGCGATTTTTTCGATTAGATCTTCTGGTTTGCCTTCTTTTCTAGCTAATTCTCTAGCTACATCTAACTCTTTATCTATAACATCTTGAGAAACATCACTTTTGTCAATAGCTATTGGATTCATAGCAGCTATTTGCATAGCTAAATTATGACCAAGTTCTTGAGCTTTTTCAGAAGATTTAGATAGTCCTATTAGAGCACCTACACGGCCATTATGGTGATTATAACCAATTACTAAAGGAGCTTCAATATATTGATAATGGGAAATTTGAATTTTTTCGCCACATTTTCCCATGTAGTTATTAATACTTTGCTCTACGGTAAAACCGTTAATAGTTGCTTTCAAAAGATCTTCTAATGATTTTATTTTATTTTGTAAAGCTATGTTTGAAATATCATTTGCTAGATTAACAAATTCTTCATTTTTAGAAACGAAATCTGTTTCGCAATTGAGCATCATGATAATACCAAAAGATTTATCATCAGATATTTTAGTAATTACTATACCTTCATTGGCAGATCTATCAGCTCTATTACTAGCGACTTTTTGACCTTTTTTTCTTAAAATTTCTATAGCTTTATCGAAATCACCTTCGGCTTCTTCTAAAGCTTTTTTACAATCCATCACACCTAACCCAGTGAGATCACGAAGTTTATAAACATCTTTTGCACTAATGTTTGACATACAATTATTCCTTTTTTCTTGTTCTACGTTGTTTATTTCCTTTTCCTTCTTCTTCTGCGTCTACAGAAGCTTCTATAACTTTAATTTTCTTTTCTTTTAATTTTTCTTCGCTAAATTCTTCATCTTCTTTTTCAGCATCTTCCATAGCACCTATTCTTTCATTGAGACCTTTTTTCACTGATTCTACGAAACTTTCTAAAATTGTTTGGATAGATTTAGCAGCATCATCATTAGCTGGTATAGGGTAATCAACTAATTGAGGATTAGTATTAGTATCTATGATAGCGAAAACAGGGATATTTAATTTATGAGCTTCAGCTACAGCTATATGTTCTTTTACAATATCAACTACAAAAATAGCACTCGGCAGACGTACCATATTTACTATTGATCCAAAAGTTTTTTCTAATTTAGCTCTTTGTCTAGCTAGTTGTAGTCTTTCTCTTTTAGAAATATTAGAAAAAGTAGGATCATTCATCATTTTGTCAATTTGCTGCATTTTTTTGATAGATTTTCTGATAGTAACAAAATTAGTAAGTAATCCACCAGGCCAGCGTTCAGTAATATATGGCATGTTAACACTTTTTGCAGCATTGCCTATAATTTCTTTTGCTTGTTTTTTTGTACCTACAAATAATATTTTTTTGCCTGAACGACCTAAATTATAACCAGCTTGATTAGCTTCTTCTAATTTTGCTAGTGTTTTATTTAGATCTATAATATGTATCCCATTTTTTTCCATAAAAATATATGGAGCCATATTAGGATGCCATTTACGAGTTAGATGTCCAAAATGACATCCAGCTTCTAGGAGTTGATCAAATGTTAATTGTTCCATTTATTATTTTTTTTGTTTACATTCCTTAATTATTTCAATTATTGAGTAGCACAATATAAATTTTGTAGTCTCAATAATTTGGATACTAAACTTTGATATTTCATCAGCATTAACGTTTAGAGAATTGATTCTTTTTACGTGCTTTGGGTTGACCAGGTTTTTTACGTTCAACCATACGAGAATCTCTCGTTAAAAGTTTATGTTTCTTTAATATGGGTTTGAATTCTGGATTTTCTTCTACTAAAGCTTTAGCTATAGCTAAACGTAAAGCTTCAGCTTGTCCTTTTATACCACCGCCATCCAATCTACCTTTTACACTATATTGTCCTAATGTTTCAGTTAATTTTAATGGTTGCTCTACAATATAATGCAATGATAATGAAGGGAAATATTCTTTATAATCTCTATTATTAATAATAATCTCTTGCTTACCATCTTCTGCTTTTATCAGACGTATTCTAGCAATAGCTTCTTTTCTTCTACCAGAAATTATTTTATTATCCATGCTCTACTATTTTATTTTATTAATATCAATTATTTTAGGTGTTTGTGCTTGATGAGGATGCTCTGCACCTGCATAAACATGTAAATTTTTAAAAATTTGTCTTCCTAATCTATTTTTAGGTAACATACCTTTGACAGCATGTTCTACTAAAAAAGTAGGTTTACGTTTAATTATGTTTTCTGCTGATTCTCCACGTTGACCATGTGGATAACCTGTATAATGATAATACATTTTTTGATGAAATTTATTACCAGTTAAAACTACTTTATCAGCATTAATAACTATCACATTATCACCACAATCTACATGAGGTGTATATCCAGGTTTGTGTTTTCCTCTTAAAACATATGCTACTCTTGATGCTAATCGCCCTAGAGTTTGACCAGCTGCATCTACTAATACCCATTCCTTATTCACTGTCTGAGCATTCAAATGTACCGTTTTATAACTTAATGTATCCATTGATTTAATTTTTCAACATTTTTGGTTTGCAAAAGTAATAATTTTTTTTCTAACAAAAAAATTTTATTTTAAATCTTTTTTAAATAGAAATTTTGGAAAAAAGTTATTGTCCACAAATGAACACAAATAAAAAAATAAGGTTGATTAGTTGATGAGTGATAGATAATAGAGTTGATAAGTTGAAAAGTTGATGAGTTTAGTATTTCAGAAATAAATAGTTGATCATTGATAATTGATGGCCGATAGATTAAAGTATTTATAAGTTAATTAGTGATAAAACTAATTTTTACATACTCAAAGCGTTATAGAATCGAATAAATTTATAAAAAATTATTCTTTAGTTTTATCAGGTAAAGGAGTTGGTTCACTTTTAGAAATTTCCATTTCTATCAGATTAGCTTTAGATTGAGAAGATTTTTTATTAAAATTGCTAGACTTGGTATTATAATACTGCGAAGCTTTATCATCACCAGCATATACTGGTGGAGTAGGAGGTGCAGATTTTTTCTTTATTTGCAATGTTAATAGTTGTTGCCAGCTTGGAGGATTAGTTGTCAAGTTTTCTAATCTTTGGATTAATTGATTTATTTCTGATTTTTCCTTAGCATCAGTGATATTGTTTAGAGGTAGGTCTGGAATTACAAGAAAATTTTCATAAGTGTAAACTATAATATCAACAATAGATTTAGCTTCTATTGAACTCACTTGGACATTTAATATTTGAGGATTAATTTTTAAATAGGTGCCGATTCTAGCTTTAGCATCGTCATTGATTGGATTTTGCCCATTTAAAAAAATGCTCAAAAATAAAATTACATTTAATAAAAATAACTTTTTCATATATTTATCTTTTTAATTCTACAACGTGAAGCTGATGACCATAGTAGCTCATACCTCCATTAGGATAATAAACTCTAAGCTCNNTAAACTCTAAGCTCATAGGTATGATCGCCGGCCGGTGGCTCATCCATCCATTGGATGTGTACTGTTTTATCTTCATTTATAAATGATATTTCACTAATCTCGCATAATAATGTGCCATCTCTATAAATATAAAAGCAAACATATGAATCAACATCTGTTTTAAAATAATCACATTCACCGTGTATCCATACTATACTTTTTTCTTGTCCGGTACCATGGGTAGTAATATTAACTGTACGCAGGGATGTGCCCGTAAAATAAGGAGCAGTGGATTGTCCATAGCTAATTTCTTGATTATAAAAATCTCCCGTTAATTTTAACGAGTAAAGTGCATCGCTAGTAGATCCATCATAAGTATAAGAACGTGTAGCTAACTCAGCTCTCACAGTACCACCAGAATTAGAACCTATGACACCTACACTATTTACGTAATCTAAATAGTTGTATCCAGCTATAGCAGCAGTGAATTCATTGCCCCAAAAAGAATAACCTTTAATAGCAGCATCTATTCCAGTATTAGACCACGAAGTACCACCATTAGTACTACCACTTGCCCCATTACGATAGCTATAAATACCAGTTTTATTTGCTCCATAACTAGTGCTGGGTCTATATACATATAATTTGTAATTATCATTTGGCGTAGCACCTATTCCTATATTTCTATTATTATTTTCTATAATATCTGTGCATACGCCGCTAGATCCATCAGATTTAATAAGGTAATTTGTAGAGCTACAATTTAACCCACTTCCAGTAGCGAAGCGCACCCATTGACTACCATCCCAATAATAATAACCAGGCGTCACATCTCCAGTAGTAGCTGTATT
>LFTI01000027.1 GCA_001513285.1 Rikenellaceae bacterium DTU049
CCAACGCGATGGGAAGCCCGTCATCTTGATTATCAACAAGGTCGACCGGGCAGAAAAGGATAATATCCTGCCGCTCATTAAAGCCTATGACGATCTTTTTAAACTCGACGCCTATGTGCCTATCTCTGCCTTAAAAGGAGATGGCATCGATCGCTTTTTAGATGAGGTCACGCGCCTTTTGCCCGTACGCCGCCGCCTGTTTCAGCTGGACGATGAGACCGATCAGACTGAAAAAATCCTGTCAGCGGAACTCATCCGACGCGAGATATTAGAACAGACGCACGAGGAGATCCCCTACGGCGTTCACGTCATGATCGAACGCTTTGTTGAGGATGAACAGGCTATTGAGATCGATGCGCTCATTTTATGTTCCAAGGCCTCCCATAAGCATATTCTCATCGGGCATAAGGGCGAGAAGATCAAATCGATCGGGACCAGGGCGCGCCGAGCGATTGAAGCGTTAACCGATGCCCGCGTGCACCTGTCGCTGTTTGTCAAGGTGAAACCCAATTGGGAGAACAGGCCGCAAGATTTTCGCGACCTGTCAATCGAAGAGAAAGAATCCTAAGATGAGCACCCTCGTGACAAAGGCCTTTGTCATGAATTCATTTCCGTGGAAGGACCGGCACCGCCTACTGCATCTTTTGACCCCGGAGCACGGCCTGATTACGGCGATGGCGCCCGCGGCCGAAAGTTTAAAAAGTAAACTCCGCGCGGTGTCACAGCTGTTTTCTTATTCTGAATTGACACTGTCCGAACAAAACGG
>LFTI01000100.1 GCA_001513285.1 Rikenellaceae bacterium DTU049
GTCACATACCGTAATCACATAATCCCATTCATCTTTGATGTACTGGTCTACCATTTGGGGCGTATGATGGCTGATATCAATCCCCACCTCTTTCATCACTTTGACGGCGGTTTGGTTTACCTGCCGGGCAGGTTCGGTTCCGGCCGAACGAACAGTTAACTTCTCATCGAAACGCTGCAAAAAACCATGTGCCATCTGGCTGCGGCAGCTGTTGCCGGTACAAAGAATAAGTATTTTCATCTTGAAATAAATTAAATTGATTTTTAAAATGTGAACTATTATAACAGAATCGTGTTACCAACGGTTTATTGTCAAAAGAACGTACCATAAACCATTCCGGAGAAGGTAGCCATGATCATCACCAGCACCACGTATACAAGCGTCTTCCTGGTCCCCATCACACCACGGATCACCAGCATGTTCGGCAGTGAGAGCGATGGTCCGGCAAGCAGCAGTGCCAGCGCGGGACCTTTACCCATACCACTGGAGAGCAGTCCCTGCACAATAGGTACCTCGGTGAGCGTGGCAAAATACATGAATGCCCCGGTGAAGCTGGCGAAGAAGTTGGAAAAAAGAGAGTTCCCTCCTACAGCCCACTCAATCCACTCGTTGGGCACCACGCCGGGAATGGCTACATTGTCGTGCGTCGATCCCAGCAGGAACCCGGCGGTCACCACCCCGATGGCCAGCAGCGGCATGATCTGCTTGGCAAAACCCCAGGCAGAGAGCGTCCACTCCCTGTTCTCCTCATCGTTCCGGTCGAAGAGGGTCACCACAGCAAGCGCGGCTATACCCACAACCATCGGCACCATCGGCGCCAGTTTTGGGTCGGGGATAAAATGGCCGGCAAGAAGTGCCGACAGTGCTGTTGCAACAACACCCAGCAATACCCACTGCCATTTAATCTTCAGAATCTTTATCAGCGACCAGGCAAGCATCAGCGACAGGAAGCCGGTGATGTACCATTTGTAGCTGAAGAGATAGAACCATACACTTGCAGTGTCACCTGATGCGGGTGCACCCCAGTTGGCAGCCACCAGGATAAGCACCAGCGTAAAAAAATGGAACATCGTCTGCCACACCGGACGTTTTGCCGGTGGTGCCTCGAAGTTCATCTGCTCCTCCTGTTTTGCTTTCTCCTCCTTGCGGTAGATAAATGCCATCACCAGTCCGATCATGACCGAGAAAAGGACAGCTCCAATCATCCGCGCAATGCCCATCTCCGTGCCGAGGATGCTCCAGGTGAGAATGATGGAGAGGATGCTGATGGCCGGGCCCGAGTAGAGGAAGGCGACAGCAGGTCCCAGACCTGCTCCCCGCTTGTAGATACTTGTAAAGAGTGGGAGAATGGTGCAGGAGCAGACCGCGAGGATGGCTCCCGAAACCGATGCCACGCTGTAGGAAAGCCATCTGTTGGCATTCGCACCGAAGTACCGTATCACCGATCCCTGGCTAATGAATACGGCAATCACCCCGGCAATAAAAAATGCCGGAAGCAGACAGAGGATCACATGTTCCTGTGCGTACCATTTGGAGAGGTCGAGGGTGGCGGTGATGGCGGTCATAAAACGCTCACTGCTGATGGGAAGAAAGAAGATCAACCCGAAAAGAAGCACCATTAAACCTAGATATTTTAATTCTTTTTTTGTTTCCATTTTTTTCATTTACAGACAACACAATATCGTTCCACGTCGTTTGCGCGGTTACTGTAATATCTGATATGCTGCTGTTTAAAGACCAATAATCTTTTTTATCTCTGCTTCGGATGGTACATGACCTTTCACCTTCACCTCACCGTCGACCACCACTGCCGGTGTCGTCATCACGTTAAACTTCATGATCTCCATAATGTCCTCCACCTTGCGGAGGGACACCTCTGCTCCGGTCTGATTCACCACTTTTCTGATGGCGTCGTAGGTCAAAACGCATTTTTTACAGCCGGGTCCCAATACCAATACTTCCATAATTATTTTATTTGTTGATTGTTATTTGTTGATGTTATTCTTTCATTTTTTATTCAGAGACTGATGATGATATAATAAGCGCCTATTATCATAAACAGTGCTGCAACCACACGCTTGAACCACTTTTGAAAACTGTTCATTCTGTTGTAGAACTTACCTATATTGCTCACGCTATAGGCCAGGAGCCATGCGATGATGATCACCGGGAGACCTGTGGCTATGGCGAAAATCGGCGGCAGCAACAATCCCGATGCAGAGGCGATCGTCATCGGTATCAACCCGCCGAAATAGAGCATGCCGCTATAGGGACAGAACGCCAGTGCGAACAAAAGTCCCAGCAGAAAAGCATCCCAGTAGGTTTTCTTACCCTTCTTGTTGCCGAACTTATCCGTCAGCTTCCCCACGCCGGGCATGTTCAGCTGTATGATATCAAGCATAAAGATGCCAATCAACAGTAGAGCCACACCCAGCCAGATACCGCCGAGACCCTGCAAGAGACCGGCAATCTTAAACTGGCTTGCACCAAAAAAGAAGAGCATGCCAAGCACCGTATAGGTAAACATCCTTCCAAGTGTATAAAAAAGGCCGTTGTACAACACCCTTTTTTTGATGGTGATGTCTTTGCTCAGATAGGCGGTGGCTGTGATATTCGTGGCCAGCGGACAGGGGCTGATGGCTGTCATCAGTCCCAGTAGGAATGCAGTGAGCATTGGCCAGCTCGAGCCATCTGTCAGGCTCTGAAGAAAATTCATCATTGTTCAGCGCT
>LFTI01000098.1:0-311 GCA_001513285.1 Rikenellaceae bacterium DTU049
AAGATAATGAGGTGGCAGCATTTAAATTTTTTTGAGAATGAATGCTATATAGAAGCGAGAGTGCCACGAGTAAAGGATAAGAACAATAAAATTCATAGAATACAAGTTCCCTGGGCGAGGAGAGGCAGTGGATTTACATTATTGTTTGAGGCATATAGTATGCTATTAATAGAGCAAGAGATGCCAGTGAACAAAGTAGCACAGACAGTAAGGGTAAAAGCACCACGTATATGGCGAGTATTTAATTACTGGATAAAAATAGCAATTAAAAAGGATAGAGTATCAAAGGTAGAACAAATAGGGATAGATGA
>LFTI01000098.1:385-759 GCA_001513285.1 Rikenellaceae bacterium DTU049
GGGTTGCAAGTAGAAAATATTAAAAATGTATGTATAGATATGTCACCAGCATATATAAGTGGCGTATATGATAATTTCCCTAATGCGAATATAGTTTTTGATAAATTTCACGTAAAAAAGATGCTGAATGAATCCTTTTATAAAGTATGGCAATTGGAGCGAAGGGAAAATGAAATGTTGAAAGGTCATAAATATATATTTTTAAAAGATTATAGAAAACTAAAAGCTGATAAGAAATCACAATTAAATATGCTAACATTAATGTATCCAAAATTAGGAGAAGCATATAGATTAAAAATTATGTTTGATGAGTTCTGGCAAATAAAAGATATGCAAGAAGCACAAGGATATTTGGCATTTTGGTGTGATATGGT
>LFTI01000051.1 GCA_001513285.1 Rikenellaceae bacterium DTU049
GAATGATATTGATTCGAAAAACAATGTCATCCTGATCAGAAATGCCAAGGGAGGGAAGGACCGTGTGGTGATGCTGTCCCCCCTGTTGCTGGATTCCCTCAGACGCTATTACAAGGAATATCACCCGGAGGAATACCTGATAGAGGGTCAGGGTGGGGGACCCTACTCTGAGAAGAGTGTACAGACCATTGTCAAAAATGCGGCTTCAAAAGCCGGGATCACCAAAAAGGTCACTCCCCATACCCTGCGACATAGCTTTGCGACTCATCTGCTGGAGAATGGTACGGATATCAGGTATATCCAGGTGTTACTCGGTCACAAATCGGTGAATACGACCGAAATTTATACGCATATTACCGACATTGCCCAGTCAAAAATTAAAAGCCCGCTCGATTTGCTTTGATGCCGTCAACACTCCGGAATATTGCTGCTCAATAACTCCATCCTCATCGTGCAACCATACACTGTTATGGGCCCCTCCTTCACGAATCTAAAGTGTCTGCGGGTATATCATT
This sequence comes from Rikenellaceae bacterium DTU049, assembly GCA_001513285.1. GTDB lineage: Bacteria > Bacteroidota > Bacteroidia > Bacteroidales > DTU049 > DTU049. Next base: position 516 of record LFTI01000051.1, read on the forward strand.
AACTTATCTAATGTTTATCTCCCCTCATTATAATATGTAGTTGATATAAGGTTATAATGAGGCTGTAATAAGGGTATATAAGCTTTATACAGGCCAAAGACCCTGTCTCGTCCTGAAATAGGTTTATACCAAATGTAAAATACACCCTACTTAAATATCACTGCTTCATCTATCCGTTACTCCGAATAAATACTAAGAGTGTATCATGTGGCTTATTCGCAAATGATTCAACTGTTTATATTTTCTGATTCTATTTGGGTTATTTTTTTTGTAACCGATTGAACCTTGAGGATGTCATATCACCATAAAAAGCAAAAGCATTCGATGCAGGGTGTCCCA
>LFTI01000050.1:0-1323 GCA_001513285.1 Rikenellaceae bacterium DTU049
ACGAAAGATAAAAATAAAAAGAGAAAATTGGTGGAAAGAAGTATTGCAAACTAGAAAATTTGTGTATAATGAAAACTAAAAGAAAAAACGAAACGCTAACAAAGGATATACGCCATAAAAACAGTTTATACCCTCCTCCCCTTACCCACATTTCTAAAACCCACCTATTACAAAAAGGAAACAGTAAATTATTATAATGTTGTTGACTTCATTTAACTTCATTTGAGGAAAAGAGAGAATGAAATTGGGTTCTATAATGTTCATTGTGGATAAATTATTTTACCACAAAGTTCACAAAGAGTAGACTATTAACCCTGACCTTAAGGTCAGGGTATAACATAAAAAGAAGTGTAGGCTTTAGCCCTGAAAAAGACAAAATCTCAAAATCCTTTAATCTCACAAATCCCAGTTCAGACAATTAATTCTTTCATTCTCTGTGTTCTTTGTGCCTTCTTTGAGAACTCTGTGGTTAATATTTCTCTGTCAAATTTAAATAAAAATGTTTGGATAAATATTGGATATGATTTTTTTAGATATATTGAATGCTAAATATTATTCTAAATGGAATTAAAAAGTTTTATCTACCATCCAGCCAGCTGGGATTTTTATTATATATCAAATTTCTATCTTTAGATATATGTACTTTTTGTCAACTATCATTAATATTTTTACTATTAATAAAACGTATAATTTAGTAACTTTATATCAATAATTAGTCTTAGATATTAATCCCAATGCGAGTTTTTATAAAATTTAAATATTATAGATTTGTATCCAATATTTTTCCAAACAATATTTTTGTTCTTTCTCATTTTTTTCGAAAAATGATTCTCTTTCGTTTTATTTAATTTTAATATTTTTGTGTATAAAATAAATTCTTGTGCCTAATTTAAATCTTTTAATTAATAAAAAATTAAAAATCAGCTTATCAATTATTTTATTTTCTGTCCTCGTCTTTACTATTAATCATACTTTTTATCAAATTTATCAATTGATTTATCAAAATAAGTTAACCAATAGGGTAGATAAAAATTGGGAAAAACTGAAATCTGTCCTTACTGATAAAACTTTTTTGCAATTGGTTCAAAGTAGTGAGTGGGACAGGATGCAAGGGTTATATGAAAAAAATAATTTTGAAAACACAGGCATTTTTATTTATAGCGAAGATAGTCTAGTTTACTGGTCTACAAATAATTTTTTAATTGATGAGTCTATTAATGATGAATACATTGTAAAAAATGATAGAGGTATCTTTTTATGTTTTGCTAAAGATACTTCTAATTATCATATAATTTTATCCTGGCAGCTACAGAATAATTATTT
>LFTI01000050.1:1491-15392 GCA_001513285.1 Rikenellaceae bacterium DTU049
TATCATTGACTTTTAATAATATCGGTAAAATATTTTTGATTTTATGGTTAGGTGTTTTAGTCATTAAGCTTTGTTATAAGTTATTACCCATAAAGTATAGAGAATTATTTTATTTTGTTATTTCTTTATTTTTATCAGGTAATATTTTTATCTGGATATATAAAATATTTAATGCTACTGAGTTCCCTTATAGTTATTACGAATGGATAGTAACGAAGATCGATATTTTCTTTGTAATAATATTGGTTATTAGTTTATTAGCAATATGGATCTGGGTAATGAGGTTAATGATAATGCGTAAACCATCTAAAACCATAGTTTATTCTGGATTTATTTTTTATGTTATTTTTTTGATATTATTATTAAAAAATCAAAGTTTTTTTATTGTATTATCAATGGTAGGGATGACTATATGGGTTATAGTCTATTTATTTACATTTATTACGAAACGATGGGTCAAAAGATATTTTGTATATATTTTTGGATTTTGTATTATAGCTCTTACGAGTGGACTATTTATGCATGTTCATCATCAGAGTTTCTCTAATTATTTATTATTAAATGCTGTCAAAATTAGTTCAGAAAGAGATCTAATATTAGAAAATCATTTACAAGATTTGAAAAATCAAATTAATAATGATGAAATTATTCTCAGATACACAGAGCATCTAGATACTAATATGAATTGGCTCACATATCTGAAAGATTATTATTTATCTTCATTTCAGGGTAAATATGATATTTTGGGTTTTATTTGTTGCAGTAACGATATTTTTTTAAATAATAATAATCAAATAAGTTGTTGGAATTATTATGATAGCATTATAGAGCATTCACAGACTCAACCTATTTCAGAGGAGTTATATTACATTACTAATGCTGATGTTAATTATTATTTATTTAGTATTAAGTTGAATAGTGAGCTACCACATTATTTGTTTATAGAATTTTATAAAAAACAACCTTTCAGACCAGAGGGATATTTAGAATTATTGGTTAATGCTGATGAAGAGCAACTTTTACCTGCACAGATAGATTATGCTACATATTTTAATAATAATTTATTACAAAGCTATGGTAATACTATTTTCCCATTACAAGCTGATAATATTATACAGTATGCTCCTATAGGTAAATTATTTAAATATAACGGTAAATATTCGATAAAAAGCGAAATAAATGATGAAAAATATATTGTATTGGTATCTAATCATTCTTTGCCAAGTTGGATTAGCATTTTCTGTTATTTTACAATAATAGTTTTATTGTTATATATTTTTTACTATTTATTATTTAAAGGGTTTAATCTTAAAAAAATATTACGAAGTTTTGCTAGTAGACTGCAATTGACATTGATAATTATTATTACAATAGTGATTTTAATATCAGGCAGTATTTCTGTTAAATATTTACAAAATACTTATCTACATCAATTGCAAAAACGATATTTTGAACGTAATTATGGACTTTATTTATCATTGCAAAATGAAATTATAAATAATGACATTAATGCTGATAATATTAATTCTTTATTGTGGAGATATAAATATTCTTATTTTTCTGATCTTCATTATTATAATATTGATGGTAGGTTACTATCATCTACGCAATTTTCTCTTTTTCAGAATAAATTATTAACCGACTTAATAAATCCAAATGTTTATTGGTATAACTATTGGCAAAATTATTGGTATTATACTAATCAAGAGAATATTGGTGATTTTATATATTGGAATGCATATTTCCCAATTTTTATTGATAAAAAAATTGTAGGAATATTGTCTGTGCCGATGTTTAATCAAATTTCAGAATTAAGGAGTGATTTAAGTGAGCTTATAGGCACATTCATAAATATTTATACTATATTATTACTCATTTCTCTCATTATCACTTTTCTAATCACGCAGTACATCAATAGGCCATTAAAATTAATTAGCAAAAGATTAAAAACCTTGAGTTTATCTAGTCAAAACGAAAAGATATCATATAGAAGTAATGATGAGATAGGTCAACTGGTACGACAATATAATCAAATGGTTGATGAATTGGCAGAAAAAGCAGAAAAATTAGCTCATAGTGAGCGAGAAATGGCATGGAGAGAGATGGCTAAGCAGGTAGCTCATGAAATAAAAAATCCATTAACGCCAATGAAATTGAGTGTGCAATTTCTACAAAAAACATGGGAAAATGATAGACAAAGATTCGAAAAAGATATAGATAAATATTTGGCTACATTACTCGAGCAAATAGAACATTTATCTGATATAGCAACTGCTTTTTCGCAATTTAATAAAATGCCAGAGCCTGTAGCTACTGATGTGGATTTAGTTAAACTATTACAAAATTTAGTGGCTTTATTCCAAAGTGAGGATTATGATATTATGTTTATTTCTGATATAGATGAATTATTTATTCATGGTGATGAAAATAGATTAAATAGAGCTTTTACTAACATTATTAAAAATGCAGTGCAAGCTTTTGTAGATGATAGACGTGGTCTTATTAAAATTAATATTAGTTCCGAAAATGAAAAGGCTATAATTACAATTGAGGATAATGGCTCAGGTATACCTGAGGCAGAATTAACAAAAATTTTTGAACCTAATTTCACAACGAAAACATCTGGTTCTGGTCTAGGTTTAGCAATAGTGAAAAATATAATTAATGATCTGAATGGTCAAATATATGTAGAGAGTAGGGTAGGAGAGGGCTCAAAATTTACTATTGTTTTAATGACATTGAAATAGACATTTAAATAATAAAGTTTCTATAAATATTATTTATTATCAACAGAATAGTCCTAATAATAACAAGCTTTTTTAAAACCCACATTAGGAAATGATTTGTAACAAAACACATTGCTAGGAGTAATTCAGGAATTATCCTAATTAATTGCAAGTTTGTAACGGATCTTCCCCAGAATTAATAAATTTTTAATAGTTCAATAGCCTCATGGTTATTGAGAAAATCCAGTTTTTTAATTATTTGAACTTATTGCCTACATAAAATTAAAATCAAATACCCCTTACCCTTAACATAGACTGGTATTACTATATAATCATATTTTCTTTAATATTTTTGGGGAAGATCAGTTAAAATCACAGTACTTTATGAATCACATAAGTTACAATTCCCCAAATTATAAAATCATTATCTTCATTAATTTTAATAGGTTTATAAGATTCATTAGCAGGCATTAACCACAAATCATTATTTATCTTTCTTAAAGTTTTCAGAGTAAATTCACCATCAATATAGCAAACAGCTTTAGCACCATCATAAGGCATTAAAGATTTATCTATTATTAATATATCGCCATCATAAATACCAACATCTTGCATAGAATTACCTTTTACTCTACCAAAAAAAGTGGCTGTTGGATGTTTAATCAATTCTTTATTAAGATCTAAACTTAGCTCTAGATATTCCTCTGCTGGCGACGGAAAACCTGCACTAATACCATCAGCATATGGTAATATCCTTTCTATCTCAAAATCAGATTTGAATATTTCAAGATTTTTATTGTCTTTCGTAGTTTTTTTACTCATAATTTAATAAAAAATACTATTTTACCTATAATTTAAAAATAGCATTATTTAAAAAAAGAAAAATTAACTTTACCATAAGATCTATGATCGATCAATCTTTTATGATCACTGAATGAAAGTTTACCACCATGCTCTAATATCAGGATGCCATCGTCATTTAATAAATTATTATCAAAAATAATATCAGGAATTTTATCAATATTATCTAAATTATATGGTGGATCAGCAAAAATAATATCAAATTTTTCTTTACAATGTTGTATGAAATAAAAGGCATCTATTTGAAAAACAGAAATTGATTTTAAATTAATTTTTTCAATATTATTTTGAATAAAATTATACCAAAAATCATCCTTTTCTATGGCAATAATCTTGTTTGCCCCACGAGAAGCAAATTCATACGAAATATTTCCACTTCCGCTAAAAATATCTAAAACATCAATTCCTTGAAAATCAGTATAATATCTTAAAATATTAAATAATGCTTCTTTAGCAAAATCTGTAGTTGGACTAATATCGATTTTACTAGGAAGGATAATTTGTCTTTTTTTATGTGAACCGCCTATAATTCGCATAGCTCATAACTAGAAACGAAAAAATGAGAGTATTCTTCTAAAAAATTATCTCCAACAGATAAAAAATTAATATTTTTAAAAAAAGGTTCTATCTTATTTAATAATAATGAATCTGCAGTAATAGCACCAGAAATAAATAGTGGCAAATCTAAACTTTCAGTATCTGTCAAATTAATTGCACTAGTTATATAATACAAAAGATCCATTGGTGTATTGTATTGCATTAAATTATAAAACAATAATTTCTGTTGAGAAATAATAGCAATTATAGAAATGCCGGGTCTAACATCAATAAATACACCGTCAGTTTTTCTTTTTAGAATGAATTTAAGCCAAAGATATTCATGAGCAGTATAAGGATATAGATTTAATTTTTCAGGAATGGATATTTTTTTATTTAACATCACAGCATTTAATTCTGGCAGTGCATTAATTTGTACATTGTCAGGATTTTCCCAACCTAAAATTTGAATAAAATCACTTTTAGAATATTTCAATAAAAAATCGCTTGGCGAAATGGTACTCTGCTCAGAAGCAATTATAAAATTAAAATGAGGATAATTGACAATTTCATTCTCAAAAATACCATTAAACGATTCCCAAGGAAAAGAACAAATTTTAATAGGAGTTTTGTCAGCAAAAAAAATAATATAAACCCCTTCAGTGAAGAGGCTTATACTAGCATTATTTATTTCTAAATCGAAATTTAAAATTTTTTCGAAATTTTTTATACTCATTATTCCCAATTACCATCTGTTATAGGTTCAGTAATAGATCCGAATTTAAGAACACCCTCAGGATCTACACCATATCTATTTAGATCATAATCTTTCATAAAAGATTTGTAAGGAGCAGTAACTTCAATAGTATTAACCCATACATTTCCTTTATCAATTTTATCTACCTTAATAGAAAAAGTATCTTTGGGGGTTCCCGTAATATCTGAAAAAGGAATGTATTTTAATTCATAAGCATTAAAATCAGGAATATTTTTAAATAAAGAATCCTTTACAATTTTATAACCTACAGTATCTCTAAAGAAAATTGTATAAGTAGTATCTTTAGGATCAGCAGTTAATTTAATAATAGGTATTTTACCTGATTCGATAAATTCTGCCAAAGAATCCCAATTAGCAGTATAACGATTATTTACCTGGAGAAACATTTGTTCAGCAGAACGAATATTTTTTAATTTAGTAATCACAGCATCTTGCCTTCTTTTAAATTCATTTTGAAAATTCAAAGGATCTGTAATGCTTCTAAAAATCAATATAGCAAGTACTACAATGACAATCCATAGTACAATTTGCACAATTATTTTAGTAGTTTTCATATTATAATTGTTTTTTCGCAAAATTAAAAAAGAAATTAAAAATAAAAAAATTTTTTTAAGGGAAAAGGGGAATTGACTAATCAATAACAATTATTTTTAAATTTATATTGGATAACTAATTAAAATTTTTTATATATTTGTAAAAAATTTATTAGAATTATGAAACAGATAATCGAAGACGTAGACGAGTATATCTCTATGGGCAAGCAAGAGAATCTTGCATTTTTAGATAATCTATACAATTTATTGTTAGAGAAAGAGGCTGATGCGGTTGATTATCAAGAGGTAAAAACTCTGAGTGCTGCTCCTCTGTGTCCCAATTGTGAAAGTAGTAATATTATTAAAAACGGTAGACAACAAGGACAACAACTTTATATTTGCAAAGATTGTGGAAGAAACTTTAGAGTAACTACTGGCACTTTCGTTTATAAAATTCAAAAACGTGAAAAGATGCTTGGCTACATTCGTTGCATGCTTGAAGATAAAACATTACAACAATGTGCTGATGAGGTTGGCATAAGCTTACCTACAAGCTTTGCTTGGCGTCATAGAATATTAGCAGCTCTCAGAAGCTTTGATAATAATGTAAACTTCTTTGGAATTATCGAGTTGAAACAATTACTCATGGAATACTCTGAGAAAGGCCGAAGAAAGCGTAATGCAATGGACAAATTGATTGCTAAAATAAGAAGACTTCAAAAAGTAGCTGTGCTGGCTACTCAAGATAGAAGTGGTAATATGCTTTTTAATGTTGTAGGCTTCCAAAAGGTAAGGCAAGCACATATAGAGAAGATATTAACAACAAAAATCTCAAAGAATGGCGTAATATGTAGTGATGACGACGAAGAATTACGAAATATACAAGCCAAAGAACTTAGGAGAAAAGAGTTAATAAACAATAAAAAGAGTAAAAATGATTTGTATGGATTGACAGCTATAGAGAAGCATACAGGCATATTTGTGAATTGGATAAATTATAAATTCAGAGGTGTAGCTACCAAATATCTGCAAAGCTACATAATGTGGTATATAATAAAACACAAATATTTGTTAAAGAAATTGATAGAAGATGTAGGCAGGATGCTTAATTTAGCATCATCAGATCGGCAAGCATGGTATGTGTATATGGAATTGAGATTAAATCCAATATTGATTTTAAAAGATTAATCTTTTACTTGCCCCTCTCATTTTTTCCCCTTACCTTTGTATTAAAAAATGCAAATATATAAATTCGGCGGTGGTAGCTTAACTGATCCTAAATCCATTGAACAAGCTATCAAAATAGTTAATAATATTAATAATGAACCTACTCTTATTGTGATTTCTGCTTTTGCTAAAACTACTAATGCTCTCGAAAATATACTCTTCTTAGCTAGAGATAATCAAGATTTTAGCAATGATTTATTAAATCTTAAAAAATTTCATGAAAATATTGCTTCTTATTTTTTTAATAACGTAGATCATCCTGTTTTTAGTGATATTAATCAATGTTTCCAACAATTAGAACATGCTTTGTATAATTATAAAAATTGGGAATATGATATTCATTATGATGCTACTATTAGCTATGGTGAAATTTTATCTACTACTATTTTACATTATATTTTTGACTCTTTTAATATTCCAAATGTATTGTTAGATGCTCGCGACATTATTATTACTGATACACAGCATAGAGATGCTATCATTAATTGGGATTTGACAAATAAAATGATTGATGAAAAAGTTAAGCCTTTATTGCAAAATAATAATCTTTTTTTAACTCAAGGTTTCATAGGGAGATCTATTGATGGTTATGTTTCAACTCTGGGACGTGAAGGGAGCGATTTTTCTGCAGCTATTTTTGCTAATTGTTTAGATGCTAAAGCTATCACTATTTGGAAAGATGTCCCAGGGATTTTTAATGCCAATCCTAAACTTTTCAAAAATGCAGTGTTATTACATCATATAGATTACAAAGAAGCTTTTACTTTGGCTTATTATGGTGCTACTGTCTTGCATCCTAAAACTATTAAACCTTTACAAAGTAAAAAAATAAAATTATTTGTTAAAGATTTTTATAATCCTACTCTTGATGGCACTCTAATAGATGATATCACTTCTGATGATGAACATATTTCTTCTTTAATAATTAAAAGTGATCAAGTACTCATTTCTATTGCTCCTAAAAATTTGCTTTCCCTCAATGAAAATGATTTATCTTTAATATTTTATACTTTCGCAGATTTAAATATTAGAATAAACCTTATGCAATTAGATGCTTTTTACTTTTATGTTTGTGTTAATAATGATATTGCAAAATTGCCAATTTTAATAAATAAACTCAATGAATCTTTTAATACTGATCTTACATATAATCTATCTTTGGTTACTATTACATATTATGATAAATCAAATTTTGACGTATTAAAAAATTCTAAAATTTTCATTGAACAAATTAATGATAATATCAAACAATGCTTAGTTGATAGCATTAATCTGTAATACAACGTTTTTATTTATGATATTATATTAAAAAAATTTTGTAATTTTATAAATAATTTTTTTAATTTATAAAACAATTAAATAATGAAAAAGTCAATATTTCTTATTTTATTGATATCTATATCAATAATTTTATTTTCTCAAGAAAGTTCAAATAATCAAATTAAAGCATTTTTAAATTATAATAATTATTATTCATCTAATAATGGACCTTATATAGAGTTTTATCTTTCTATATTGCCTGATAATTTAAGTTTTTCTACTGAAGCAGTCTACCCTTACGAACATGCTAAGGTATCAATTTTATTACTTATAAAAGATAGTTCTGATAATATTGCAGATTTTGCTAAATTGCATTTGATCATTCCTAAGGATAGTATCAATATGGTTAATGATGTTGCTTCTCATTTATTTTCATTCAATTTAAAGCCAGGCATTTATAATTTAGAGCTTTCGATGAGAGATGAATTTGATACACTTAGAAAATCTAATTTTAATACTAAATTTTATGTTCCTAGTTTTGATACTATTGCTTATTCTGGTATACAGTTGCTCGATGGATATTCTACAGCTCAAAATGATAATGATGAATTTACTAAAGGTGGCTATCAATTAAAATATAGACCAATAAATATTTTCGAAGAAAATGATTCATTATTATATTTTTATTTCGAAATTTATAATTTTAAAAATTTCGACACTAATAAACAGTTCCTTTTGTGCATTTATTTAGAAGATATGAATAATAGACAAATTTTAGAAAACTATTATTTTACTAAAAAAATGAATGTCGAAAATTTTATAGGATTTATCGGTAATTTTAATATTTCTAAATTGCCTTCTGGCAATTATGCTTTAGTTAGTGAAGCAATAAATACAAGTGGCATTACTGTAGCTCAAGTGCAGCTACCCATATATGTAGATCATCCTTCTATTTTGCCATATCAAATAGTTGAACAAGATTATAATTATTTAGAAAAAGTAAAAAGTTTAGACTCCTTACATGAATTCTTGAGAATATTAACTCCCATTAGTAGCTCTGTAGAGGTAGAATTAATAAAAAAATATATTAAATCGACAGATACAAATGAAATAAAAAAATTTATATATACTTACTGGGCGAATAAAGATCCTCAAAATCCTGAAAATGCTTGGCAAAATTATTTAGAAAAGATAGATGCTGTTAATCAAAAATACAGTACACAGATTAGAAAAGGATATATGACAGATCGTGGTAGAGTATATTTGAAATATGGGCCACCAAATACCATTGTTCAGAATGAAAATGAACCCAATGCTTTCCCTTATGAAATATGGCATTATCACGAAGTAAATGGTGAGTTTAACAAAAAATTTGTCTTTTATAACCCTTCGCTTACATATAATAATTATGAATTATTGCATAGTGATGTGAGAGGCGAATATAGAAATCCTAATTGGAGGCAAAGATTGTCACGAAAAATTTACTCTTCTGGCAATCCAGAAGATGACGATCCAGAATTCGGCTGGGGTAGTAAAGTAAATGACTATTTCGATAATCCACGGTAATGATGCCTTTAGTTTCTGTAGTAATACTTAATTGGAATGGAATATCACTGCTTCAAAAATTTATACCTATTCTCATTAAATATAACTCTTGTAATTATCAAATTTATGTAATCGATAACGGCTCAACTGATGAAAGCGTTGATTGGTTACAAAAAAATTATCCAGATGATATAAAATTAATTACTCTGAATGAAAATTATGGCTTTGCTAAAGGATATAATGAAGGGCTAAAACAAATAGAGAGTGATTATTATATTCTATTGAATTCTGATGTAGCAGTTTCCAATAATTGGTGCGAGCCTTTGATAGATTTTTTAGAAAAAAATAAGGATTATGCAGCTTTACAACCTAAAATACTCAGTTTCAGCAATCCAGAATATTTCGAGTATGCTGGTGCTGCTGGTGGTTATGTGGATAAATGGGGTTATCCATTTTGTAGAGGACGCATATTTAATACCATAGAAAAAGATACAGGACAATATGATGATATAACTGACATATTTTGGGCCTCAGGTGCTTGCTTTGTGATAAGGTCTTCTATTTATAATCAACTGGGGGGCTTTGATGAACGTTTTTTTGCTCATATGGAAGAAATAGATTTATGCTGGCGTATACAACATCTCGGCTATAAATTAGCTTGTATCCCCCAAAGTAAAATTTATCATTTAGGTGGTGCCAGTTTGCAATATAATGATCCTAAAAAACTATTTTTGAATATTAGAAATAACTATTTAATGCTGTACAAAAACCTTCCTCCTTATATTTTCAGAAAAGTATATAAGGTAAGACATTTAATCGAGTATCTAATGATATTATTTTATTTTATTACAGGCAAATTTTCTAATATTAAAGCTATTTCACTTGCACATAAAGATTTTGATAATTTAAAAAAATATTACGATCCTAAAATTAATTCAGAAACTACTAAATTTTTATATCCTAGATCAATTCTTATCGATTATTTTTTGAGAAATAAGAAAATTTTTAGTAAACTAAAGTTTCATTATGTGCAAAACTAAAAATCAAATCTTGCAAAAAAATATTATTTTTTGATCTCTTCTACTAATTTAGGTAAAATAACATTTGCATCACCTTGAATGAAAATATCTGGAGCAAAAAATCTCTCATTATATTGTTCGAGATTTATCTCTATGAGAGTAGCATTATTTTGTTTAGCTATACGAGGTAGATCTGCAGCAGGCATCACAACACCTGAAGTACCAATAATTAGCATAACATTACAATGCATAGCATGATGATAAGCATATTCAGCAGCTTTATGTGGTATCATTTCTCCGAAAAATACAAAATCTGGCTTCAGAATTTCACCACATTTAGCGCATCTAGGAGGTAAAATAGAAAAATCTATTTCATCTCTGCTGTAATCTGCGCCACACTTAGTACAAATCAGATTTCTTGTTGTGCCATGAAATTCGATAACATTTTTACTACCTGCAGCTTGATGCAGGCCATCAATGTTTTGAGTGATAATAGCGTTTAACTTACCCATATTTTCTAATTCTGCCAAAGCATAATGAGCTGCATTAGGTTGAGCATTTTTTAGTGGTTCAAAAAATAATTTATAAATCCAATCCCATGATTCAGCCCTATGTTCATAAAAATACGATATTTCTAATGCTTGAGGATTGTACTCTTCCCATAAACCATTTTTACCTCTAAAAGTTCTCAATCCACTGGCCACACTGATACCACTACCAGTAAGTGCCACAATATATTTATTCTTTAATAAAATATCAGCAACTTTTTTTATATTATCTTCTGTCATAACTTTATAAATTATTATTGCAAATATAAACATTTTTTTACACAAATCAAAGTTAAAATATTAAAAAAATAATGGTTCTATAACGTTTGTTGTGGGTAAATTATTTAAGTTAGCATTTAACTGTCAAATTGTTGTTATTTATCCACAAATACACACAAATGAGCACAAATAATAAAATTAAGGTTGATGAGTTTAGACGAGGAGACAGGGTGATAGGGTGTAGGTGAGAGGTGGTGACGAGGTGAAGAGGAGACAGGGAAAAGGGGTGATAGATAATTAGTTGATAAGTTTAACAAGATATTAGTTGTAAATTAATTAACAAATTAAATCAAAAAGTTTTCATAAAATCCTCCATTGATTAAATAAATGCAATTCTTCAAAAAATATCAAATCATTTCTCAAGATAAGATTTTTCTTTGTTTCTTTCTTTGGAAAAGAAAGAATTTATAAGAAAATTTTAATTAGTTTTTATAAATTTGCAAAAAATTATTATTATGAATTTCACATGGAATATACCTACAAGATTGCATTTTGGTAAAGATTGTGTGCAAAAATTAGGCAGCATAATTAATGATTATGCAAGTAACGTTTTGATAGTAACTGGATCAAACTCTTCTAAGCAGAATGGTAGTTTAGATGATGTTATTAATCAACTAAAATTATCAAATATCAAATATCATATTTTAGATAAGGTAAAATCAAATCCACGTGTAGAAGAGGTGAGAGAGGGTATAGCCATTGCCAAAAAAGAAAATATTGACACAATTATAGCTATCGGTGGAGGCAGTGCTATAGATAGTGCCAAAGCTATCGCTGCTGGTTATTATTATGATGGAGATGTTTGGGATTTTTATGAATATATCGTAAAACCTACTAATGCATTGCCAATAGTTGCAGTAAATACTTTAGCAGCCACTGGTAGCGAAATGAATGGCACCTCAGTGCTACAAAATCAAGAAAAAGAAGTAAAAACTGCCATAGGCTCTATATTACTTTTCCCTAAAGATACATTTTGTGATCCTACTTACACAATCTCTGTACCTTTAGACTATACTATTTACGGAATGGCAGACATCATAGCACATCTATGGGAAGCATTTTTCGGTATGGGAGATGCAACATTATCAGATAGATTCGGGAAAGCTATATTTGATGAAATAATGGAATATGGACCTTTACTTTTAGATGATTTAACTAATTATGAATATAGAGAAAAAATAATGTATGCTTCTACCTGTGCACTAAATGGATTAACTATAATGGGCAAAAAAACAGGAGATTGGGGAGTGCACGATATTGGTCATCATCTTTCTCTACTTTATGATGTACCTCACGGTGCGTCTTTATCTGTAGTATATCCCGCATGGCTTAATTGGCTAAAAAACAAAAGTGCTTATGGTATTACAAAATTTGGATTAACATATTTTGATAATGATGATCCTGATATTATTATCCTAAAAGCAATAGAAAGTCTAAAAGCTATACAAGCACCTATTAAACTAAAAGATTTAAATATTCCTAATCTAAACAAAGAATATTTCTTGCAATTATTAACAAAAAATAAGGCTACTGGTGCATTTTATCAATTAGATGAATCTGATCTGAAATGGATAGTAGATGAATTATTCAAATAAATAATTGAATTTCTTTTTAATATGAAAATATTTTGGCGAATAACTCGCACAATAATAATTATTTTTTTTAGTGTTACTATAGGGTTGGTAATAATATACAAATGGGTAAATCCTCCTATTACTCCTCTAATGATTATTAGATGTATCGAGCAAAAAAAGGAAGGTAAACCTATAAGATTAGAAAAAAAATGGGTGCCCATTGAAGAAATAAGTCCTTATATGGTGCAAGCAGTTGTAGCTGCTGAAGATAATAAATTTACTAAACATTTTGGTTTTGATATAGAAGCAATAAAATATGCCCAGGAATATAACAAAACTCATAAAAGAAAACTTGGTGGTAGTACTATTAGTCAGCAAGTAGCGAAAAATGTTTTCTTATTTCCAGATCGTAGTTGGGTGCGTAAGGCTTTTGAAGCATATTTCACTGTATTAATTGAAGTATTCTGGTCTAAAGAACGAATAATGGAAGTATATCTAAATGTGATAGAGCTGGGCGATGGCATCTATGGAGTAGAAAAAGCTTCAGAAATATATTTTGGTAAAAATGCTAAACGCCTGACAAAAACAGAAGCAGCTACTCTAGCAGCGAGCCTTCCAAGTCCGAGAAAATGGAATCCTCATACCCAACATCCAAGATTGTATAGACGTAGAGACAAGATACTATATCTAATGGATAAAATAGGTCCAGTAGAGCTGAAAAAACAAAAAAAATAAGTGATTAGTAAAACGATTTATTCGATTAGCTCAAAAATATTATTTGATTATAATCTTTTAGTAATCATTAATAATTATTTAGCCCCATATAAAAAAGGAGAGATTTATCAATTTTTTATTGAATTTTTTTTAAAAAATAAACATTTTTATAATAAATTTAGCAAAAAGTTTTTGTAATAAAGAACATACCAATATTAAATTTTGACTCGTATTAATACCGCATTGGGAAATGATTTGTAATAAAACAAGCAAGCCGTGTTGACAGAAGGGTTTACACTG
>LFTI01000015.1 GCA_001513285.1 Rikenellaceae bacterium DTU049
TCTCTACCAGACAATTGAGTATAGCATCATTTAATTCTCCATATATAGAATATGTAATTACTTTACTGATGTTTTTTGGCGGCACCAACTTCCTACTCATCTCTGCATTATTTGCCAAACTTTCACCATCAATCTTCAAGAACGAAGAGTTTCGTTGGTATCTTTCTCTTATTTTAGTGTTTACGGTTGTCATTTCAGTTGCATTACTAGCCACAGGACAAATGTCACACATCGAAGAAACATTCAGAACTGTTTTGTTTCAGGTAGTTGCAGCTATAACCACAACAGGGTTTGCTACAGACAATTTTCTTTCGTGGGGACCATTTTACTGGATGCTCTTTCTTGTAATGATTCTTTTCTGCGGTTGCGAAGGCTCAACCTCAGGGGGTATGAAAATATCACGATTGATAGTACTTTCAAAAAACTCACTCCTGGTATTCAAGCGTCAGGTTCATCCCGATGCACTATATATGGTAAAAATGAACAACAAAGTAATCTCAAACGATACAATTGCAAAAGTTATAGCCTTTGTTTTTTTATACCTTGTACTTACTGTTTTTAGTGCAGCCGTTTTAAGCCTATCAGGTATGACGTTTGATGAGTCCATAAGCGTTGCCCTCTCATCAATAAGCAACTACGGTTTTGGACTAGGATCGTACGGACCCTTAGGTACTTTTGAATCAACCACAATATTCTCTAAATACTTCCTCAGCTTCTTAATGCTGGTTGGGCGCTTAGA
>LFTI01000010.1 GCA_001513285.1 Rikenellaceae bacterium DTU049
GAAATAACATTGACCGATATACGCTGACCCTTGATCGTTTCAAGCAAGTCATGCAGATAGTCAGCGCTCAAATGATTACCGGCGAATACAATGTGCGGAGCTGATCGTTTTTCCCGGGGCAGCAGATCAGAAAACGTTGGCGTCAGCATGTCAATCGCTGCGCGAGCACCCAGATAGGAACCGCCGATACCAATGACAATCAAAATGTCAGACTGCGCCCGGATGCGATCGGCAGCCCTGTGTATCCGTTCTAATTCATGTATATCGAGACTGTCCGGTAATTTCATCCAGCCTGTAAAGGCAGATCCCGGTCCTTTTCCTGAATGCAGCAGTTCATGAGCCGATTCAATCTGCGGTTTTNNTTGATCTATTTCGTAAGAGCGAATCCAGCCGGATGCGCTTTCCTGACTAAAGCCAATCATGATAAAAACCTCCCTGTTATCTGGTTCTGTTATGATCGTTGTGTGTTTCGATTCAGTATAGCGTATGCGAAAAATCGTTGCAATGAAGTCAGTCTGAATGTTGTTGATCTCTGATTTGATTTTGTTGATAATGAGGGTATCAAATGCGAGGTAAACCATTATGACAGATTATGGACTGGTGCTGGCGGGCGGGGGAACTCGGGGTGCCTATCAGATTGGTGTCTGGAAAGCGTTGAATCAATGCAACATCCCGATCACGGCAGTTGTAGGTGTTTCGATCGGCGCAATAAACGGTGCATTTTTTTGCCAGGGTGACTGGTCATTAGCCTATCAAGCCTGGCATGAAGTAACTGTTACCGACCTGGTTGATCTGCCGGAACCGCTGCCGGTTCCGGAGAATATCTTTGATCGTCACAACCTGCCGACATTAACCCGATTGGTGATTCAGGAAAGAGGTCTGGACACAACTCCGTTCAGACGTCAGATGGAACATTATCTCAGTGAGGAAAGCCTGCGCAGATCGCCAATCGATCTGGGTGTCCTGACCTATTCGCTGACTGATTTCAAACCGGTCAGCGTTTTCCGGGACGCGGTCAGTCCAGGACATCTGTTTGACTATATCCTGGCAAGTGCCAGTCTACCATTGTTCAAAGCAGTACGTATTGATGGCAAACGCTTTGTGGATGGCGGCATCTATAACAATAGGCCGA
>LFTI01000101.1 GCA_001513285.1 Rikenellaceae bacterium DTU049
TTTCTTTTGTTACTTTTCTTTGTGTAGTTGACAAAGAAAAGTAAATTAGATAAAAAATTTATTCAAGATTACTCATTAATTTTATAAAATAAAATATCCCTCACTCTCACTAGCATTGCTATTTGTATCTCACCAAATCACCGAGTTATCCCTATTGATTTGATAAACTTTAAATTTTCTTAATAAATTGCTACAAGAAAAATCCAAATATTATAATTGGAATTAAAAAAATAGCAAAAATCAATAAAATTGGCATAAAAAATAAAAATGAAAATAATTCTGCCAATTTATTGTAATTTTTTATGTTATTTGTACCTATGATTTCTTTAGGATTTGATGAATTTCTTACTGATGAGGCTTCTCTGACTACCTTGTGCAGAGTGTCGCTAACGTTAATTATTACAGAACTAGCTTCCTCGGCTGCTACATCTCCTATTTTAGCTGATAGCTTAGAAGCATTCACAGTGCTAGCTTCCTCAGCATTTATTTTTAATTTATTACATTGACCTTCGATGTCAATTTTACTGGCTTCTTGAGCTTTTATATTTACATTTTCCCATTTCCCATGTATTTCAATTTTACTAGCTTCTTTTGCTGATAAAAATAAATTTTTAGCCTGATTATACGTTTTTATACTGCTAGCCTCATCTGCTTCCATTTTAATAGTATCGCCGATAATTGCAAGTTTGCAAAAAGAAGCTTCTTCGGTTTTAAGATTAAAATATGGGCTATACAAGGTATCTATTACATCTAACTTTGCTGCAGAACTTATTTTAATTTTTTTTACTGATGGTACAGTTAGTTCTATTAATGGTGCAGATTTTTTTTTAAATTTAAGCTTTTCTCGAGCTCTTACTTTAATATTTAATGTTTTTGTAATAGAATCATATTTATATGAAATTATATAATTATCATCAGGTGTATAACTGATTTGTCCATTACCTTTTTTTAAAATATAATTACCACCATCTAATGTCAAATTATCGAAATCTTTTAGAGTTTGTAGATAATTTTGTGCATTAGATGTAGAAACGATTAAAAAAATTACTAAAATTAAAAATTTTATTTTCATATAAAAAATAGTTTAAATATGTAACGAATTTTATTGCTGAAAGTTACATTTAAAAAAAATTATTTCATTTAATTAGTTGTCTTTTAACCAGTTATAATTAATAATTAACTTATTTATAAAATTAATATCAATTCAAAAAAAATTATTAATTTTGTATAAAAAATGGATTTTGATGTATTAATCTCTGAAATAGAAATAAAAATCAGGGAGTTAATGCTGCAAAATCATGAGTTAAAAGATGCTGTGACAAATTTTAAAAAAGAAAATGAGTCGCTTGGTAGAGAAATTATAGAATTAAAGAATGAATTAATGAATAAAGATAAAGAAATAATAAATATAAAAGTATCAAAAATAATTGAAGAAAAAGGCGCTACTGACCAAGCAACTCGTCATATCAAAAAGATGATAAATCGTATTGATAAATGTATAGCAATGTTAAAAGAGTAAGGTGAAATGGAGGAAACTATTAATATTAATGTTAGTTTAGGTGGCATAGCCATACCTCTAAAAGTAAATGTAAGTGATGAAGCTAATATTAGAAAAATTGTAAAAGCTCTAGATGATCAATTAACGATATACTCACGCAAATATACGGGACAAAGCCTACAAACTCTTTTATCAATGCTGCTAATAGAGCAGGCTATTACTTTATCAAAATTACAACAAGAACATCTTTTTGTTGAGGAGGAATTAGGTGGTAGATTGGAGCAAATATTATCTTTATTTGATACACAAGTGTGAGTTTAATAATTTTTCACTTTACTCACCTCCCCATATTGTCATAGCATTCTAAAACTAATTTTTTTTAATTTAAAAGTTTTAAAATAAATTAAAAAAATAAATTAACTAACTAAAAAAATATAAAACTATGACAAATGTAGTGATATTGGTGATAGAAATAGCTGTAATAGCTATTGGCATAGCAGCTTGGTATTTCATAATTAAGCGAAATGCTTTAAAAAAACGTGATATAATATTACAAGATGCTCAAAAACAAGCTGAAGTATTGAAACAAGAAAAAATACTCGAGGCTAAAGAAAAATCTCTTCAATATAAAACAAGAGCTGAAGAGGAAATACAACAAAAAACAAAAAAACTTAATGCTTTAGAAAATAAACTATTGCAACAAGACCTCGTTATCAAGCAAAAAAATGATGAGCTACAAAAGAAAATTAAAGAGTATAATCAACAAAAAGAACAATTAATCAAAGATCAAGCTTCTCTAAGTGAAAAAATAGAAAAGACTAGCGAAACTCTAAAAGCATATCGAAATCAATTAGAAAGAATTGCTGGATTAACTGCTGAACAAGCTCGTAAAGAACTGATAGAGTCAATGAAAGAAGATGCTAGAATCCAAGTGAGAAATTATGTTAAAAATCTAGTAGATGAAGCTCGTATGCAAGCAGAAGATGAATCTAGAAAAATCATTATTGAAACTATTCAACGTACAGCTACCGAGTATTCTTCTGAAGCTGCTGTAAGCACTTTCCCTATTTCTGGTGATGATATGAAAGGAAGAATTATCGGAAGAGATGGTAGAAATATTAAAACTTTAGAAGCTGCTACTGGAGTAGAAATAATCATTGATGATACACCAGATTTGATTGTTTTATCTTCTTTTGATCCAGTTAGGCGAGAAATAGCTAGATTATCTTTAGAAATGCTAGTGGCTGATGGCCGTATACAACCTGCTCGTATAGAAGAAGTAGTAGCTAAAGTAAAAAAACAAATCGAGCAAGAAATTATGAAAGCAGGTAAAGATACGCTCATAGATCTTGGTATCACTAATATGCATCAAGATTTGATTCGATTAATTGGTAAAATGAAATATCGTACTTCTTTTGGACAAAATCTCCTAGCACATAGTAAAGAAGTAGCTCTGATGTGTGCTACTATGGCAGCAGAGCTTGGTCTCAATCCTAAATTGGCTAAAAGAGCTGGCTTATTGCACGATATTGGTAAGGTTCCTGATAATGAACCAGAATTACCTCATGCTATTTTAGGTATGAAATTAGCAGAAAAATATAAAGAGCATCCTGATGTTATTAATGCTATTGGTGCTCATCATGATGAAGTAGAAGCTACAACTTTATTAGCTCCAATCATTCAAATATGCGACGCTATTAGTGGTGCTAGACCAGGTGCACGTAGAGATGTTATAGATGCATATATTACTCGTATTAAAGAGTTAGAAAATATTGCTCAAAATTATAATGGAGTCCAAAAATCTTTTGCTATTCAAGCTGGTAGAGAAATACGTGTTATCGTTTCCGCAGATCAAATTTCTGATGCAGATGCTTTTCAATTATCTATGGACCTTAGCAAAGAAATAGAAAATTCATTGACATACCCAGGCCAAATTAAAGTTACAGTTATTCGAGAAACAAGAGCTGTTTCTTTTGCTAAATAATTTAATAATTTTTTCTAAAAAATATGAACTCTGATAAATTTATTATTAATTATAATGATTTAAAAATTGCCATAACTGATATTTTCACAACTATTGGAATGGATAAAAATGATGCAGAATTAGTAGCTGATGTGCTAGTAGAAGCTGAATTGCGTGGTATCCCATCACATGGTTTAGTGAGAGTAAAAGATTATTTAGGATTATGGCAAAAAAATAGATTAAATATTAATGCTAAACCAAAAATTATTAAAGAAAGTTTAGCTACAGGTCTAGTAGATGGTGATAATGGTTTAGGAATGATTAGTGGTGATTTTGCTATGAATTTAGCTATATCAAAAGCTCAAAATGCAGGTTGTGGCGTTGTGGTTGTTAATAATTCGAATCATTTCGGTATAGCAGGATATTATGCTATCAAAGCTGTAAAGCACGACATGATAGGTATAGCAATGACTAATGCTAACCCAACTGTAGCTCCCACATTCGCTAAACAGGCAATGCTTGGTACTAATCCTATTGCTTTTGCTATGCCCACAAAAAACGAACCAATGTTTTTAGCCGATTTCGCTACTGTACCAATAGCTCGTGGTAAAGTCGAATTATTGGAAAAACAAGGCAAAACTGTCCCCGAAGGTATGCTACAAACTGCTGATGGCATCCCTACAATTGACCCATCTGTTTTGAGAAAAAAAGGAACCATTTTACCTTTAGGTGGCGATTATGAGCATGCTGGCTATAAAGGATATTGTTTAACTGCAATAGTGGATATATTGACAGCTATATTATCAGGAGCTAATTTTGGTAATTTTGTGCCTCCACAGGTTAGTTATCTTCCAGAAAAAGATTACTATCCTGGCAAAGGATTAGGACATTTTTTTGCTGCTATCAAACTGGATGCTTTTAGACCAACTGATGAGGTAAAAAATTATATGGATTTATGGATTAGAACTATGAGAGCAACTACTCCCATTGACCCTAATCAGCCTGTACTTATACCTAATGATCCTGAAGTAGAAAAAACTAATTTTCATAAAAAAAATGGTATTTCGATTTTACCAGAAGTCATAAATGAACTTAACCAAATATTAAATGAATTAAATATTCCAGTTCCTGACAAATTGTCTAATTTTTAATAAAGGCAAGAATTTTGCGATTAACTTAAAAAAAATATTTATATGAAAGAGAAAGATGTTTTGAAAAATGAAGAAAAGAACCTCGAAAATCCAGAAGAAATCAACACGGATGTTCAAGAAGAGAATAATAAAGACGAAATCCAAAAATATTTAGACGAATTAAAAAATCAAAATGATCAACTCAATGATAAATATTTGAGATTATGTGCTGAGTTTGATAATTATAAAAAAAGAACTAACAAAGAAAAACTAAACCTTATAGACACAGCTAATATGCAATTGATTATTGATCTTTTACCAATTATCGATGATATAGAAAGAGGGCTAGAAGCAATAGAAAAAAATCAAACTTTAGACGCGATTTCTGACGCATATAAATTAATTTATCAAAAATTTTTAAATATATTGAAAAAATATGGAGTAGAGGAAATTAATCCAGTAAATGAGCCATTTGATATTGAATTACATGAGGCTATTAGTACTATAGAGGGGCCTGAAGATAAGAAAAATACTGTTGCTGAAGTTTTAATGAAAGGCTATAAATTAAATCTACAAGACCGCCCTGTGGTTTTACGTTATGCAAAAGTTGTAGTTTATCAATAAAAATTAGATTGTGGCAAAGAAAGATTATTACGAAATTTTAGGTATAGATAGAAATGCTAGCGATGATGAGATAAAAAAAGCTTATCGCAAGCTAGCAATGAAATATCACCCAGATAGAAATCCAGAGGATAAAGAAGCTGAAGAAAAATTTAAAGAAATTGCTGAAGCATACGCAGTATTAGGTGATGCAGACAAAAAGCAGAGATATGATAAATATGGTGATGCAGGAATGAGCGATGATTTTTTCAGCAATGATGACATATTCTCTAATTTAAATGATATCTTTGATGATTTTTTTGGTTTCAGAAGAAGAGGTGGAGAGGGAAATTATTATCAAACCTATACTCAAAAAGGCACTAATCTTCGTATTCGTATAAAATTGACACTAGAAGAAATACTCACAGGTGTAGAAAAAAAAGTTACATTAAATAAAAAAGTAGTTTGTCATGTTTGTGAAGGTATAGGAGCTAAATCTGAAGCCAGCATAATTACTTGTCCTACTTGCCGTGGCACTGGTAGGGTTACTCAAATTACAAATACTCTTTTCGGACGTGTGCAATCTACTAATGTTTGCCCTAATTGTAATGGTAAAGGAAAAATAGTAAAAGAAAAATGTGAACATTGCGGTGGCACTGGTCAAGAAGATTCTAAAGAAGTTGTTACTATTAAAATCCCTCCAGGTGCTCTGCAAGATATGCAAATAACACTCAAAGGCCAAGGCAATCAAATATTATATGGCGTTCCAGGTGATTTAATAGTTCTAATAGAGGAAGAAGAACATCCATTATTTAAAAGAGATGGGTTAAATATTTTTTACGAACATTATATTTCTTATCCAGACGCAGTTTTAGGAACTGAAATCGAAATACCTATTTTAAATGGTAAAGCTACTATTAAAATACCTCCTGGCACTCAACCAGGTAAATTGTTTAGACTGAGAAATAAAGGGTTGCCAGATATTAATTCATCTCAAAAAGGAGATTTCATTGTGAGTATAAATATTCATGTGCCTGACAAAATTACAAAAGAAGAAAAAACTTTGCTGGAAGAAATGAAAAAAATGAAAGATTTTAATGTGCAAAGACAATCATCTGGTAAATCATTATTCGAAAGATTAAAAGAATATTTTTATTAAACTTATTGTATAAAGTTGATAAGTTGATTAGTTGAGAAGTTGATTAAAGGGATATCTAAATAGTAGTTTTATCAAATCATTTCCCCAGTCGATATCTTTCTTAATTCACTTAAAATCAATGATACTCAGTAATAATTTAGTTATTAATTAAACGCCTAATTCAATTTATCTAAGTATTAATCAAGGTTATAATTACACAAACCACTCCATTAATGAAATAAAACATTGAAGACATAATATAAAATATTTTTACAGAGCCTAATCTATTAACCTGCTTGCCCGCATATACACCAATAAATAAAAATAGCAAGATAAAAATAATTGTATACAACATCGATCTATAGATATTAGCAAACATATAACTGACAGATAAAGCAGCTAAAAATGATTCGAAACTCAATGATAACGATATCGTAAGTACTGTCTTAAATTTATTCAAATCTACAATTAATTCACTTAGTTTGCCCTTAGCTATACTGAAATACATCCTAACAGCTAAAAATAGAAATAGAATTATACTTATTATGCCAGGATAGAAAGGTAAAGTAACCATCGTAGCCAATCCTAATTTGTAACCTAAAAAGTACATTAACATTGATACTATAGCAAAAATCAAATTCACCATTACAATTTGTGCATTTGATTTGAAAATTAATGCATGTCGATACGATGTAGCCATTAAAAAAAATCCAAGACTGATGCTTGCTAAAATAGGAATTATGTCCATATTTTTTTCTTTATTTACAAAAATACTAAAAAAATAGCTTTATTTATTGATATCTTTTTTTAAATTTTGCATAATATTTTTGTTATATTACATACTAATAAATGAAAATACTTATTAGTCCATTAGATTGGGGACTCGGGCATGCTACTAGGCTCATTCCTATTATTAAAAAATTATCAGATAATGGTAATGACATCATTATAGCTGGTAATGGTAAAAGCTTTGCTTTAATCAAAAAATATTTTGATAATGCTCAATTCATCCCATTTTATTCTATTCATTTTAAATATTCTAAAAATGGCCTTAATATTTTTAATTATTTCATCATCGCTTTTCAGATAATCTGGCAAACTATTTATGAACATTTTAAACTTAAAAAATTAATAAAATTGTACAAAATAGATATCATCATTAGTGATAATCGCTACGGTTTATTTAATAAAAATGTTACTTCATATTTCATTACTCACCAGCTAAATGTAATTTTACCAAAATATTTATCTTTTGCTAATCCATTAATTAATAGTTATATAAGGCATTATCTTAAAAAATACGATCAAATTTTGATTCCAGATTACCAAGCTTATAATGAAAGCTTAGCAGGCAAATTATCTCATCCATCTAATTATAATAAATTACCTGTCTCATATATAGGACCTTTATCTAGATTTGATAAGTTATATATTTCAAAAAATGAAAAACAATATGATGTAGTTATATTAATTTCTGCTCCATTATCATATTGCAAATTAATTGTAAAAAAATTAAGTGATTTTGCTTCTTTGAATACCTCAGTTTCTTTTGCTATAATCTCTCCATATTTATTTGGAATTAATCATACTAATCTAACGATTATAAATTCTCCAGATGATATCCAATGGCTATCTATAGTCTCAAACGCTAAAAATATAATTTCTACAGCAGGTTATTCTACTATAATGGATTTATTTTTAATAAATAAAAATGCTATTTTAGTTCCAGTGAAAGGACAAACTGAGCAAGAATATTTAGCTAATTATTTGAATAATAAATATGGATTTAAAAAAGCAGACTCTTTCAATAATGCTATCGCACAAGTTTTGCAATACTGCATTGAGAAATAATTTGCAATAAAACAAGCAAGTCGTATTGGATAGAAACGATTTTATAGGGTTTTATAATTTTAAACCCATCAAATCATTTCCCGAGCAGAGACTTTTCTTTGTGTGGCTAACAAAGAAAAATAAATTAGAATGAAATTTATTTAAAATCAATAATACTCATAAGAAATATAGCTATTAAAGTGAATAAACCAGTAATAATTTAGTTATTAATTAAAAAAATTTCTTTTGAAAAATTAATAAAAATGCTTAAATTTGTAAAATTTATTTTCATAAATTAATTATGGATCGTAGAGATTTTATCAAGCAAAGTTTAATTACAGGAGTAGGTGGATTTTTATTAACACAACTTCCATTTTTAAATAAATTAGAAGCTAAAAATACAATAAATAAAATCATGCAAAACGAAGAACAATTAGCCAAATATTGGGAAAATATTAATGATACTACAGTTAGATGTTTACTATGTCCTAATTATTGCGTAATAAAGGACGGACAAGTAGGTATATGCAAAGATCGCAAAAATATTGATGGTAAATTATACAGCTTATCATATGGCAGAATAGTAGCACTTAATATCGATCCAATTGAAAAAAAACCTTTATATCATTTCTTACCTATGTCTACTATACTATCCTTTGGTACAGCAGGTTGCAATTTTTCATGTAAAAATTGCCAAAATTGGGATATAGCTCAGGTATCTCCATTGTCTGTAAAATCTTATAATTACACACCAGAGCAACTGATAAAAGCAGCTTTAGCACAAAATATACCATCTATAGCATTTACATACAATGAGCCTACTGTTTTTTATGAATTTATGTATGAAACTGCACTTTTAGCTAAAAATAATGGCATCAAAACTGTTTTAGTTAGCAATGGATATATTAATCCTCAACCATTAGCTGATTTAATTCCATATTTAGACGCTGCCAATATAGATTTGAAATCATTTGACGATAATATTTATTTAAGATTAAATGGTGGTAAACTACAGCCAGTTTTAAATACTTTAAAAAATTTAAAAGAAAATGGTGTTTGGTTAGAAATCACTAATCTAATAGTACCCACCTATACAGATGATTTGAATATGATAGAGAATATGGTGAAATGGTTGATAGATAATGGTTTCGCAGATGTACCTTTACATTTTTCAAGATTTTTCCCTGCATATAAATTATCTAATTTACCACCTACACCTGTAGAAACTATTATGGCTGCTGTCAAAATAGCTCGTGATAATGGTATGAGATATGTTTACACTGGTAATGTTTTAGACGTAAATAATGATAGTACTTTTTGCCCTCAATGCAATTCTATTTTGATAAAACGTCAAGGTTATCATACATCTATCATAGGTTTAAATAGCGAAGGAAATTGCACGAAATGTGGTTATCATATTCCTGGTGTTTGGTCATAGACACTGTATTTTCTAAAATATAAACATTAGTATTTTTTCTATTAATTTATAATTTTAAGTTTAACTATTTTTGTAAAAAAAAGTTAAACTTAATTTTTAATGGAGAAATTTTTATTTTTTATTTTACTGATGATAAGCATGGTAGCAATGTCACAAAATACGGTTATAAATAAAAATTTTGATGACAATGATTTTTTACATAGTAATGATATTGATAGCACACTACATATGATCACCCCTTATTTTAGTGGATTAGCAAGTGAAAAAAATTATGAACTTTTGTTCGGAGTTAACTTTAAAAAAGAGTTTCAAAACAAAAATACTTTTTTCAAAATATGGACAAAACCTGAGTTTTTATTTTTTTCTTTGTATGATTACCTAGACGAATATGATTCTATCTCTCGTTTCCCTGGAGGAGAAAAAATTTATAATGAACATTACTCGTGGAATGCACCTATAGAACTAACTATGACTGTAAAAAATCATTATACTTTGTCTGTGGGTTACAGTAAATTTCATTGGGGTAATGGATATAGAGGATTGAATATATCATACGCCAGTGCCAATTATCCTTATTTGCTTCAGCGATTTACAATCAAAGGATTAGATTTTTCATGGGCTATGATGAGATGGACTAATCCATTAACAAAGCCAAACTATGATAAATATTCCATATTTCATAGTTTTTCATTTAATATCGGGCAAAAATGGCGATTTGCATTTTTCGAAAACATCATTTATCCTGCTAGAGATAGTACTCACAACAATTTTGAGTTTGTATATTTATTGCCTCACATTTTTTACAGATATATAGATTATTCCCTTGGATCACCTTATAATTTATATTTTGGTGGGAATTTTAATTGGCGCGCTGGTAAAAATTTTCAAATCTATGGACAAGCTATTTTAGATGATTTCATTTTCAGTGAATTTCGAAAAGACATAAAGCATAGATTACATCCTAATGATAGCAACATAGTTTATGGTAATTGGATGAATAAATATGCCATACAAATAGGTATCAAGTGGAGAACAAATAATAATAATTTCCGCTCGAGATTAGAATTTAATGCTGTTCGCCCTTATACTTATAGTCACAAAAATCCCATTCAAAATTTCTCTAATAATGGCCAGCCTGTTGCTCATCCTTTCGGAGCCAATTTTTACGAAGCTTTGCTTGAGGCTTCACTTATCAAAAAAAATTGGCAATTTTATTTCATAAGTTTCTATAAACACATTGGCTATGACTCTACTGGTACTCATTTTGGACAAAATATTTTCCAACCTACCTTTGATGCTTATACAGGCAATAACATTCCCGTAAACCCATTCTATAATGTTATAGGACAGGGAAATGTGGAGAGATTGATAGCTACACAGATTAATATTATGTATAAATATAAAATCAACTATGTAGATTATATTTACTTGGGTGCTGGATTAGAATACAGATGCAGCATTAATGGAGATTATAGCAAATTAATTCCTTTTATCAGAATACAATTTAATATTAATAATATGCATGTGTGGCATAGCTATTAGTATTTTCACAATGTAGAAATCATAATAAACTTATTGAAATATGCGTTTAGATAATAAAGTCCTTTTTGATTTTTTGTACTAAAAAATGCCTTTACAATAATTCGTAAGTTATGGCAATACCGCATTGGGAAATGATTTGCAATAAAACAAGCAAGCCGTGTTGGATATAAGGGTTTACACTGTTTGAGCAAGCTAAAGCTTGCGAGTTTGTAAACCCACAGAGGTGATTGCGTAGTTTTATCAAAACATTTCCACAGCGGAGACTTTTCTTTTGTTACTTTTCTTTGTGTGGCTGACAAAGAAAAGTAATTTAAATAAAAATTTATTTAAAATCAATTATGCTCATAAGAAAAATAGCTATTATCGAGGATGAACCAGTAATAATTTAGTTATTAATTAAACGCCTAATTCAATAAACTTACTAAGAAAAATATTAACAAAGCCAATTTAATCTATATTATTTAAGTTTTTAATTATAATATTGCTATTTTAGATAAATTAAATATGGTTTTATAACGTTTTATATGGACAAGGATTAAAATATTTTTTTTATTTAAAAATTTTTTATAATTTAGCTATGTAAAACCGTAAAAAATTAAATGGATATGAAAAATTCAAAATTTACATCAATAAATACTCAGAAGGTAGCTCTGAGTCACTATGTGAGTAATATTACATTTATTACAATACTTTTAGCATTAATATTATTTAATGGGGTCAATAATAAATCCCATGCCCAGGCACCAGCTATTGAATGGCAAAAATGCCTCGGCGGAACATCTGAAGATATTGCATACTCCATCCAGCAGACAAGTGATGGGGGATTTATTGTGGCTGGTGAAACATTGTCCAATGATGGCGATGTGTCGGGAAATCATGGAGGTAGAGACGCTTGGGTAGTGAAACTTAACAGTTCAGGGGATATTATATGGAAAAAATGCCTCGGCGGAACTGATCATGATTTTGCATACTCCATCCAGCAAACAAGTGATGGGGGATTTATTGTGGCTGGTTTAACAGGGTCCAATGATGGCGATGTGTCGGGAAATCATGGAGGTAGTGATGCTTGGGTAGTTAAACTTAACAGTTCAGGGGAAATTGAATGGCAAAAATGCCTCGGCGGTACAAATTATGATTTTGCATACTCCATCCAGCAGACAAGTGATGGGGGATTTATTGTGGCTAGTATTACAGGGTCCAATGATGGTGATGTGTCGGGGAATCATGGAGGTAGTGACTATTGGGTAGTGAAACTTAACAGTTCAGGGGGTATTGAATGGCAAAAATGCCTCGGCGGTACAAATAGTGATGGCGGAATATTTAATGATTATATATACTCCATTCAGCAGACAAGTGATGGAGGATTTATTA
Organism: Rikenellaceae bacterium DTU049; assembly: GCA_001513285.1. Classification (GTDB taxonomy): domain Bacteria; phylum Bacteroidota; class Bacteroidia; order Bacteroidales; family DTU049; genus DTU049. Next base: position 12,511 of record LFTI01000101.1, read on the forward strand.
TGGCTTGTGAAACAATGTCCAATGACGGCGATGTATCGGGGAATCATGGATCTTATGACGCTTGGGTAGTGAAACTTAATAGTTTAGGGGATATTGAATGGCAAAAATGCCTAGGCGGTACAAATAGGGATATTGCAAACTCCATCCAGCAAACAAGTGATGGGGGATTTATTGTGGCTGGCTCTACATCTTCCAATGACGGCGATGTGTCGGGTAATCATGGATATGGTGACGCATGGGTAGTGAAACTTAATAGTTCAGGGGATATTGAATGGCAAAAATGCCTCGGTGGAACAAATTCGGATTGGGCATACTCCATCCAGCAGACAAATGATAGTGGATTTATTGTGGCTGGTTACACACATTCCAATAACGGCGATGTATCAGGGAATCATGGATATTATGACTATTGGGTAGTGAAACTTAACAGTTCAGGGGATATTGAATGGCAAAAATGTATTGGCGGTACAAATTATGAGTTTGCAAACTCCATTCAGCAGACAAGTGATGGTGGATTTATTGTGGCTGGTGAAACATTGTCCAATAACGGTGATGTGTCGGGAAATCATGGATATTCTGACGCTTGGGTAGTGAAATTAACAAATGAGCCGGATAGAATAAATGAAATAGAAAATTACAATTTACTCTCAATATACCCCAATCCATTCACAGAATATGCAATAATAACTTTTGATAATCCTAAAAATGAAAAATACAAATTGCTTATTATAGATGTTACAGGAAAGGTAGTAATGGAAATTAATGAAATTTATGGAAATACAGTGGAAATTGATGGAAGTAATTTGTCTGCTGGGGTTTATGTGTTTGAACTGACCTGCGGTCAATGCGCTTTGGCAGGCGAAGAAGGGGAGAAGTTGTTCAGGGGGAGGTTTGTGGTAGAGTAAATGCTAAAAGAGGGTAATTTTATAATAATGAATTTTATTTATTATTGCACAGTTAAATATTAACCACAAATTTAACAAAGAATGCACAAAGAACACAGAGAATGATAGAAATTAATTGTCTGAAGTGGGATTTGGGAGATTAAAGGATTTTGGGATTTACCCCGTGAGATAACTAGTATTCAACTTTTAATGTATCTTTTACTCTATATCTCATGGGGTAAATTTATTATTTGTGCTCATTTGTATGCATTTGTGGACAATAAATAACAACCAGCAATGTCTATAATTTCATCCACAGATTTACACAAATTAACACTGATGATTTAGCTTTTTTAGTGCATTTGTTAATTAATTTACAGCTATTATCTTACTATACTATATAAACTATTCAACTCCATCACTTATCACCTATCACTAATCACTAATCACCTCTTCTCCCTCTCTTCTCGTCACCACGTCTCGCAGTCTAATCGTCTCAACTTATCAACTTTAAATTATAATTTGTGTGCATTTGTGGATTAATAACAACAATTGTATAGTTAAATATAAACCTAAATAATTTAACCAAAATAAACGTTATAGAACTTTAAATATAAATAATTTTAAGAAAAAATAAAAAAATTTTTTTATTTAAAAAGTATTTATTAATTTTGCAAAGTCAAAAACCCTAAAAACAAAAAGATATGAAAAAATTAGCAATTTTAGTTTTTGTAGCAATGATTGCTGTATCATTCAGCAGTTGCCAAAAAGAAGATACCCAAACAGCTATTATAAAATGTTAAAGAAATTGGATTTAAGGGCGTTTTACAAAGTTGCCTTTACAGAATTGAAGGAAATTGTGTTTATGGCGTTTGTTGTACCCCTGGAGCTTTTGAACAATGTCCTTGCTGTTTTCCTTGTACTCCTATTATTATTGAAGGATCATATATTACTTTAGATTGTGCAAATATATTAGAAAAATTTGGTTTTACTGTGGATGAAATATCGATATGGCAAAATGATAAAAATGCTTTAGAATGCTCTGATACCTTCATTTTAAATCATTATAATTTTTATTTACTTTTATATGAACAAGGGCTATCAAAACATCCAGATGAAATGTTAAAAAATATGAAAAAATAAAATAATTATGAAAAAATATTATATTTTATTGATTAGTATGACATTGTGCCTTTGCTATTCCTGCCAAAATAATAAAGACATAGCAAAAATAAATTTCACAATTGATAGCTGCACTATCAGTCATCCAGATATTAAGCAAATCACTAGTAAAATTAATATCGCAATGATAGATATTAAAAAGTGGAATGATACTACTTTTTTATTTTTGATACCAAGCAATATGAATAGCACTATATCACTATACACCTACTACTGGGATAATGGTTTTAATTTACTAAGCAAATATGAGCTCTCTGACAGCATAAGTAATTTTTTTCTCAAAAATCAATACAATAGCATTACATTTATAAATAAAGATTCATTAATTGCTGGCGGTAATAATAACTTTGCAATTATTGATTTGAAAAAAAATGAAATCTCACCATCCTATCGACCAAACGAAAATGAATATCTACAAGCGACACAGAATCCACTACAATGGAATAGTAAACATAAATTATTATTATCAGAATATCTGAATTACTCTAATCCAACATCAGAGCTTGGCATTGTGCAGACTGAAATAATCGCTTGCATAGATTTCTATAATAATAAACTCTATAAAATCCCAATAAAAATGATTAATGAAGAGCAAATAAAGCTTGATCCTAATTATGTATTTCATTTTTCTACTTTTGATGATAAAATTATTGGTAAACACAGCATAAAAAATGAGTTTTTAGTTTATAATTTTAATGATAATTCAGTAAAAACTATAGAAAATGATGCATTAGCAAATTTCAATAAAAAATTCACAAATAAAGAGAAGGAACGATTAGAAAAATTACAAAAACAGCTCGGACTATATGATTTTCGTTTGAATGAATTTGCAAATAATTATATACAAAAAGCTATCGTGTGCGATCAAACTAATGGTAATATTATCATAGCTTACTTAGATCCAGTGCCTCAGGATGGTAAAGATGATAAAAAACCTCCAATTTCTTATAGAGCTAAAACATTTTTAATTTTTGATAAAGATTTTAATTTGTTAGGAGAAATAAAAACTGATGTTGATAATTTCACACCATCAATGTTTTTTAGCATAGACAATAATATTTTCTTGATAGAGATTTGTTTTAATAAATTAAATATTAAAAGAATTTCCTATGAATCCTAAAAGATTTCTTTTACTATTTTGTTTAATATTAATAATTTTCATAGTTAGTAGTTGCAGAGAAAAATATCCTGATGAAAAGCTCATAAATGAATATGTGGCTATAAATAAAGATAAATTTAATAATGAAAATACTTTTTACCTATTATCTATGCGAGAAACTCCACTTTCTTGTGCTAATAAACTCATACAGTTTGATCCAGATAAAGTGATAAAGCGAATATCTGACTCACTGAAAAATGAAAAAATATTTTTACTCACTGATGAATTTATATATTTCTACTTAGACACTATACATGCAGGAAGTGTAAAAATAATCATAGATTCTAGCTATGTATTAGACCAATACAGACTGCCACATTCAGCACATTTATTTTATTTTAAAAATGGGAAAATTAAAAATTGGCAAATAGCATTATAGTAATGCTATGCCTCAACAATCATTGAAGCCTTTGTCCAATTTCAAACAATTTTTTTTCAACTAATAATTCTTGGCGAACACAAGCCAATCTAACTGTAGGAAAGATAGGCATTGTTAATATACCAAATGGCACTTATTTGTCATCAGCGTTAACAACTTACTCTAATTTATGCCCATAACTACTGGCGAGGTATTTCGCACAGATTGCCCATCTGCAAACTCTACTTATTGGCGTATGTTTAGAGGTGGTTCTGAAATAGCAAGATTTTATAATCTATCCACAGACTATAACTTACGAATTGAGACATATTCTAAGGGGGGTAATATATTATTAAATCCCGCACAGATAACACGAATGATTATAACAGATGGAAATTTCCCAAGTACTCAACAAGGTTATGTTGGAATATATAGAAATTTAATCTAAAAAATATTTTTATTTGTTAGTATTTTTATTTCAAAAATTTTATTTAATTTAGTAAGATTAAAATTTTATAATATGAAAAAACAAAAATTTGCATTATTTATTTTATTTATTTCTTTTATGTTAGTATTTGGAAAATGTACTATTGCCCAAAACAATCCTGACCTCAAACGTACCTGGCATTGGTATTTTGGAAAAGGCGCAGGTATTGATTTTAGCAGTGGCCAGGCAGTTGCTGATACTAATAGTAAAAGTTGGACAGTTAGGAAAACTGCTGTAATGTCTGATACAGCAGGAAATTTTTTATTTTATGTTGCTGGTGAAGTTATTCCAGGGGTAAGCAATTATATGCATGTGTGGAATAAAAATCATAATATTATGCAAAATGGAGAGTATATATTACCAAATAAATATCCAGAGCCTATGAATGGTGCTGTTATTATACCCAAACCGGGCAGTGATAATTTTTACTACATTTTTACTGTAGATGACTGTTTTAATTCCTATGCCGATGGTTTTCGTTATTCTATTGTTGATATGAGTGCAAATGGGGGATTGGGTGAAGTTACTGAAAAAAGAATATTAATCCGTGACAATGTTGCTGAAATATTAGGGGCAATTAAACATTCAAATAATACTGATTACTGGGTAATAGTTCATGAATTATATACAAATAAATTTCTTGCTTATCTTATAACAAATGGAGGAATTTCCACAAATCCTATAATTACAAATATTGGATATTGGTCAAATAGTAATATTTATAATTCTTATAATAGTAAGGGACAAGAAATAATTTTTAGTCTAAATGGGGAAAAAATAGGAATCTCTCTTTGTAATGACTATCAAAATACAGGAGATATTGACACATTAGAATTATATAATTTTGATAGAACAACAGGCATCCTATCAAATAGAATATGCTTACCAGCTGATACTCTTATTCATTGTTTTTGTTTTTCCCCTAATAACTCTAAACTATATATTGAATCTGGAGATATTACGGATAAAGTTCATCAATATGATTTAACTATTAATACTCCTGAGGCTATTTTAAACTCAAAAACATTAATTAAAGTAATTACGAATGCAAATAATAATGAATTCAATCAATCTTTTCAAATAGGACCTGATGGGAAAATATATGGTAGTTGTGAAATTACTGATATGTTAACAGTTATTGAAAATCCTAATGAACCCGGTTTATTATGTAATTATACCCCAAATGTTTTTTCTCTTAATGGTAAATATCCTTGTTGGGGATTTCCTAATATAATTCAAAGTTATTATGATAATAGTATTACTAATGTTACAAATTTATTTTCTGATAATATTAAATTCCAGATTTATCCTAATCCATGCGAAGATTACATTATTGTGCAAAATACAAATAATAATATTTATATTGATGGAATAAAAAATAATAATTTTAATTTCAAAATATATAACATATATGGTAAGTTATCAAAAGAAGGAATAACAAAAATTGGTGAAGAAATTAATGTAAGTAGCCTATCTCCTGGAATATATTTATTCCAGATATATATATCAAACACACAAATTATTAATTTTAAATTTTTAAAACTGTAAAAAGATTTAATAAGAACTGATCATCCCGTTTTTAAAGGATTTTCTTCTCTCCTAATAAAAAAGCAGAAGGAAGTGATTAGTTTCCTCTCACTAATTAATCAGGAAACATATTAAAAATAATATTTATGAAACAAAAAATTATTATTGCCTTTGTAGCATCGGTGATGCTACTGGCACAGCAACAAATTAATGCTCAACAATGGATCACAATGGGTAATTCTCAGAATCGATTTGCCCAACCCAGGAATACTGGAAACCAAGATAGTTGGATTCGCAGCATTGGTGTCGGTTATTTTGATGGTGGTTACACAAATTCCTTTTTGCATGTTAATACCACTAATATGATATTACCGCATAATAGTAGCATCGCATCGTTAGGCGAAGTATTTCGCACAGATTGTCCATCTTCAAACTCTACTTACTGGCGTATGTTTAGAGGTGGTTTTGAAATAGCGAGATTATATAATCTATCCACAGACTATAACTTGCGTATTGAGACATATTCTAAGGGGGGTAATATATTATTAAATCCCGCACAGATAACACGAATGATTATAACAGATGGAAATTCCCCAAGTACTCAACAAGGTTATGTGGGTATAGGAGAAAATTTTTTAACACCACAATCATTACTTCACTTAAACGATGATCTTGCTGGCATAGCCAGTCCACATTCTACATATTTGCAGATTACAAATTCAGGGACTACATCAAGCACAGGCAATACTTTAACAGATGGTTTCAAAGTTGGCATCACTCCTGATGGCACAGCTGAGCTGCGACAGCAGGAAATTAAACCGATAAATATATATACAAATAATACTCAACGAATGATAATAACAAACGATGCTACTACTGGCGAACCACGTGTGGGGATTGGAGGTTCTAATTTAACAACTCCACGTGCATATTTGCATATAGGTGATAATGCATGGCCAACCACGGGGTATCGGACATGGATGAACAAAGGTGTTTATATACATTCCGGTTTAAATGAACAAAATCATGATAACATGTATATTGGGCTTAGATTTCTACCAGAACCTCCCCATGGCCGCACAGACGCAATTATTAACTGGGGAAATAACCCCATAGCTACCGCTGAACAAGACCGTCTGAGATTCGTATTTACAGCACCACCTGCATTGGGTCTTGTTGCAAGTTCTAACGATGGCCTTGAAGTAGCCCGCATGGTTAGTAATGGAAATCATGGTTTCGTGGGTATTGGTGATTTCTGGACACCAGATATTGAGCCAATAAATCAGTTAGATGTTAGAGGAAATACGGTAGTAGGAACCTCTTATGCAGGTTTAGTTACAGCACCCACAAATGGCATGTTAGTTCAGGGTTTTACAGGGATAGGTCCAACTTTTTCATCCGCTTATCATCCCAATCGTCAACTTGAAGTTTTTGATGCTAATGCTCCGCAATTACGATTAACACGGACCATTACTCATATTACACGCTATACAGACTTTGAAACCACTCCATATGGAAATCTTCGCATTAATCCAAGTGATACTGGATTGCTTCCACTTAATGGTAAAGTAGGCGTCAATCTTGCCAGTGGATTAGAACCCAAAAATACATTGGAGATAACTTCAGGTCCAACATCGCCATCACCAAGCGGTCTTCGATTTACAAATCTAACATGGTCATCACAAACAGTTCCAAATGGAGGTAATAATGGCGTTCTCACTGTTGATGCTGATGGTGATGTAATTTATGTGCAAGCACCAACAGGAACAGGTTTTGGACAAGCATGTAGTGCTATAGGTAATCCTGGACAACTTACGCAAGATATTGAAGTTCCTACTAATACATTTAATTTTGTATTTACCAATAATCAAAATCAACTAGCTACACAAAATAATATAGGTATCGGTTTACCAAATGCTAATTGTAATCCTATTGCAAAATTAGATGTATTACAACACTCAACTGACTCTGCTACTATTGGAATAAATGTTATTAATAATGATCCAGGAAATGTATTTTATTTGGGTTCACCTCATGCGGGAGCATCTATTGGTATTTTATCAGAGGTTAATGGTATTAATACTACTGAAAATTCAATAAATATTGCAGGTGGTTTTATTTCCAGTGGTGCTGATATTAATATATCTGGATTTTTTGAAACACCACATTTTTATGGCAATTATTATTTAAAAAATTTTGCTATATATGTTCCTAGAGATAGAGGTAAAATACAATTTGGTGGTTCTACTTATAATAATGTCCCATATTTGTTAACTGTTTTTGGGGAGGCAGCAAAACCTGCTGGTGCTACATGGATTAATTTCTCTGATTCTTTATTTAAAACAAATATAATACCTTATAAAGATGGTTTAGATATCGTAAGAAAGATAAACCCTGTTTCTTTTAATTATAAAAAATTATTAGGAGTTTCTGAAAACAGACGATATGTTGGTACAATTGCACAAGAACTTGCTCAAATAGCACCTTATATGGTAGATACAGTAATGATGGTAATTGATAGCATTGATACAACAAAAAAGCCTGTTCTTACTTTAAATTCAGATCCATTTTTCTATTTGTCTATTAATGCCATAAAGGAGTTAGACAGCATTGTATCACAAATACAACGTCCACCATTACCTCCACAACTAATAGACCCTGCAAATGAAGCAACAGAAGCGTCACCTATTCCCGAATTTCAATGGCATCATTCTTTTAGTGCTTTTGGTTACTATTTATATGTATCGACAACACCTGATACCAGCGGGCTCGTTTGTATCATTAATACTACTGATACAGTAGCTACAATATTAGGAATTGGCAAACGCGAAATTACAAGTGTAAATGAACAACAAACTCAACAAATACCTGTTCAAAGAGAGGAAATAGGTAGGCTAAATTGTGGCAATACTTATTACTGGTGGGTTAAAGCATATAATCAATATGGATACAGCAGCCCATCAGAGACATGGGATTTTACAACCGCACTACTACCCGAGCCACCACTATTATCCTTACCTGCTAATGGCACTACTGATATAGAACAAGATTCTGTAGTTTTATCATGGCACTCACCCCAAGGTGCAGCTTATTATGTGGTATATCTATCAACAACTCCTGATGAAACCGGTAGATTAATGAGTAGCGTTGCAGTAGCAGATACTTCTTATATATTTTATAACCTTGAATATGGAACAACTTACTACTGGTGGGTTGTAGCTTTCAATGAATATAAATGTGAAAGTGGAAAATCGGAGGTAAATAATTTCACCACTGAACCACAGCCATTAAAATTTTCTGAACCTATTCTTTCTGATGAGAATTTTAAAACAAATGTGACACCTTATACTGATGCACTATCAAAAACATTGCAATTACAAGGTACGTATTTTTATTGGGATTTAGAAAATTTCCCTGCTTTAAAGGATAGTTCTCGTCAAATAGGTCTAATAGCACAGGATGTCGTGCCTGTTATTCCTGAGGTAGTATTTACTGATACACAGGGATACAAATATATTGACTATAATCGCATCGTTCCTGTGCTGATAGAAGCAGTAAAAGAATTGAACGCAAAAGTAGATGCTCTGCAAGCAATAGTAAATGCCTGTTGTGATACTATGTACACAAAAACAAACCAGAATACTGATGGACAAATTAATGATTTACAAATTAATGATTTACAACGAACAATTTATTATATTGAATTAACAAGTAATATTATTGTGCTTGAACAGAACGTTCCTAATCCTTTCAAGGAAAGTACCATTATTAACTACATTATTCCTGATGATGTCGGCTTTGCTCAAATTATCTTCTCTGATTACAGCGGTAAAGTTTTAAGAATTGTTGATATAAAAGAAAAAGGTCCAGGACAGTTGCATGTCTTTGCACCAAACCTGAGCAATGGCACCTATATTTATTCACTTATTATTGATGGCAAAGTTGTGGAAACAAAGAAAATGGTAAAAATGGAATAATTATCAGTTCTTTGATAAGTTTAAAAAGGGATTATGATAAAACATAATCCCTTTTTAAAAGTTTTCTCTAAAAAATATTTTTATCAACTTAATTTGTGAATTTAAAATTCACTTTTTTTTTTTATATTTCCCCTTTTTTCTTTCACACTTTTAAAATTATTTCAGCATATCTAGAGATTAGAAGAGGTAATTTTAAAATTATTATTTTACAATAATCAAAATTCATTTGTCGTTATTAAAAAAAATTAAAAGAGGTAAAGAACTAAATGTTTTAAAAAATTTAAAATTTTTCAATTAATAAAGGTATTAAATTAAACATTTTATCTGCTGTTTTAATTTTATATGGAGCATGTGAATAAATAAAATAATCAATAATTATGAAAACAATAAAGTTTTTCCCAATCATCATTATGTTGATATTTTTATCAACTAGTTGCATTACTACATCTGTGGCAGACATTCAAAGTAAATCTGATAATATCATTAAAATTTATACTACTAAATTACCAGAAGAGGATTATATAGAGGTTAAGTATATTTCAGCTAGTGGTTCTATATTTAGCAGTCCTGAAAGATTACTCTATAAACTATCATTAAGAGCTAAAAAAGAAGGTGGAGATGCAATTATAGATGTAAAATATAGCTCAGTATTTTGGTGGCCTGAAGTATCTGGCATAGTTATTAAATTCAAATGAAATTTTGTAAATCTATAATATATTTAACCTAAGCTGTTTAAATATAAGGAATCATCATATAAAAAAGAAAAAAATTTTTTTATCTCAAAACAATTACTAATTTTGAACCATCAAAACTCTAAAAAATTAAAAGATATTAAAAAATTAGTAATTTTAGTTTTTGCAGTAATGATAGATGACATCTCTTGTGAATAAACATTAATATGGCATTTTTAAAAATATATAATTATGAATACAACCAAATTTTTCATCATTTCCTTAACGGCATTTTTTCTGTTAATTAATAATCTAAAAGCTCAATCCGATACTACAAAATGGTTAGACAATAATCAAATAAAATTTTCTCTTACTACAGCAGTAATAGAAAATATTGGTATAGACTATTATAATCTAAATTGTCAGCTATTAAGATCATATCCTATGCCTGGTGTAGAAGCTACAGCCAGCTATTATTTGCATTTAAACAAAGGCTGGGGACTTAATTTCGGTATCGGTGGTGGCATAGCTTTTTACGACCTACATTTCGAAATGGAATTACCTGATGATGCTTATGCACCTTATTTTGACTCTACTAATACAGCTACTACAAAATTTAATAAATCTAATATTACTCAAAAATATTTGACTATTCCTATATCTATACAGAAATCATTTCGTTTTCCTAATAATAAAAATACTTTCCATATTTTAGAAGCTGGAGCTAGAGTTAGTTTTTTATTTAAAAATCATACAGAAATTGTAGAAACCTATCCTACTAGTGCTACTGAAAATGCTACATTGTTCACTGCAGATTTTAGAAATCCTAACAAAATAAAAGGTAGTGTCTATTTCAAATATGGTATTCAAGAAATTCTAAAAAATCAAAATACTTTTCAGTGTAATATAATTCTTCATTATTCACCAGCTGAGCCTACTTTTGGTTCTTATGAGTTCACACAAATAGACAATAGTTATGCCATGTTATCTCAAAAAATTAATTATATCGGACTAGAATTTGTCTATGGGCTCACATTATCTAAAAATAAATAATGAAGTCATAATTAGTTGAAAATTTTTTTATTTAAAAAGTAATTACTAATTTGGCACCGTCGAAAGTCAAAAAACAAAAAGATATGAAAAAATTAGATAAATACGATTGGCAAGAAATCATTTTTGTGGCAATTTTTATAATTACTGCTACTTTAGGTAGAAATGATATAAGCTTTGGTAAAATAATAACTATTTTCTATTTCCCACTTTTAATAATATTTTTAGCATATCTAGAGATTAAAAGAGGTAATTTCAAAATTGATAGTGTATGGGCAGTGTTTACCTTATTTTATAAATCATTTTATTTAACAGCTATGTTTTTCATTATGAGTAAATATCCTGGTTATCAGATTATGGCAGTTTCAGCTTCGATAGTAACTATTCTATATATAATATTGACATATTTTGTTAAAAAGAATAATAATCTAGCTATCAGAGCAGTGATATATTATCTTGTTTTTGGACTATTCTTGTCTCCCATTTATTATTAAAGTAATATACAGCTTAGATGTGGTGGAATATGTAATGTAAAAACAGCATTTTTTCATATAAAAGTTCACAAAAATTACAATTATATTAATAATATTTTTAAAAGAAACAAATAATTACTAATTGAAAAATATATAATATTTAAAGAAAAAATTTTTTTATTTAAAAAGTATTTAGTAATTTTGCAACGTCAAAAACCCTAAAAACAAAAAAATATGAAAAAATTAGCAATTTTAGTATTTGTAGCAATGATAGCTGTTTCATTCAGCAGTTGCCAAAAAGAAAAACCACAAAGTGTAGCAGAAAAATTTTTATCAGCCTACGTAAAAGCAGATTTCGAAACTGCTAAAACAGTTACTTCAGGTGATGCTTTAGAGCAAATTAATCAAATCAGTAATATGGTTAGTTCATATCCTGAATTCTTCCCTACAGATGCAAGTTATGAAAATCTTAATTGTCAAGAAATCGAAAACAAAGTAAAATGTACTTTTACCATGGTTCAAAATTCTGAAAAATTTGATGGTAACTATGTAGAACTAGAAAAAATAGATGGTAAATGGATGGTTACTACTTTAGGTTATGAAGGAGAAGAACTTCCAGAAATGACTGAAGAAGAGACTATGACCGATTCTACTGCTATGCAAAGCGATTCAGCAGCAATGGCTGAAACTCAACCAGTTACTGAATAATATTAAAAACCTAATAAACAACTAAACTACAAATTAAATGAAAAAATTATTAGTAATCACCTTAGCAATAGTTTCATTAGTATTCGTACAATGTAAAAAAGCTAATACACCAGAGCAAGTAACTGAAAAATTCATTTCAGCTATTCAACAAGACGATTTTGAAGTAGCTAAATCATTAGCAGACAGTACAGCATTAGAAATTTTAAATATGATTGAAAGTTTAGTTACTCAAATGGGAGAAACTGTTACAAAAAATGATTCTATTGTTCCTGATGTTAAAGACATCATATGCGAAGATATGGACATCAAAGATATGAAAAAATGTACTTATACTTCTCAAGGTACACAAAACTATGTAGAGCTAAAGAAAATCGAAAATGAATGGAAAGTTGTAAACTTCCCTAAAGAAGGTTTTAATGAACCTTTACCTGAGCCTTCAATGGAAATAACCGAAGTACCTGACACTACTACTACAGACTCTATAGTAGCACAATAATTCTAATTAAAAAATTTTTAAAAAGGGCAATATTTTATTGCCCTTTTTTTATTTATTTGAATATTAATTTATAATTTACCTATATTAAATCCTTTAATAAATCCATAATATTTTGGATTTAAATGTATTATAATTAGCTACATATTTAAACAAATAGTTGATGAGTTTAAGTGTTTATAAGCTAATTAGAAAAAACTAACCTTTTCCTCACACAGTCTCCTTGTCTCCTACTCTCCCACTCTCCCCATAACTATTTCTTTGTCATACCCTGGCCTAAAGGTCATGATTAATAACCTTTTTTGTACTTATTTGTGTGAATTTGTGGACTAATTTATAATTAATATTTTACTAAACTCCTTATAACTTTTTACTTATCACCTCTTCACCCACTCTCCGAGTCTCGCAGTCTCCCAATCTCCTCATCTCTTTGCCTCCCTGTCTCCTTGTCACCCCCTCTCCCAGTCTCCCCATCACCCACTCTCTCCTACTCTATCACCTACATTTTTGCTATATACCAATCAATTGTTTTAGATAATCCTTCAATAAAATCAGTTTTAGGTTGCCAACCGAGCTCTTTTCTAATCTTTGTACTATCAATAGCATAGCGCAGATCATGTCCTAGTCTATCTTTTACAAAAGTTATTAATTTTTCACTATATCCTACTGGTCTATTAAGTTTCTCATCCATAATTTTGCAAATCAATTTCACTAGATCAATATTTCGCCATTCATTATTACCACCGATATTATATGATTCGCCAATAACACCTTTTAGCCAAACAAGTTCTAGAGCTTCACAATGATCATCTACATACAACCAATCTCTAATATTAATACCTTGTCCGTAAACAGGCAATGGTTTTTCATGATAAATATTACTAATTATTACTGGTAAAAGTTTCTCTGGATATTGATTAGGACCATAATTATTAGAACAATTTGTAACAATAGTAGGCAAGCCATATGTATGGAAATAAGCTTTAACGAAATGATCGCTTGATGCTTTAGATGCAGAATAAGGGCTGCGAGGAGAATATGGCGTTTGCTCTGTGAAATATCCTTGCTCTCCTAAAGAACCATATACCTCGTCAGTAGAAATATGTATAAACCGTCTATTATCAAAATCTCCATCCCAAACAGTTTTAGCTGCATTAAGTAAATTCACAGTTCCTATCACATTTGTATATACAAAATCCATTGGATTTACAATAGATCTATCTACATGACTCTCTGCAGCTAAATGAAAAACTGCAACGGGATTATATTTTTTAAAAATTTCAAAAATAGCATCGAAGTCTACAATATCCACTTTGATAAAACTATAATTAGGTTCGTTTGCTACCTCTTTTACATTATCTAAATCTCCAGCATAGGTTAATTTATCCAAATTAATAATATGATAATTAGGATATTTTTTTACTAATCTACAAACGAGATGAGATCCTATGAATCCTGCACCTCCTGTTACTATAATATTATCCACGGTTTTATATATTTTTTATAATTATTATACCATTGCCAGCTATGCACTAGCATATCTTCTAAATTATATTTAGGTGAAAATTTTAATAAATCTTTCATTTTACTATTATCAGTATAAATAGCAGAAATATCTCCTTTTCTCCTAGCTCCAAATCTATATGGCACTTTTTGTTCAACGACTTTTTCGAAAGTATTTATTAGCTCCAGCACTGTATATCCTTTACCTAATCCCACATTAATAACTTCATAATTAGAATTAATCTTATTATTAAATAAACTATCCAAAGCAGCCACATGTGCCTCTGCTAAATCTTCTACATGAATATAATCTCTTAGAGGAGTACCATCCACAGTTTGATAATCTTTGCCAAATATAGTGAGCTCTGGTATAGTATTATCTACACTTTGCCACAAATAAGGCAAAAGTCCTTTTGATTTTATAGTAGGTATTTCTCCAATTATTATATCAGGATGTGCTCCTATTGGATTAAAATAACGCAAAGAAATAACTTTCATTATATTATATGCATTAGCATAATTTTTTAATATATATTCACTCATCTGCTTTGTATGACCATATGGGCTAGCAGGTTCTTTAAGAGGAGAATTTTCATTAACAGGTATATAATCAGGCTCACCATATACAGTGCACGATGATGAAAATATAAAATAAGGAATTTTGTTTTGATTTACATAATCTAATAAATGAAGTAGTATGGGAATGTTATTATTATAATATAAAGCTGGATCTTCATACGATTCTTCTACAAATTTATATGCAGCTAAATGAATTATCGCTTCTATAGGTTCTTTTATTTTCATTAATTCTTTAAAAGCCCTATCATCAGACAAATCTATCTGATACAAAGGAATATTTGTAGCAAAATAATCTTCTAAATTTTTATGAATGATAGGATGAGATCTAGAGAAATTATCTACATTTACAACCTTGTATCCATGTTTTAATAATGCAGCTATCACATGAGAGCCAATATATCCAGCTCCTCCAGTTACTAAAATCATAATAACTAAAATTTTATGCAAATTTCGATATTTTTTTTAATTTTGTCGTTAATAATAAAAAAAATATGTTATGGAAAAATCAGAATTAGTTTTAAAGCCCGATGGTAGTGTATATCATTTAGCATTATTCCCTCATGAGATTGCAGATACTATTATTCTAGTGGGTGATCCAGAACGTTCAGAATGGGTATCTAGTTTTTTTGATACTATCGAGGTGAGTAGGCATAATAGAGAAATAATTAGCTATACTGGATATTACAAAAATAAACGTTTCACAGTGATAAGCACTGGTATGGGAACTGATAATATAGATATTGTAGTTAATGAACTGGATGCTCTGGCAAATATAGATCTAGAAAAAAGAGAAATAAAAAAAGAACATAAAAGTTTAAATTTAATACGTATAGGTACATCTGGTGCTCTACATAGCAAAATAGATGTCAATAGTGTGGTAATATCTGAAATGGCTTTAGGTATGGATGGACTTTTACATTATTATAAACATGACACATCTATGCGTAAAGTAGATTTTGAAAAAAACATTTTGCAAAAAGTAAATTGGCCAGATACTCTACCTAGACCATATGTAGTAAAATGTGATAGAGAGTTATACAATAAATTATATAATGATAATTTTCATTCAGGCGTTACTGTAACTGCTAGTGGTTTTTATGGTCCACAAGGTAGAGTTTTGAGATTGCCCCTAGCATATCCAGAGTTAATAAATCAATTTGAAAATTTTGAATATCAAGGGCATATATTAGCAAATTTTGAAATGGAAACTTCTGCATTATTTGGATTAGCTAAACTGATGGGACACAAAGCATGTACAGTTTGTGTAGCTATTGCTAATAGAGTAACAAAGGATTTCACCGATGATTATTCTCAAGCAATAAAAAATTTAGTATTGCATGTATTAAATAGTTTAGCAAAATAATAATAATTAAAAATGGAAAAAATAAAGACTTTTTGTATTTTATTTTTTTTAAATCTAGTTGTATCTGCTAGTATCCTAGCTAATAATAATTTAGATAATAAAATTAATTATGAAATTTTTTATGAGGGCAAGGATACCATATATTATACAACTGGCGAGTATAGAATAAATAGAATAAAAAGTATTAGGCATGCATATTTAATATATCTATCTAATTCTACAACGGACATTTTATATACTTTAGTAAGTCCTAAATATAATTTTAGATTCCCAGAAAAGCTAAAAGAAGGTGAGACATACCTTATGCAAATAATGTATTTTGTTCCTACACAAAAATATGCAAAATACGTTGGTGATAAATTTATAACGAAATTTACAATATTGGATAAAAATGTTAGAATTTCTAGAAGAAATCTATGGGGCACAATAATCATATCACCTAATGTATTAGATAAATATTATAGAAAGATCATTTTTTAGGGCCAGAAGTTTTTAAAGAAGCAAATAATTATGAATAAAATATTAAATAATTACAGAATACAAATATTATTTATTGTAATTAGTGCGATTTCAAATAATATTTTTTCACAAAAAAATTTAATTTATAATGGTAGCTTCGAAGAATATTATAGCTGTCCATGCAATCTAAATGATGTAGATACAATACCCTGTATAGGGTGGTGGTCTCCTAATGATGCTACACCTGATTATTTTAATAAGTGCTGGATAGAACTTCGTCACTCTAATTATTGTTCGCACGATTACATGTATTTAGCAAGTTATATGCCCAAAACGGGAAATGGTTATATGGGGTTAAGATTGATTGGAGAGGAAAATTTCTGGATGGAGCACATACAAAGTAAACTCATAGAGCCACTAGAAGCAGGTAAACAATATAAAGTGAGTTTTTGGGTGAAATTAGCTTATAAATATGGTGATTACGCTGCATATAATATTGGTCTTTATTTCTCAAAAGATTCAGATATTGTAGGTAAAAAATATAATGTTTCTAGCTATGTGAGGTACATGACACCAGAGTTACGAGCACATATTAAAAATCCAGATGGCAATTTCATAACAGATACAAATTGGGTAGAGATAAGTGGTATCTATACTGCACAAGGTGGTGAGCAATACGTTACAATAGGAATGTTTTGGGATGATACACCTGCCGTAGTTGAAGCTTATGAAAAATACAAAAATAAAAATACTTGACATAATAAAAAGCTTTTGAGCAAAGCAATAAAAAATAATTTATTAATAGAAAATTCCTATATTAAAGATTATAAAATATTTGAAGAAGAATTAGGATATGAATACTATCGTTCTTATAGTCCTTATTATTATCGCTATTGGGATAGAGAAAAAAAGAACCTATATTATCTCATAGACGATGTGAGTGTAATAGAGCTAAATGAGTAAAAATATTCATTATTGTACTTAACAAAAATATTTTTTATGCACACAACTAAGTAGGTAAAAAATATCCCAAATTCATATATTTCTCTATAAAATTCCCCAAATTATTAATTTTTTATTAAGAATCTATCATTTACAATTAAATTATCTAAATAATCTAATGACATCATTGAGATTAGCATAGACTACAAGAGCTAAAAGTAATATTAGCCCTACATATTGAGCAGCTATTAAAAATTTCTCAGATGGTTTGCGACGGGTAATCATTTCTACTAATACAAATAAAATATGTCCTCCATCTAAGCCTGGAATAGGAATAATATTCAATACAGCCAACATTATAGACAAAAATGCAGTTAAATTCCAGAACACTAACCAATCCCATTGACCTGGAAAGATTTTACCCATTGTTATAAAACCACCCAATCCTTCATATCCTTTTACATCTTTTGAGAATATTAATTTTAATTGTTTCACATATGAAGTCAATACTTCCCAAGTTCTACTAAATCCCTTAGGTATTGATTGCCAAAATGTATATTTAAAAGATTGTATTTCAAAAAATTTAGATAAATCTGATACAGGTATTACACCGATAACACCAGTAGAAGGCACATTTACATTTAGGGCTACAGTATCATTATTTCTCAAAACCCAAAGAGTAACTTCTTGATTTTTATATTTTTGTAATAATGCCTTAATATCTGAAAAATAAGGTACAAAGGAATCTCGAATACCTATAATATGATCTCCTTTTTGTAAACCAGCCTCCGCCGCAGCACTATTAGTGGCAACAGAATCAATAATAAAAGGGAAACGAGGTAAAAAATATTGTATAGGTTCATCTTGTTTTATCAGTTTATTCAAAAAATCAGGAGGTATAGCTATAGATACTGTACTATCGCCACGTTGTACTACAATAGTATTTCCTTTCTCTAAAAGTAATGTAGGTATAATTTCTGTAAAGGAATTAACTGGATGCTCATCGATAGCAATGACTAAATCGCCGTTTTTCATTCCTAATGCTTGAAAAGTGCTATCAACAGCTAATCCATATTTTAATGATGAATTAGGTAAATATTGCTCACCTACATTCCATAAAATGAAAATATTGATAATTATGGCCAAAATGACATTCATAAGGACACCACCGAATAATATCAGGAAACGTTGCCAGGCTTTTTTACTTCTAAATTCCCACGGTTGAGGTTCTTTCTTTAAGTGTTCAGTGTCCATGCTTTCATCTACCATACCAGCTATCTTAGTATAACCTCCTAATGGTATCCATCCGATGCCGTATTCAGTTCCTTTATAATTAAATTTTAATAAGCTAAATTTATAATCAAAAAAGATATAAAACTTTTCTACTTTTACTTTAAAAATTTTTGCAAATAAAAAATGTCCAAATTCATGTACTAAGACTAAGATGCTTAGTGAAAAAAGTAATTGAAGGATTTTAATCAAAACTACCATAAGTTTAAATTATTTGTTTAATGATTTCTTTTGTTTTTCGTCTAACTTCTGCATCAATATTTATCAATTGTTCTAAATCTGATATAGGAGCATGATTAACTGTTTCTAATGTTTTCACTATTACTTGATACATCATATTAAATTTAATTTCATTATTTAAAAAAGCCCTCACAGCGACTTCATTAGCAGCATTAAGAGCACATGGCATTATGCCACCTACTTTCAGAGTATCATAAGCTAATTGTAAATGTGGGAAAAGCGTCAGATTTGGTTTTTCGAAAGTAAGAGAATGTAGCTCAATAAAATCTGGAGTAGCAATATTAGTAGGCAATCTGTAAGGATAAGTAAGAGAATACAAAATAGGTATTCTCATATCTGGGATTGCCAACTGTGCTTTTATAGAGCCATCTACAAAGGCAATCATAGAATGTATTATAGACTCTGGATGTATCACAACATCAATATTGTTGGGATTAATGCCAAAGAGCCAATGAGCTTCTATCACTTCGAAACCTTTATTCATCATAGTAGCAGAATCGATAGTAATTTTATCTCCCATTTGCCAACTTGGATGAGAGAGAGCCTCATCAATAGTTATAGAATCGAAATCTTCTGCATTACGATTTTTAAAAGGTCCACCAGAGGCTGTTAAAATAAGTTTACTCACAGTATTTAAATTTTCACCTTGCAAACATTGAAATATTGCAGAGTGCTCACTATCTATAGGCACTAAAGAAGCATTATTAGTTTTAATAGCTTTAAATACCAGTTCTCCAGCAACGACTAAGGCTTCTTTAGTAGCTAATGCCATTCTTTTACCTGCTTTAGCTGCTCTCAATGTTGGTTGCAAACCAGCAAATCCAACCAAAGCTATTACTAGCTCGTCAATGTTTTCACTTTCAGCTATATGATTGATAGATTCTGCTCCAGCAAATACTTTAATATCAGTATCTTTTAACGATTCTTTTAGAGTTAAATATAAAGATTCGTTATTGATAACTACAGTATTAGGATGATATTCTAATGCTTGTTTGATGAGTAGATCTACATTATCATTGGCAGTTAGTGCTTCTACACTGAATACATCAGGAAACATTCTAACAAGGTCTAGAGTTTGTCTACCAATAGAGCCAGTAGAGCCTAATATCGCTAAACGTATCTTTTCACTCATTGCCAAAAGTTTTCTGGATTTACAGCATCACCATTTAAAAATACCGATATTTCTAGAAATGAACTTGTAGGCTTTGCTACACCTATGATTTCATTAGTTTTCACATTAGTACCTATACCTACATTGACTTTGTCTAAATTTTTATATATTGAAATCATATTATTTTTATGTTGTATGATTACTTGCTTGGCATTAAGACTAGAAATGTAACTAGTATCTATCACAATTCCGTCATTCATAGCTTTAATGTTTTCAGAGGCTTTTGTAAGTAATCTGATAGATTTAGGAGATGGATTTTCATTAAATTTTTTTGTTATTTGAATATTACTCAGAGGTAAAGATAATTTAATTTTATTTAAATTCAAATTTTCGGGATTATAATAAAATGCTCTTAAAGTTTTATTGTAATTAGTATCTAATGTAATCAATAGAGTATGTAAATTTGTATAATAAACCTCTCTTTGTTCTAAAATATCAACAAGGCTATCAGTTTTTTTGGCTAAATTATATGCCATTTCTTTTTCTTTGATATCACCATAGCCAGGTATATATTGCCTGAGAGGTGTATATGCTATTAAAAAAATAGTTAAAACAATCAATATTAGTATAAATAAGGCTAGAAATAATAAAAACCTCAGTCTAGTCAAATAAATAGAAAATATGACCTCTAAATTATCTATTCTACGTAAAATCAATAAATATGGATGTCTAAAATTTCTAAATAATTGCTTTGGAGTAAATTTAAAATATTTTTTCACTATTAGAGCTTACTTTTTTAATTTGCAAATTTCGTAAAAATAAATTAAACCATAATATAAAATCTATTTGCTTATTAATAATTTTTTTATAATTTTGCAAAATAAAAAGGCTCCGTAGCTCAATTGAATAGAGCATCTGACTACGGATCAGAAGGTTGTGGGTTTGAGTCCCTCCGGAGTCATTAAAAAAACGGTGATTAATTTATTAAGTGTTAAAATTAATCACCGTTTAGTATATTATAAAGAATATAATATCTAATTTGTGATCACAGCATCATCTATATTTTTAAATCCTTGGCCTATAACCTCACTAGCATTTACTACAGTCATGAAAGCTTGTGGATCTATTTGTCTAATATAACTTTTCAGCATTTCTACTTCTCTACGATTAACAACGGTCATTATCATTTGTTTATCATTACCAGAGTATAAACCTTTTATAGGAATTAAATTGCCACTCCTGTCTAAATCTAAAAGAATTTTATTTTTTATTTCTTCAGTTTTATCAGATATAATTAAACAAGCTTTTTCGTAACTTACACCTTCAATTAGCATATCTACAACTCTACCTGTGAGATAAATTATTATCCAAGAATAGAAAGGAATACGCCAATCCTCAAAAGCTATAAAACCTGCTAAAACAATTATAGAATCAACAATGATTAACAATTGTCCCACTGGAATACGAGTATATTTATTTAATATCATAGCAATGATATCTGTACCACCTGATGTTGCTTTAGATTTGAATATTAAACCTAATCCAATACCTAATATTATTCCTCCAAAAATAGCAGATACTAGTGGATCATCTTTTAATAATGGTTCATAACCCCAAGTAAACTCTAATAGTGAAATCCATCCAGACAATGATAATGAACCAACTATGGTTTTTATGCCAAATTTAGCACCTAATATTTTCATTCCTATTAATATCAATGGTATGTCTATGCTTAACCCTGTAATACCTATAGGAAAATTAAATAAATGGTGTAAAATAATAGATATACCATAAACTCCTCCTGGAGCAAATTTATATGGAGAAATAAACATTACAAAGCCTACTGCCATGATAAATGTTCCCAGTAAGATATAACTATATGCTTTAAACCATTCTTTTGAAAATAACTTCTCTTTAGTAACGTATGCCATTTTTTAAAATTTTTTGCAAAATTAATCATTTAGAAGGAGATATAAGAAACTAATAAGAAAATCATTCTTAAAATACTAATATTTTTTATATTTGCAAATCAATATTCTGCTCATAAACTACAAAATTGTGAAAAATGAAAAAATGTTTTTATTTTCTTATAATATTTATTATTACAAATAATTTTTTAATAGCACAGATAGACTGGAATAACAGAGAAGCAAATTTATATGCTAAACATTATTTATCCAAGCTCAGCTGGGATGAAAAGATAGCACAGTTGATATTTCAAGGAATCAGAATAAATTCAAATGATACAAAAACATTTAAAAGATTTAAAGATCAATTAGATACATTATGCCCAGGTGGAATAATTTTACTAAAAATGAATTCACAAGATTATGAAAAACTAAGAAATATTACAGATAAATGTGATAAACCACCTATAATATTCTCAATGGATGGAGAATGGGGATTAGGTATGAGATTTACAAATTTCAAATCGTTACCAAGATTTATGACAATAAGTGCTACAGGTAATGATAGTTTATTTTATCATTATGGGAATATCATTGGTAAACATTTCTCATTAGCTTCGATACCTATTAATTTCACTCCTATTTTAGATATAAATGATGAGCCACTTAATCCAGTTATTGGCACTAGAGCAATATCAGATGAGCCATTAGAAGTAATGACAAGAGCTGAATTATTTATTGATGGACTAAATGAATATAAAGTGTTACCTGTCATTAAACATTTCCCTGGTCATGGTAATACTACTACTGATTCACATTATAATTTGCCATTCCTAAATATGCCTATAGATGTTTTCGAATCTAAACATCTTTTACCTTTCACATATTTCATTAATAAAGATGTTCCTTTTTTAATGGTCGGACACCTTAGCTATCCAGCATATACTCATGATAGCCTGCCAGCCACTGTCAATCCTATAATTACTAAAAATTTATTGCGAGATACATTACATTTTAATGGATTAGTATTTTCTGATGCTCTAAATATGAAAGCTTTAGCTCAGCTGCCATATGACTCTATGATAATAAAAGCACTACAATCAGGTATTGATATTCTCCTTTTACCAGATAATCCATACAGAGTGGTTTCTATTATTAAAAAAGCTGTTAAAGAAAAAAAAATTGATTCATTAGAAATAGAAAATAAAGTTAAAAAAATTTTAATAGCAAAATACTTTATTATTAACGAATTTCCACTAAATAATTATAAACATTATCTAACTGATAAATATGTAAATTTATACAATAATGAAATAGACAGTTTATCTCAAATTATATACTCAAAAGCTATAACTTTATTAAAAAATGATAATGCCCTTCCTCTCAAATATGATTATGGCAAAGTAGCTATGCTAAATATTGTAAATAATAAACCACCTTATGTAGACTCAATATGGTCTAGATATTTCTATTTCGATAATTATTCGCTCAGAGATACTACATTATTAAAAAATAACTTAAATAATTATGATTTATTCATAGTAAATTTATTCGTCGGCTCTATGAATAGCAACAATGGTAGAGATAGCCTAACAATTGACTGGTTAGAAAAATTATCTAATAGACATAAAATAATCTTAAATATCATAGGACAACCCTTTATCTTAGCTAAATTTAAAAATCCTGACAATTTCACTGCCATCACAACTACCTACGACATTGATTCAATAGCAATCTCAATGTTAGCAGAAAAATTAGTTGGTAATAGCCCTTTCGAGGGTAAACTACCAATAGCAATAAATGAAAATTTCTATAAAGGGCTAGGACTACATACAAATATTTTATCTAATATTATCAAATTTAATAATCCTCCATTAGGTAATATTACTGCTGTAGATGATATAATGCAGCAAGCTTTACTAGATAGTACCTTCCCTGGTGCAGTAGTATTGGCTATCAAAGACAAACAAATTATTTATTACAAAACATTTGGCAAAGAAACATACGATACCCAAGCAACAAAAATAAATAGATATACAATTTTTGATTTGGCTTCACTCACAAAACCATTAGCTACTACCCTTGCAATTATGAAATTATATGAAGAAGGTAAAATAGATTTGCAAGCTCCGATTTATAAATATATTCCAGAATTACATAATACAAAAATTGGGAAAATTAAAATAGATCGTATTATGACACATTCTGCTGGCCTTCCACCATTTATCAATTTTTTTGAAATTTATAATCCTACAAAATATCCAGAATTATACTCTAAAATTCCTAATACGAATTATTATCAAGTAGCAGATAATATATTTGTTAATAAAGCCATAAAAGATAGCATTATTAATTACCTAAAGACAAACATTACTCCTAATCCCAATATAGGAGTTGTATATTCCGATATTGGTTTTATATTACTGAAATTTGCTATCGAGAATATTACTAAAATGGGATTAGATGAATATATAAATGAAAATTTTTATAAACCATTAAATATTAAAAGATTATGCTATGTACCATTAAATAAATATGATAAAAAAGAAATAGCACCTACAGAATATGACAGCATATATAGAAAACAACTTATATGGGGACATGTGCATGATGGTAATGCAGCATTATTAGGAGGTATTTCTGGTCATGCTGGCCTCTTTGGTAATGCAGAATCAATAGCAATAATACTACAAATGCTATTAGATAATGGTGAATATGGAGGCGTAAAATTATTGAAACCAGAAACAATACAAAAATTCACATCTGTATATTTTGATAAAAATAGAAGAGGATTAGGTTTTGATAAACCTGCATTAAATAATAAAGAAAGTCCTGCATGTGAATTAGCTTCACCATATAGCTATGGACATTATGGATTTACTGGTACAATGTTTTGGGTGGACCCACAATATGATTTAATATACGTATTTTTATCAAACAGAGTATATCCAACTGCTAAAAATACAAAAATCTCTAAAAATTCTATTAGAACAAAAGTACAACAAGCCATTTACCAAGTAATAATAAATAATTAGGGCGAAAGATTTAAGCGGAGGGGAAAAGGTAGTTAACATTTTTATGTTATACTTTAAATATTGTAAATAGTCTCAAACTCAGGATATTTATATGATAATTACGAGAAAAATATTTGCTCAGCATTATTTTTATGCTTCGATAATAATTAATTAAAATGTTTTTTAAATATTCGTAACTTAGTCTATTTTGTCTTTTTTTAAAAATCAATTTGTATTTTATTATTGTTTGGCTAAATATTAAAATTATTTATCTACAATATATATTTTTTGGCTAATTGTCAATAACTTAATTTGGTTTTTCTTAAAAAGTTTTGTATTTTTGAATATAGAAATTAAAAAAACTGAGGAATACGTGAGGAAATTATGAAAACAGAGGAAATATGAAAACACAAGAGAAAATTAGCGTAGATTTTGAGATTAAAAATATGAAAAAATATTAACAAACAAAAATAAAATATTATGAAAGAACCAATTGAATTAATTGATAATTTAAAGCATTATCCATTAGGTGAAGCAAAATTAGAAAAAATTGACGATAAATTAATTGTTTCTAATCTCACTGATAGTGGAATTGATGGAATCGCAATTAATACAGAAGGTATTAATGTATGGGAGTTAACATTTAATGCATTTGAAATAGGTAAAAATAATACCTTTAGCCTATCACATTTTGCTACTGACAAAAATAATAGGTTAAAGATAATTGCGCAACAATCAATTTATTATGATGAAAACACAAATAAAATTAATTTTGCATTTAATAGTAATTTATTATCAGATAAAGTATTATTAGTTGGCAAAAACAAAGGTGAAATTATATTTATTGGAGAATATTTAACTCCGAGAAATGACTTTGTTTGTGTTCCCTGGTGGCCAATTATAGCTGCTGCCGTATATATTATAGAAAGGGTTGACTATGAATACATATCAACCACTGATAGTGAAGGAAATACTACAGTCACACGAAAAATTTCGTGGAATCCAAAAGAATCAACTACTTTTCAAACAGGCAAAGATATCGAATTTGAAGCTGATGAACTTTTACTTTATTCAAAACTATACTATCCAAAAGGTAGTGAAGACAACATTGATAAAATCAAAGAAATTCAAATAACAGCACGTAATTATAAAAAAATAGAAATTTTAAATGAAAAAGGTTGTTAATTATCTTCAATTTTTTTTTATAGTTTCATTTTTTTTATTTTCTGCCTGTAAAAGTCCTTCTGACAATAAAATTCTCAAAGCTGGTAGAGAATGGACTTATTCAGCAGTTGATTATGACAAATTAGGTAATGTCAATGACAGTTTAACACTGATTTTAAAAGTAGATAGCAGTGGGAAGAAGAATTTTTTTAATCAAACAACAATTATTTGGGATTATAAAAGAAATGGTAAAGTAATAGAATCAGAAATTTCAGCTGCTGATGAGGAAAATAACCAAATAAGTATTCATCCGCCAAGAAAATTATTTTTAAGTTTTACAGAAATATTACCTTTTCCTGCATCAGGTAATCCAGGATATTTAACCTATGAAAGTAGAGGAGAATTGCATGTAATAAAATATAAAGATTACAAAGATGGTATACTTGAAGGTAAAATAATTACTCGATATTTACACGCAGTTGATACAACCATCTATAATTTTGCAAATAAAAATTATAGATGTTGGATTTTAGAAGGTGAGAATACTAATTATATAGAAGAATTAGGACAGTTTAAATGTAAATATTTATTTAATGAAGAATTAGGTTTTGTTAATTTGACATACTACAAACCAGACAGTTCATTCGTTGTAATTGAATTGAAATCTATTAATTTTTAGATTATTGACAACATATAACATGTGGTATATTTTATTGCCGAGTTAGAGGGAATGTGAAGGATTATAACCCGCACTAAAGTCAACATATCTTGACAGGAAAATACTTCGCAATCGGCAACAAAAAACAAGTAAAGCGTTGTCTATATAGTGTCAAGATAGTTGAGAGCAAAATAAATGATTTCAAGACGTGGTTGAGTAGATTTCACGGAGTAGCTACGAAGTACTTGCAAAGCTACTTAATGTGGTTTGTGATAGTGAATAAGTACTTAAAAGAATTGATAGATCCAGACATTGGGAGACTGCTAAACTTGTCCTCGCACGACAGATGGGCGTGGGACAAGTATAGAGAGATAGTTAGTCAAAGATATTATTAACATACTGTAAAGTATATCAAAAATTTGTTATTTCACCCCCTCACCCTATATCTCCCCTTCTCCTTTTATTTCTCCTCTCTTCTTTCCATTTAATATCTCTGGTTTTATTTAATTTTTACATTTTTATACTAATTTTTCAAACAATTGAGTTTATTCTCAAAAAAATATTAAATGTTCGATTTTAGATTAATTTTTGAATTTTCATTTTGATTTTTCATTGTATTTTTGCATAAATTTATTAGTTATGAATGAAAATAAAATATTAGATGAAGGGATAACTTTTGATGATGTTTTGCTAGTGCCTGCATATAGTGAGGTTTTACCTCGAGAGGTCGATACTAGCACTTATTTGACAAGAGATATAAAGTTAAATATTCCTTTACTGTCAGCTGCAATGGATACTGTTACCGAAGCTAAAATGGCTATTGCTATGGCTCAGGAGGGTGGCATTGGTGTTATACACAAAAATTTATCTATTGAGGATCAAGCTCTCGAAGTGAAAAAGGTAAAACGTGCTGAAAACGGCATGATTATAGATCCTATAACTATTTTTGCCAATAATACTGTAGGTGATGCATTGAAAATAATGTCTGAAAATCACATAGGTGGCATTCCTGTCGTTGATGCTAATCGTAAATTAATTGGTATAGTAACTAATAGAGATTTACGCTTCGAAAACAACTATTCTAAACCTATCTTTGAAGTTATGACTAAAGACAATTTAATTACTGTTAATGAATTTACTGATTTTAATACTGCTGAGGCAATTTTGCAAAAATATAAAATCGAAAAATTGCCTGTTATAGATAAAAATGGAGTTTTAATAGGCTTGATCACTTATAAGGATATTATGAAACTACGCGAGAGACCTAATTCTTGTAAAGATGATTTAGGTAGATTACGTGTAGCTGCTGCTGTAGGGATAACTACTAATACTTTAGAAAGAGTGGAAGCCTTGTTATCTGTTAATGCTGATGCTATCGTAGTAGATACTGCTCATGGACAATCGGCTAAGGTCTTGGAAACTATTAAAAAAATCAAATCTACTTTTAAAAATATTCAATTAATAGCTGGTAATATAGCTACTGCTGATGGCGCACAAGCATTAGCAGATGCTGGTGCTGATGGTGTGAAAGTAGGTATTGGACCAGGTTCTATTTGTACTACTAGGGTAATCGCAGGTGTAGGTGTCCCTCAATTATCAGCTATTATGTTTGTAGCTTCAGTTTTGAAAGATAAAGGAATTCCTATTATTGCTGATGGTGGCATTAGATATACTGGTGATATAGTTAAAGCTTTAGCCGCAGGTGCCAGCAGTGTGATGATAGGTAGTCTCTTTGCTGGTGTAGATGAGGCACCAGGTGAAACTATTATTTTAGAAGGTCGTAAATATAAAGTTTATAGAGGTATGGGAAGTATAGAAGCTATGCAGCAAGGCTCCAAAGATAGATACTTTCAAGATATGGAAGAAGATATTAAAAAACTGGTCCCAGAAGGTATCGTTGGTAGAGTCCCATATAAAGGCAATCTATCAGAAGTTGTCTACCAAATGATTGGTGGACTGAGATCAGGCATGGGCTACTGCGGCGCCAAAACTATTAAAAATCTTAGACAAGCTAAATTTATTCATATCTCTAATGCTGGCATTACCGAGTCACACCCTCATGACGTTACTATCATCAGAGAAGCCCCTAATTATTCTAGGTAATTAAAAAATTATTATATTATGAAAAAATATTTAAGTATTGCAATTTTATCAGTTTTATTGTCCTTAACATTATTTGGACAAAATGATAAAACATTATTAGTGATCGAAAATCAAAATGTTCCCGTTTCAGAATTTTTAGATATTTATACTAAAAATAACAAAAATGTAGACTACTCTAAAGCTAGTATCGATGAATATCTGGATTTGTTTATTAATTACAAACTCAAATTAATGGAAATTCAACGTTTAAGATTAGATACGCAAAAAAATTTCATCAATGAATTTCAAAAATACAGAGACCAGTTAGCTCAATCTTATTTAATTGATAAAAATACTGTAGATAAACTTTTAAATGAAGCTTATACTAGAATGCAAAATGATGTGAGAGTAAGTCATATTTTGGTTAAACTCTCTCCCTATGCTAATCCTAAAGATACTCTAAAAGCTTATAATAAAGCTTTAGAAATAAGAAAAAAATTACTCAATGGTACTGATTTTGCTAAATTAGCTATTGAAATGAGTGATGATAATAGTGCTAGAGATCAAAATACACCTGATGGTAGATTGATATCTGGTAATGGCGGTGATTTAGGATATTTTAATGTTTTTAACATGTTGTATGAATTTGAAACTGCTGCTTACAATTTAAATGTAGGTGAAATATCTCTCCCAGTAAGAACTCCAGTAGGTTATCATATTATCAAATTGACTGAAAAGCATCCAGCTATATATAGATTTAAAATTGCTCATATTCTATTAATGTATCCTCCTAATGCAACTGCTCAAGATAAAGAATCTATTAAAGCTAAATCTGATAGCATTTATAAAGAAATTTTGAATGGTGCAGACTTTGCTGAGTTAGCAAATCTACATAGTGATGATAAAGGTTCTGCTAATAAAGGTGGTGAATTGCCTTGGCTCACTCCTTTTAGGTTAGTACCTTCTTTTGTACAACCTATTTACAATCATAAACCTGGTGATTATATTCCTCCTGTAGAAACTTTCTATGGCTTGCATATTATTAAATTGATAGATAAGCAATCTCCACCTGAATTTGCTGCTGTGAAACAAGAATTATTAACAAAATTATATAAAGACCCTCGATATCTATTAGCTCAGAAAAAAATAGCTGATAGCCTAAAACAGGTTTATAAAATTCAATATGATAAAAAATTGCTCGTAAATATTGCTAAATCTATTAATAAAGATTCTCTTTTAAAACGCTCTTTTAATGAATCTCAAATCCCCAATTTAGACAATATTTTAGTTAAAATCGATGATAATTCTATTTATATTAAAGATTTCGCTAATTATATCAAGAAAAATCAAAGCTTATTTACCAATACTGATGATATTCAAATATTTGTTAATAAAATGTTTGATAATTTCCTAAATGATAAAATATTAGAAATAGAAAAAGAAAATTTAGAAAATAAGAATCCTAAATTTGCTGCACAAATTAATGATTATAAAGAAGGAATTTTAATTTTTAATCTAATGGATCAAAATATATGGAGTAAAGCTATGAAGGATACTGCTGGCTTAAAAGCATAT
Source organism: Rikenellaceae bacterium DTU049 (assembly GCA_001513285.1). Taxonomy (GTDB): domain Bacteria; phylum Bacteroidota; class Bacteroidia; order Bacteroidales; family DTU049; genus DTU049. The sequence continues at coordinate 43,367 of LFTI01000101.1, forward strand.
TATGAAACTATAAAAAATAAATATTTAACTGATGAAAAAGCTAAAATCGGCATTTTCAAAACTAATGATGCTAAAATTTCTCAAAAAGTTCAAAAAAATTTACAAAAAAATATTAAAAATTCTCAATATAATCCAAACTTAATTTTATCTAAAATTAACAAAAAAAATAATGTAGTAAGTTATGATTCTATGGTCATAGAAACTGAAAAATTAGCTGATATTGGTTTAGAAAAAAATGTAAATGCAATATTCTCAAAAGGAAATAATAATTCTTACGAAATATATTGGTTACAAGATATCATTGCACCACAACCTAAAAGCTTAGATGAAGTAAGAGGCTTAGTAATATCTGAATATCAGACGTATTTAGAAAAACAATGGATAAATGAACTGAGAAATAGATACCATTGGCAAGTGAATGAGGAAGTTCTAAAATCTTTATATAAAAATTAATAATGAGAAAAATATTTTTACTTACATTTTTTATATTTTTCTTTTCATCTATTCTGCTTTGTCAGAGTACACCACCTCAAATCATAGATAAGATTATAGCTATTGTAGGCAATAAGATTATATTAAAAAGTGAGGTAGATATGCAAATACAACAATTATTGATATCTGGTACTCTAGATAATACTATAAAAACTGACGAAATACAATGCGAAATATTAGAAGATATGCTTTTGCAGAAACTTCTTCTGATGCAAGCAGAGATAGATTCTGTGGAAGTCTCTGATGACCAAATAAATAATGAGTTAGATAGAAGGATTAGATATTTCACCTCGATGTTTGGAAATGTTCAAGAATTAGAAAAATATTATAAAAAAAGTATTCTAGAACTCAAAGAAGAACTTCGTGAACCACTAAAAGATCAATTACTAATAACTACTATGCACGATAAACTCTTATCTAATGTTACAGTGACGCCTAGTGAAGTGGAAAAATATTATAAAAAAATGCCATCAGATTCTATACCTATCATCCCCGCACAATGGGAAATAGGTGTCATAGCTATAACACCTTCTCTTACTCAAGAAGAAAACATTATGTTAATTTCAAAATTACAAGATATAAAAAAAAGAATTACTAATGTATCTGATTTCGAGGTGATGGCTAGGCTATATAGCGAAGATCCTGCTACAGCCAAAAATGGTGGCGAGACAGGCTATTTTACTAAAGGAGTTATGGAGCCTACATTTGAAAATGCTGCTTTTTCTCTAACAAAACCAGGTGAAGTGTCTCCAATTATCGAAACTTCATATGGTTACCATATTCTGCAATTAATTGATAGAAAAGGTGAGCAAGTAAATGTGAGACATATATTAGTGCGCAAACAACCATCAAATAATGCTATTCAGATAGCTAAACAAAAAGCAGACAGTATTTATAATTTATTAATTAAAAATGAAATAAATTTTGCTGATGCATCAAAAAAATTCTCTAAGCTCGAAGGAGATTTAACACAAGGCGGAATGATTTTATCAGCTAATGGAGGCTTTACCCTAACAAGTAATGATATCGACCCCAAATATTTACCTATATTAGATACAATGAAAAATTCAAAATTTTCAAAACCTTTTCTATATATGGAAAACGATGGCACGCCTACATACAGAATATTATGGTTGAAAAATTATGTACCACCTCACAAAGCTTCTCTGAAAACAGATTATTACTTGATACAACTAAAAGCACTAGAAGAGAAAAAAAATCAAGCTTTAGCTAAATGGGCAAATGAGAGATTGCAAGAAGTTTATGTGAAAATAGATGAAGATTATCAAGGCTGCGATTTTAAATATCCATGGATAAAAAAACATTAACTTATGAAATTTAATAGTGATACTGAAGCTGCTAAAAGTTTAGTAGAATTTTACGAGAATTTAAAACATGAAACTGCCAAAGTGATTGTAGGCCAAGAAGATGTGATAGATAAACTTTTGATTTCCCTATTCACACAAAACCATGCTTTATTAATAGGTGTACCTGGACTAGCCAAAACACTTTTGATAACGACAATTTCACAAATTTTAGGATTATCTTTTAATAGGATACAATTTACACCAGATTTGATGCCTTCAGACATTCTAGGTACAGAAATCCTTGATGAGCATAAAAATTTTCATTTTATTAAAGGACCAATTTTTGCAAATATTATTTTAGCAGATGAAATCAATAGAACACCACCTAAAACACAATCTGCACTTTTAGAAGCTATGCAAGAGAGATCAGTATCTATTGCTGGTAATACTTTCGAATTAGATCGTCCTTTTTTTGTATTAGCTACTCAGAATCCTATTGAACAAGAAGGTACATATCCTTTGCCAGAAGCTCAACTAGATAGATTCATGTTTTCTATTTGGCTAGATTATCCAACTATTAATGAGGAGATAGAAATTGTGAAAAGGACAACTTTCGTGGATATGCCTACTGTGAATAATATTATTGATAAAGAAACTCTGCTAGAATATCAAAAATTAGTAAGAAAAATTAATGTCCCAGATCATGTTTATGAATTTGCAGTGCAGATAACAGCAAAAACTCGTCCTGTATATTCAGATTCTCATCCAATGGCAAAAGAATATGTTGCTTGGGGCGGTGGTCCTAGATCTAGTCAATTTATGATTTTAGGTGCTAAATGTCATGCATTACTTAGTGGTAAATTTGCACCAGATAATGAAGATGTGAAAGCTGTGGCTGATAGTGTTTTTAGACATAGATTAGTCCTTAACTATAGAGCAGAAGCAGAGGGAATAAATACTATTGATATTATACACGAAATCATTAAAGATATAGAAAAAAATAATTTTAAAAAATAATTGAGATAAGCATTTATTCTCGAATAGATTTAATCCTGTAGGTGGGTAATAATTTGCAATAAAACAAGCAATACACTTAATTTATTTTTACAAAAGGATTGTTAGACTTCTCATGTCCGATGCTAGTAGGATTACCATGCCCAGGATATACTTTCACCTCATCAGGTAATTTATAAAGTTTATTTTTAATACTATTTACTAATGCATCCCAATCTCCTGTTATGAAATCTGTTCTGCCTACACTTTCATAAAATAATACATCACCTGTAAATATTATTTTTTCATCAGAAAAATAATAACATAAAGACCCATCAGCATGTCCTGGCGTTTCATAAACTAAAATATCAAAATCTCCGATTTTAATATTTCCTTCATTGATAAATTTTATTTTATCTTTAGCAAGTATCTCTACTTGTTCCATACCAAATTGATCTGCTACATCCACTATGCTCTCATAGAGCTGATATCCAGCCTCAGACATCAGAATTTCAATATTGTATTTTTGATACAAATTACTTATACCTATCGCATGATCTATATGAGGATGCGTGATTAAACAAGCTTTTACATTCAAATGCTCTATAGTTAAATAATTTTGCAATGTTTCCCACTCTTCATCAGAATAATATCCTGCATCTATCAATAAAGCATCATTGTTTTCATTACTAATGATATAATTATTTACCGTGAAAGGATTGCAAACAAATAATTTTAGTTTCATATTTTGAAAATTTATAATTTGATTACTTATTAATTAAAATTCGACATACTTGAGTTCACCATCTTTATTAGAAAATACTACTTTTTTAACATTTTTGGGTAAATAATAAATATATCCTTTTTGCAATATTTTTAGAGTATCTTCATAAATTATATTTTTACCCGAAGCATTTGTAATAGTTATTTGACAGGGCATAGCTTTGCGAGCAGGCAAAGTACGTTGAGAAATTTTATAATTTTCAATTTTAGGATTTTTATTTAATGGAGTAATTTTTAAATAATAATTATTATCAACTTTATCAGATATCTCAGAAGAAAAACCTGTAAATGAATCAAAAGAGAACAAAAAAATGTTTTCTTCATCATTTTTATTAGGTAAAACATTTATCGAATAATGATAATTAGTTTTTGACACATTTCCAATAAAATATGATAGATAAAATTTATATAAATTTTTAATTTCATTAATCATTTTATTAAATGTAGCATCATCATAAGCTATCTCTGGTATACCACCTATTAAATCATAATAATATCCTTTTAATAAATAAATATCATCGGCAAGATCTTTAGCTATGTCATAATCAGATTTGGGAACCAATTTAGTTTCATATAAAGTTTTAATACGTTTAATAGAATCAATAGTAATTAATTGATTTATAGTATCAGTTTTTTCTATATATTGATCAGTTATAAAAAACTTAAATAAATCGGATGATGTATCATCTATATTAGTATTTAGTATTGTTTTATTAATAATTTCTTTTTCATAACATGAATTATCATCATTAATATTCAGTAAACCATTATCCAAAAAATGAAATTTAATATTGTTTCTACTTGCAGCATTAGAAAATTTCATGAAAAAAGTAGCACTAGTATCTGGTACTAACTCATTGGATATATCAAGATTATTGATAAAAAAACGCGATGATTTATGAGAAATAATAGGTATATTGCCAAAAAATTCATTTGTAAATTCAGAATATATTCCAGGGATAGAATCTACCTTGTAAACATCAATATTTATCGTTAACGAATTTTGAGGTAAATTAATTTCTACAAAATTATAATCTTCAAAATCATCAACGTTTTGATAAATTTTATATGATGAACAAGCAGTGAGAAAAATAAATATGCAAAGTGGAAGTATTTTCATAAAAAATATTTATTTACAAAAATACAAAAATATTAATTTACTTTATATATTAAATTACATAAATTGTCAATAAAAATATTTAATAAAACATAATATTATCGCAATTATTATAAATGTTAAATTAATAGAAACAAAATTTGAATAACAATGAATAGTTTAATATAAAATTATTTTTATTATTTTTGAACTTGAAAAATCAACTATGTTTAAGAATATTAAAAAACATAAATTTGACTGGGCACAATTTAAATGGGTTAGAATAGGATATAAAGCTCTAATCAAACAAGCTATAATACCTGCGATTATAATTGGAGCAATCTCTGGATTAGCAGCAGTTTTATTAAAAAATGGAGTATATAATCTTACGGCATGGGTACATAGTTTAACTCAAACGGGGCATTTGTCCTTATTATATTTCTTTTTACCAATTATTGGTATTGTATTGACAGTGATTTTTACTAATAAAATTATAAAAGAAAAACTAGATCACGGAGTTACCCGAGTGTTAAAAGCTGTAAGTAAAAATAAAGGAGACATTCGCCCACACAATATATATTCTAATATAGTAGCTTGCGTAATAACAGCTTCTTTTGGAGGATCCATTGGTATGGAAGGACCAATAGTTACTACTGGTGCAGCTATTGGCTCAAATACAGCAAAATTTTTTGATTATCCCCATAAATACAAACTACTTTTTATCTGCGCAGGTATGTCATCAGCAATAGCTGCAATTTTTAAAGCACCTATTGCTGGGTTAATATTTTCTATAGAAGTATTAGCAATAGATTTAAGTGCAGGATTTCTAATACCAGTGCTACTTAGCTGCGTTACAGGCACTATAGTAGCCACATTTTTTCTTGGACAAAAAGCAGAATTTTATTTTGCTGTTTTTACTAATTACAACTATTCAAATACATTATTTTTTATCTTACTAGGTATCTTCGTTGGCCTACTTTCAGTATACTTTTTACGTACTTATTCTTTTATAGAGAAATCATTAGTAAAAATCAAGAAAAAAACCTTAAGAATATTAATTGGTGGAGGACTATTAGGATTATTAATATATTTATTCCCTCCTCTCTATGGCGAAGGATATAATAATATGGAAATAATTCTTAGCGGTAATATAGAGCAATTGTTTTCTAACTCTATTATTTATCCATATTTCAACTCTGAAATTGGTTTTTTGATTTTATTAATTATTTTATTTTTCATGAAAGTAATAGCAACAGCTTTGACAACAGGAGCAGGAGGAGTAGGTGGTGTTTTTGCTCCAGCATTATTTACTGGTGCAGTAGGCGGAACAGCATTCGCCATTTTAATGAATATTCTCTTTAATACGAGCTTAAATGTAAGTAATTTCACTCTTGTAGGTATGGCTGGTGTAATGGCAGGCGTAATACAAACACCTCTTGCTGCGATATTTTTAATAGCTGAACTCACTGGAGGATATAATCTATTTATACCTCTTATAATAACTGCTACTATTTCCTACGCAACAACTAGATTAGTAGAACCATATTCTATATACACCAAATCTCTAGCCGAAAGCGGAGAATTATTGACACATGATAAAGAAAAAAATGTTTTTACTCTTTTAGATAAAAATGATTTAATCGAAACAGAATTTGTAACATTAAATATTAATCAAAAATTATCAGACCTCATAGAAGCTATTAAAATATGCAATAGAAATGTCTTTCCAGTTTTGAATGATGATAATAACTTAGTAGGATTAATATATTTCAAAGATATTAAAAATATCATTTTTGACAAACAAGACTACGATAAAATTAGTATTTCTGAATTGATGAAAGAACCAGAAATTGTAATTGATATAAATGAATCTCTAGACTCTATAGTAGAAAAAGTAAGAATGCAAAATATATGGAATATTCCAGTGGTAGATCATGGTAAATATGTTGGTTTCATATCGAAGTCATCACTTTTATCAGCATATCAAGAAGTTTTTGATACATTTACATTTGAATAAAAATATAAATAAGAGAATATTAGGGTTTATAAAATTTTTTCAAAATTTTATAAATAAGGAATTGAAATAAAATATTTAAATGTTATAGATTAAATATGTTTTTGACATCAAAGCACTGTACCGCTCCCATGCCCGCCTATCCGACGCCGCCAAATTCAGCAACCTCCCTGTATCTTCTATAATCTTCTCCGCCAAATACTTACCTCTCACTACAAACCACATTATGTAGTTTGTCAAATACTTTGTCGCCACTCCTCGAAACTTATAATATATCCAGCCAACAAAATCTGTTATCTTCTTATGAATAGTTGATACACTGTATATACCATCTTTCTTCTTTTTCTTAGAAGATATCTCTTTGTGTTTGATGTGCTCAGCATTAACTGTTTTGAAAGCTTTTTTATCGCTGCCGCATACCACTGAATTCTCAGATATCCTATATTTTAGAAAATCTGATATGTGTTCAGCCTGAACTCGTTTATCTTCTAATTTTTTGAACAAAATATTTCCACTTCTATCTGTGGCAGCTATTATTGCTACTTTCTCTGGCTTCTTTTTCGTTAGCTTTTTTAATTCTTTCTTGTCTCGTCTCTTTTTACCTTTTTCAGAATAATTCATTAGAAGCTCCTCTAATTCTACTATTCCAAAGAAATTAATATTGTCTTCAAAAGATTGCAAAGCACAGAGAATTCTATGTCGCCAAAAGAAACTCGTTGTGAGGCTAATATTCACAATTCTTGCACATTCTCTCAAGCTCATTCCTGCACTCATACATTTGATATATTCGAGCATTTTGCCCTTTTCATGAACCCCATACATAAAAGTGCCAGTGGTAACTCTAAATTGTCTTCCACAGTTTTTGCAACGGTAATTTTGAACTCCACTTTGCAAACCGTTTTTAATTACATGGCTGCTATTGCAATCTGGACAAAGTACACCAGTAGACATAGCTTTGATCTCTTGATAATCTACGACATCTTTGCCTTCTTCGATCATTTGATCATAAAGATTGTCGTAAAACTCGCGTGTACCTTCCTTAGTAAGGGTAAATATTTTAGTAGGGTTTTCAAATATTTTATCCATAAAAATAATTTTTTTGCAAATATATGAATTTTTATTATACAAAAAACTTGATTTTTAATAACATGAAAATATTACCATACCCATTCCCCTACCCCACTTCTCCTTATTCTTATCCCCAACCTCTTATTAACATTTTTTACATATTTTTATACTTTTTGATTTTTTATTTACTTTTGCATTAACAATTAAATTTACAATTGTGGCTAAAAAAAGTAGTGAAAAAAAACAAAGCAGTAATAAATCTACTGGTAATAACAAATCAAAAAATCAATCTGAGTATACTCTCAAAGGAAATAATTTAGTAATTGTTGAATCACCTGCTAAAGCTAAAACTATTGAAAAATATTTAGGTAATGATTTTACTGTATTATCTAGTTTTGGTCATATTAGAGATTTACCTAAGGGCGAGCTTGGAGTTAATGTAGATAAAGATTTCGAGCCTAAATATATTGTTATTAAAGGTAAAGAAAAGGTTATTAATCAACTAAGTGCTGCAAGTAAACAAAGTGAAATTGTTTGGTTAGCTACTGATGAAGATAGAGAAGGAGAAGCCATCAGTTGGCATCTTGCTGAGACTTTAGAAATTCCTGAGAAGAAGCTAAGACGAATTACTTTTCATGAAATTACTAAGTCTGCTATTGAAGAAGCTATTAAAAATCCTAGAAACATTGACTACAATCTAGTTAATGCACAGCAGGCTCGTCGTATTTTAGATCGTTTAGTTGGTTATGAATTATCTCCTATACTTTGGAAAAAAATTGCAAAAAATTTATCTGCTGGTAGAGTGCAATCTGTGGGCTTGAGATTAATAGTAGAAAGAGATAGAGAAATAGAAGGATTCGTTTCTGATGAATCATATAAAGTATCTGGTAAATTTAATTTGATAGACAAGCCAGATATTTTATTGTCTGCTGAGCTAAATCATCAATTTAAAAAGGAAAAAGAAGCTTTAGACTTTTTAGAACAATCTAAAAATGCTATCTTTACTATCTCAGATATAGAGCAGCGTCCAGCTAAGCGTACTCCTCCTCCTCCATTTATCACTTCTACTCTACAGCAGGAAGCAGCTAAGCAAATAGGTCTCTCAGTTTCACAAACTATGCGTTTAGCTCAGGAGTTATATGAGTCTGGTCTCATTACCTATATGAGAACTGATAGTGTAACTCTTAGTAATTTTGCTCTTAATGCTGCTAAAGAATTCATCAATTCTAACTATGGAGAGAAATATTATAAAAGAAGACAATATAAAACTAAATCTAAAGGAGCTCAAGAAGCCCATGAAGCTATTCGTCCAACTGATTTATCTAAACCTACTATTGATGCTTCTGGACAAATCAAAAGACTTTATGAACTTATATGGCGTCGAACTATTGCTTCGCAAATGGCAGAGGCAGAATTTATCCGTGCTACTATCACCATAGCTTCTAATGTCAATAAATATCTATTTTTAGCTAAAAGTGAAACTCTTACTTTTGATGGTTATCTGAAAATTTATCAAGAAAAAGATAATGTAGAAGATGATGAAGATACTCAAGCTGCTTCTAAAATCGATATCTCTCTCTTTAAAGTTGGTGATCAATTAAACTATAAAGAAATATCAGCCAAGCAAAGTTTCACTAATCCACCATATCATTATAATGAAGCTGCTCTTGTTAAAAAATTAGAAGAGTTAGGTATAGGGCGTCCTTCTACTTATGCTACCATTATTACTACTATTCAGCAAAGAGATTATGTAGAGAAAAAAACTATTCCTGCTCAGGAAAGAAATATTAAAATTTTCACTTTAGATAATTCTAAAAAAATTAAAATTACTGAAAAAAAAGAAAAATTCGGCGGTGAAAAGCAAAAATTGATCTCTACTGAATTAGGTAGGGTAGTAACTGATTTTCTTATTAAATATTTCGCAGATATTATGGATTATAACTTTACAGCAGAGATAGAAGAACGTTTCGATAAAATAGCTGCTGGTGATGAACAGTGGCAAAAAATGCTTGCTGATTTTTATAAAAATTTTCATCCAAAGGTTGAAGATGTTACACAAACTTCGGATAAGCAACATATCTCTAAACTATTAGGTGTAGATCCTAAAACAAATAAAAATGTTTATATTACTTACACTAAATATGGCATGGCTTTACAATTAGGCGATTATACTGACAATGAAAAGCCTATTTATGTCTCTATTAGCAAAAAACAAAAAGTAGATTTTAATGAAATAACTTTAGAAGAAGCTTTGAAATATTTGGAATTGCCTAAAGAACTTGGTGAATATGAAGGTGATAAAGTCATAGTAAATGTCGGCCGCTATGGCCCTTATGTTTTGTATAAAAATAAATTTTATTCTATCAAAAATCTAGATAAACCTCTGGCTGATTTTACATTAGATGAAGCTATTAAAATAATTTCTCAACCCAATGGTCTTATTAAAACTATTTCAGAAAAACCATTGATACAAATTTTTGTAGGACGTTATGGTCCTTACATTAAAACTGAAGATGGTAATGTGCCTATTCCTAAAGATGTATCTATAGATAATATCTCAGAAAATGACGTCAAAGAGCTAATAGAAAAACACAAAGCTAAAAAGTCAAAAAAATGAAAGAAATATCAAATTTTTTCGATTCTTTTTCATTAAATCATAGTATTTACAAAAATTCTCAATTATATAGTAACGTTATAAATTTACAAAAAAATGAAAATATTCCTTCAGATATCAATACTATAGCTCTTATCAATTTTTCTATCAATAATGACAGAGAAAAATTTATTACAAGTTTAATAAAGCTCAGATCTTATTTATATTCATATAGCAATATAGATAAAGTTCAAATATTAGATTGTGGCTCTTTCATTAATAGTGTAAATGCTAAAGATAGCATTGATGGATTAGCATATGTATTATCAGATTTAATAACTACAGGCATAGTACCGATTATTATTAGCGATGATAGATCTGTTATTTTAGCAATTCATAAAGCTTATGAGCATATAAAACGTTATTATAATTTAGCTTTTATTTTACCATTTATAGATATAAATAATGAGAATTTATGGGAAAAATCTAAAGATTTATTACCTTGGCATGATTATATTTTTAGGAATAATTTACTTTTAAACACTGCAACTTTCATCGGATATCAAAGCTATCTGACAGATGGTGATGCACTACAATGGGTTGAAAATAATTTTTTTGATTTATTGAGATTAGGTGATATTCGCGAAAATATAAAATCTGCAGAACCATATATTAGAAATTCTGATATTATTTGCATAGACATGAATGTTATGAAAAAATCTGAGGCTCCTGCTACTATGCTTGCACTTCCTAATGGATTGTATGCTGAGGAACTTTGTCAATTATCATATTATGCTGGTATGTCTGATAAATCATCAGTTTTTACTTTTTATAATTACAATCCAGACAAGGATTTAGAAGATCAAACTATGCAGCTTATTGCTCAGGCTTTATGGTATATAGCAGAAGGTGTTTCTCTACGAGTAAAAGATTATCCTTTTACTCCCAAAACGCAAATGCTCAAATATACTGTTATCATGGATTCTCCTGTAAATGAATTAATTTTTTACAGAAGTACTCGCTCAGATAGATGGTGGATAGAGCTACCCATAAAAAATACTACTCATATACAACGTCATACTCTCATTCCTTGTCTATATGAAGATTATCTAGCAGCTCTACAAAATAAAATTCCTTTAATTTTTTGGAATGCAATAAAGAAAAAAGCTTAAAAGAATCAATTTTTATCGAATTATAATTTTATAATTTGAACATTATTTTAAAATATTTTTAAATACATTTCTTTGTTATAAGCAATAATTAAACTAATTTTGCACTTACTATGGAAGGTGAAGAATTAGATAAAAAACAAGAAGAAACAAAATCAAAGACACCACTAAAAACTATTTCTGGAATGTATGAAAACTGGTATTTAGATTATGCCAGTTATGTGATTTTAGAAAGAGCAATACCACACATACGTGATGGACTAAAACCTGTACAACGTCGTATTTTGCACTCTATGTATGAGCTAGAGGATGGTAGATATAATAAAGTAGCCAATATCATTGGAAATACTATGAAATATCATCCTCATGGCGATGCCAGTATAGGTGATGCACTTGTACAATTAGGTCAAAAGGAATTATTGATAGATACACAGGGTAATTGGGGAAATATTTTGACTGGTGATACTGCTGCTGCTCCACGATATATAGAGGCTAGATTGTCTAAATTGGCACTAGAGACTGCTTTTAATCCTAAAATTACTCCTTGGAAAATTTCTTATGATGGCAGAAATAAAGAACCTATTTATTTACCCATCAAGTTCCCTTTATTATTAATACAAGGTATAGAAGGTATAGCAGTTAGTTTACAAGTTCGCATATTACCTCATAATTTCAATGAAGTTTTGGATGCTTGTATTTCTTATTTAAAAGGTGAATCTTTTACTTTATACCCAGATTTCCCTTCTGGAGGCTTGATAGACGTTACTAACTATAATGATGGTCAAAAAAAAGGACAAATTATTTCTCGTGCTAGATTAGAAATACTTGATAATAAAACTATTGTAATTCGTGAAATTCCCTACGGAGTTACTACAGGCCAGCTTATAGATTCTATAGTAGATGCTACTAATAGAGGCCATTTAAAAATTAAAAAAATAGAAGATAATACTGCTTCTGAGGTCGAGATAACTCTGATATTATCACCAGACGTTACTCCAGACCAGACTATTGATGCATTATATGCTTTCACTAAGTGTGAGATCAAAATCTCTACTAATTGTGTGGTAATAGATGATAACACACCTGTCTTTTTATCTATTAGCGAACTTTTAAAGGAAACTACTGATAATATTGTTAGCTTTATAAAAGAAAGTTTAGAAGTCGAAAGGCAAGAATTATTAGAAAAATTACTCTTTGCTAGTTTAGAAAAAATATTTATTGAAAATCATATCTACCAGGATATAGAAGAGTGTGAAACATGGGAAGATGTTATAAATACTATTGATAAAGGATTAGAGCCTTTTAAAAATCAATTTTATCGTCCAATCACCCGTGATGACATTATTAAATTAACTGAAATTAAAATCAAACGTATTTCTAAATATGATGCTTTTAAAGCTGATGAGATAATGATTAAACTACAAAAACAACTCGACGTTGTAAATGCAAATCTTAACAACCTTATTCAATACTCTATAGAACATTTTAAATATTTGAAAAATACTTACGGAAAAAATTTTACACGCCGCACTGAGATTAGAACTTTTGGTAGTATAGAAAAAGATAAAGTAGCTGCACCTAATCAAAAAATTTATGTCAATCGTGCTGAAGGCTTCGTAGGTACTAGCCTTAAAAAAGATGAATATCTTTTCGACTGTTCTACTCTGAGTAATTTAATTGTTTTCAAAGATGATGGCACTTTTAAAGTTATTAAAGTAGATGACAAAGTCTTTGTAGGTGAAAATATAATTCACGTAGCTATCTATGATCCTAATGACTCTAGAACTACCTATAATGTTTTGTATAGAGATGGTAGTAGTGGTGGAGTGTATGCCAAAAGATTTTTTGTGAAAAGTATCATTAGAGATAAAGAATACTTCTATACTCGTGGTACTCCAAACTCTAAAGTTCTTTATTTCAAAGCAAATCAAAATGGAGAAGCAGAAATTTTAACTATACATCTAGTGCCACGACCAAGAATGAAAAATTTAACTATTGATTTTAATTTCAAAGATATCCCTATTAAAAATCGTTCTACTGTTGGCTATTTAGTTACTAGAAAATTAATTAGACATATTTCTGTCAAGCAGCAAGGCATTCAAACATTAAAAGGTATTTCTTACTATTTTGATGATGAAACTCTTCGTATTAATAAAGAAGGAAAAGGTAGAGACTTAGGAGAATTTCTTGATGATGATTATTTAATAATTATATACAAAAATGGTTATTATCGCATATCCAAACCTAATGAGAGCTTATTCATCGATTCTAATTATTTAATTATCAAAAAATTTTCTATTCAATCTTTATATACAGTCATTTATCGTAATATTGACCAAAAATCTCAACATATTAAACGTTTCATCCCAGATTTCACCATAGATAGAAATATTTATTTTTTACCAGAAGATAATAATTGTGAAATTTTATTCTTTACTAAAGAGTGGCTCTGCGACATACAAATAAACTACAGCAATAAATCCAAGGAGATTCTTAAACTCGATCAACAATTTCCCATTAATTCTTTGAAAGCAAAAGGCAAAAAAATTAGTAATAGCAAAATTAAAAATGTAGAAATTACAAATATTCAAGAACCTAACGAAGATTGGTTAAAAAATATTTTCCCCGATGATGACAATAATGAAACTGCAGATAATGATAGTGATGATTTAGATATAGAATTAGATACAGGACAGATAATTTTGCCTTTATAAATAATTTTTATAGTTAATTTTGTAAACTTTTGATAAGGCAAAACATGGAAATAGAGATCAAACCACCATCCAAATGGCATTTTTTTGATATTAAAGAACTAATTTATTACAAAGACACATTATATTTTTTGACGTGGAAAGATATTAAAATCAAATACAAACAAGCCGTTTTAGGTTTTCTATGGGCTTTTTTGCAACCTATAGCTATGACTGCTGTTTTTGTATTATTTAATCTCGCAGTTAATGTCTCATTAGGAGACATTAATATACCATATCCACTTTTTGTTCTTTCTGGTGTAATGCTATGGAATCTATTTGGTAATGCCATCACTGCTACATCTAATAGCGTTGTAAATAATTCAAATATTTTAAAAAAAATTTATTTCCCTAGAATATTTTTCCCTATGAGCTCACTTTTAGTTAGTTTATTTGATTTTTTTATAACTTTATTAATTTACATTCCAGTAATGATATATTATAATGTTTTTCCTAATTGGCAGATAATTTATATTTTACCAGTTTGCATTATATTAGTTTCTTTATTAGTTTTAGGTATAGGCTCATTCTTTGGCGCATTAAACGTAAAATATAGAGATGTCAAATATATAATACCATTTTTAGTGCAATTATTATTTTTTATCTCTCCAGTATTTTATTCTAATAATCAAATAGAACTTCCCTGGTTACAAACTTTATATTATTTAAATCCGATGACAGGAATTATAGAATTATTTCGATTTGGACTTTTTAGTACACCTATAAATAATTTTGGATTAATCCTTAGTATAATAATTTCCTTATCATTATTTGTTATAGGTTTATATTATTTTAGAAAAACAGAATATTTTTTCGCAGATATATCATAGTTGTTAATTGATTGTATAGTTTTTCCCCATATCCACTCCTGTATTGATTTTTTCTTTGTTCTTTTTGATCATTTGTGTGCATTTGTGGACTAATAAATAACAATTGTATACTTTAAATAATTTACCCACAATAAACTTTTTAAAACCTAATTTAATTAATTATTGACTCATCATTCACATTATTTTATGCAAATAATTTTTATTATTTCATAATTTTCTATTATTTTTGCAAAAAATTACTGAAATAATTATGAAATATAATTTTTTAATTTTATTTATTCTTACAATATGTTTCATTGGATGTAAGAAAAATAATAATATCTCTTCAGATATTGTCAATAATCCTGCTAGTATAGAAAATAATAAAATATCTACTTCTAATGCTGTTATTAAATTTGAAACTATAGAGCATGATTTTGGCGATATTATGGAAGGTGAAAAAGTCTCATATTCTTTCAAATTTAATAATGTAGGAAAAGATGATTTAGTAATTACTACAGTTTCTACTACATGTGGATGTACAGTAACTGATTTCCCCAAAGATCCTCTTAAACCTGGAGAAAGTGGCACTATAGAGGTAACATTTAATTCTAGTGGTAGATCAGGTAAACAAGTAAAAGTAATTACTGTCGCTACTAATGCTAATCCAAGTATGTCACAGCTCACTATTAAAGCCAATGTAAGAAAACCATAAAAAAATATATTATGAATTTATTAAACATCGTCCTTTACGCTCAACCAACGGGCGCTCAGAATGCACAAGGTAGCATGTGGTCTACTTTAATTATGATTGTCCTTTTAATTCTTATCTTTTGGCTATTTTTTATACGCCCCCAATCTAAAAGGAATAAAGAAATGCAAAAGTTTAGAGACAATCTGAAAAAAGGAGATCATATAGTAACTATCGGTGGCATTCATGGCAAAATAACTGATATTGATGGTAATACAGTAATTATAGAAACAGAAGGTCAAGGTAAATTGCGTATTGAGAAATCTTCAATTCAACAATACGCTAATACTAATAGAGAATCTTAATCATTGTTGTTAAACTTATATTTTTAATGAACCCAATGAATAATTAGATTTATTTCTTTCATGTTGGGTTCATTAAAATTTTTTTAAAAAATCATGTCTTTTATTTTTATTAAAATATGAAAATCGATTTTAATAGTGCTCTTTTTGCTATAATAGCAACTATTGTAATCTGGTTTTTTTTTAGATTATCTATTCCACAGAATATTAACATACCAATAAATATTTCTATTGACTTAACTGATAATTTAAGTATAGATACTAATACTACTGGCACTTTTAGAGGTGAAGGGTATTTATTTTTACTAAATAATAAAATTTTTAAAGATACCTTTTATATTGTTATTAATAATTATATAAAAAATGAAAAAGATGACACTATTACTTATATCATTTCTAAAAACAACATCATTTCTAAAATTAATACAGACTATTTGAATAATTTGAATATTAATTTGGTAAATTTGAATATTGATAGTTTAATATTTGATAGGTTAAACATTGTAGAAAAAGATTTACAAATACAACCTAATTATAAAATTAATTTGAGTGATAATTACGATGTAGCTAATGTAAAAGTGTCCCCTTCTAAAGTGAAAGTATTATTGAAAAAAACTGAAGCTGACACCATTAATGTTTTAAATACTGAGCTATTTTATATTGATAATCTAAACAAGAAATCTGATACAGTCTCACTATCAAATTTACCTGAACAAGTTAAATTTAAAAAACCTATTAATAAAGTAATCGTTAACTACGATATCGTAAAATACTATGATACGACCTTTTCATTTCTTTATGATCAGAACAATTATACTTTTAATATATCAACCAAAGAACCTATTTCAAAAAATCAATTTCGAATTATTAATCGTAACGATTCTATAATACTAGAGCCAAATTCTGAAATTAAAAATAAAATTATAAAAATTCAACCTCTCTCCTATCCTATCAAGTAATTTATTAATTATGAATAAATGTATTATTGGGATAACTGGAAATATAGGAAGTGGTAAAAGTACTTTTGCTAGGTGGTTTAGTGATTTAGATTGTTGCGTAATAGATTTAGATTCTACTGCTAAAACGTTGTATTTCCATGATATTTTTAGACAAAATGTAATTGATATTTTAGGTATAGATCCTCTAGATGGTGATAAATTAAAAACTACAGAAATTTCTGATATTATTTATTCTCATGATGATAAATTTAATAAATTAACACAATTATTTTCTCAATTTCTTCCATCTATAATTAATAAAACCATAAACACTTGCAATAAAAATTATATTATTATTGATGCTGCTTTATTATTTGAATATGAATTAGACAAAATATGTGATATTACTATATGTATCTATGCCCCACTGGATGTACGATATGAAAGAATCAAAACATCTAGAAATAATATTTTTGATTACGATAGATTTATTCAAATAGATAGCCATCAGCTGCCAAATGATTTTAAATGCGAAAAAGCAGATTTTTGCGTGAAAAATATTTCTGATATAGAACATTTAAGAAATGAATTCTTAAAAATTTCTAAAAATATAATAAAATAAAATTAATAATATTGATAATATTTTTTCTAATGGATTATTATAAAATATTGAAAATAAATAGATTATTAAAAAATGAAAGATTAAAAATATTAGGCTTTAGTATTTTATATTTGCTGCGTCGTAGACATCTAAATATTTTTTTAGATCCAGTATTAAATTGTAATTTTAGGTGTGTAATGTGTTATTTCAGTGATCCAGATTTTAAGCCCGATAAAGATAAATTTAAAATAGAGGATATAGATTTTATAGCAAACAATTTTTTTAATTATGCTATCAGAGTTCAGATAGGATGTGCAGCAGAACCCACTTTATTTCCACATAATGAAAAGATAATTCAAGAAGCAAAAAAACATCATGTGCCTTATGTATCTCTCACTACCAATGCTTCTGTGTTGAATTATGAAAAAATAAAACAATATTTTACTGCTGGACTTGATGAAATAATAATTTCAATGCATGGTTGCTCAAAAGAAATTTATGAATCAATGATGCCTAGAGCTAAAATTGAGCACTTACATCAAGTTCTTAGTGATATTTCAGAATTAAAAAAAACATATCCATCCGTTAGGTTAAGATTAAATTTTACTATCAATCCAGATAATGTAGATGATCTTAAAAATATAAAATCGTATTTAGATAATTATAACATTGACATATTACAAATTCGCCCAATACGTAGATTAGGTAATACAGCTTATAGAGATTTTAATATCAAAAAAATTCAACCAAAATATTCTCAAATAATTGAATGGATCGAGCAAGAATGCTTAAATAAAGGTATTATTACATTAATTACTAAAGAACTTCCAGACGAAAAATTATATAGAAATAAAATAGATATTGCTAATTATACATATTTTTACATATCACCTAAACAAATCAAGGAACTACCTAAAAATAAATTTTCTTATTATAAGCATTCAAGAAAAAATGGTATTTATAAAAGAATCTTCCAAGATATTTTTACAAAAAAAGATGATATATATCAGTCAGATGTAAGTTTTGGCAATTATGATGTTAAAATTTAAGTTTTTTATAAATTTTTGAAATAAAAATTCAAAAAATTTTTTTAATTTTGTATATTAAATAAAAAAAATTATGCGAAAACTATTTATATCTCTGTTATTACTATTTTCAGTGCAATTATTTAGTGCACCAATTAGTAAAAATATTGCTTATAAAATTGCGGAATATTATTTGCAATTAATAGATAAAAGCACAGAAAAAATTGTAGTTACTGAAGCTAATTTACCAAAATGGTTAGCAATTACTGATGAATTATATGTTTTTGAAAGTAATAATGCCTATGTAATAATATCTGGTGATGATGCTGCTGTGCCTATATTGGCATATTCGGATGAAGGTACATTCTCTAATAAAGATAGCATATGCCCAGGTGTAACTATTTTTTTGACACAATATAAAACTCAGATCAAAAATATTAGACTAAATAATCTATCTGCTACAAATGAAATCAAAGCACAATGGGATGCTTTGATTAATAAAAACTACAAATCTAGAACTCAAGTAGGACCATTATTATATGCTAACTGGAATCAGGATTGCGGTTATAATGCACTTTGCCCCGCAGATCCAGATGGACCATGTGGACACGTTTATGCTGGATGTGTAGCTACAGCTATGGCTATGAATATGTTTTATTATAGATATCCCACCAATCCTACAGGTTTTGTTATTCATTATACACAAGGGTATGGTACATTAACAGTTAATTTGAATCAACAAACTTATGATTATGATAAAATGCCCAGTGCTATTATAGATTCTAGCTATGAGATTGCCAAATTAATTTATCATTGTGGTGTAGCCGTTAAAATGGGATATAGTCCTGATGGCTCTGGAGCTCAATTAAGTACTGCTGCAAGTAAAATGAAAAATAATTTTGGTTATAATTCTAACTTAAGTCTTAAATATCGTGATGGATATTTAGATAATGAATGGGCTACAATGCTTAAAGAACAACTAGATCAGAAAATAATTCTACAATATGCTGCTTTTAACGAAAATAGTGGGCATGCATTCATATGTGATGGATATTCAGATAATGATTATTTTCATTTCAATTGGGGATGGAGTGGGTATTATAATGGATTTTTTTACATTAATAACTTAAATCCTGGATATAATTTTGAATATGGACATCAAGCTATTTTTGATTGTTATCCCGTATCCACAAACTATTCATGCTCAAATAATGTATTAACAAGTCATGAAGGTTCTATAACATCTAGTGCACCAAATTTATCTAATTATGAAAATAATATGAATTGCACATGGCTAATAAATATTCCTGATACTTTAGCTAGAATTACTTTAACATTTAGATATTTCTCTACATTGGCTGGTGATACTTTATATATCTACAATGGTAATGATGATAATGGGCAAATATTATACAAATTTTCTGGCGACAATGTACCAACAACATTAGATATTTATCATAATCCAATTTTTATAAAATTTGTATCTGATAGCGTAGACACAGAAAAAGGTTTTTTGATAGATTATCATGGTAAACCAGCTGATTTTTGCAAAATTTTGACCATATATAATAATCCCACCGAAATTGTTTTATCCGATGGAAGTGGCTCCCATAATTATAGACCAAATTCAAGCTGTAGATGGTTCATAAATAATAATGAAGGCTCAATATATAATTATAATCCTACTCTATTTGACCTTTCTTTTGGTGACACACTTAAAATTTATGAAAGAATCAATAGCACAGATGTTTTGCTATATAATTTTCATAAAAATAATCAAGCTCATTCATTCTCTTCTAATGCATCTAGAGTAATATTTTATTTTATTACAGACGATACATATCAAGCAGATGGTTTTGAATTTACTATTAGTAAACAAATGTCTATAACAAACTATCAAGATTATGAAGATCTAAAATATTCTATTATTGATGATAATTTATATATATGGATAAATTCCAATCTCGATAATGATATTACTTTATACTCACTTTCTGGTCAAGAAATTTATCATATTTCATCATCAGCTAATAATGATAAACCCATTATAGTTCCCTTTAATTATAGCAGTGGTATATATTTTCTCAAACAACAAAATAGCCAAAAAACTAATCTATTTAAAATTGCCAAATTTTAATTTTATATTTTTTACTATGAGAGACCCAGTACCATTAAGTGAAATGCTAAGAAAGACTTTAGTTAATTATAGAGTTGAAAAAAAATATGTAATATCTATTATTAAAAATAACTGGGAAGAATTGGTAGGGAGCTATATAGCGGAGCAAACTTTATCGTTAGATATCCGTAAACGTATTTTATATATCAATATTAAATCTGGAGTAATAAAATATGAATTATCACTGCAGAGTGAGGAATTAATGAAACGCATAAATGATTTATTTCCTTATCCCGTAATAAATCAAATAGTTGTTTAGTAAAAATTTTTTGTAAAGATTTTACAATAGAATATCCTTTATAAATTTACATTAGAAAATGATAAAAATATTAAATTACATTTAAATTTCTTTGACATTCTCTAAAATTCTATCCACTTGATTTGGAAATCTTCGTTTTAATGCATCTTTGACAAAAAACAATACAGGTATCCTTTGTTTTTTTCCTAAATCAAAAGCAGCTGAGCATGTATGCCATCTATTCAAAGTTAAATGATAAAATCCTATTAATTTATACACTCTAATAGGATATAAATGACATGAGATTGGTTTATAAAACTCAATTAATCCCTCTGTAAATAATTTCTCGAAGATACAAATAGTGCAGTTATTTTCTACAATAGCGTATGCGCAGTCTCCAGTATCTTTTAGTGGAGTAACTATGTCACTTTGGATGTCCAACTCGTAAACACCTGTTGCATCTATAGATTTTTTACCTCCAGCATCTAAAAAGTCATAATATTTTTCAATATTTTCTTCTAACCAGGTAACTTCTTCTTTTTCTATAGGTGCACCTGCTTCACCTTCTACACAACATATACCATGACATTTGTTTAAATCACAAGCAAAATATGATGTGAATAACTCATTATCAATGATTAAATTATCAATTATCATATAAATTATTCAGGATTTGGTCGCCCTAGTGGTTTGCCATGCTTCCATAAATAGTCTAGCTCTTCTTCTTCTTTTTTCTGATTAGCTAAAAAATCTTTATCATCTAATATATCTAGATTAGGTTGTCCTGCATTCACCCATGCAGTGTACCAAAAAGAGGCAACATCTAATACCGATTTTCTGAAATTTCTCTCTACCATATTTTGTAGCATAGTATTAAAATCATTAAGAAATTCTCTAGAATACTGTTTAATAACTACATTATTTCTATCTTCTAAAGTATATATTTCTGAAGGAGTATATTGTTTTATAATATAGGAGAATACATTTAGAACTGTATCGCTCTGCAAATATCCATTTAGAATCCAATTCCAAAATTCATCAGCTGGTTTAGAAATATATTTAGCTCTGCCAACAAACAAATTAAAATTATCATAAAGTACCTCTACGCATCTACTTTCCCATAATGCATGAACGCCTTTTTCTGATGGATTTCTACCATCATAATACATATTACAATGTAGGGGTACATGGGCATCTGCTACATAATGTCCTATATTCGCACTCAAATATAATATTCTACCAGCATCACCTTCTTTGAAAGCATCTACAAGTTGATAATACATTTTAATGAGATGATATGGCAATATACCATATTCATATAAAGTATCTTCTGTGTATTTATTTACAGCTTCTTTCCATGTTTTAGGAACCATATCAAAGGGATATTCACCATAATGATTAATATCCATATAATGACGAGCAGCTTCTATAGGATTGACATGTGAACGTTTGTCTGGATCTACAGCATGCTGCGATATATAGTCGATATGTTTTTTATAAAAACCTACCATCTCTGGTGGTAAACAATAAACTGCATGTTCATTAATCCTAGGATGAGCAAAAAATCCCCATCCAAAAAGATTTATTGATAACAAGCTCATCAATAAAATTATAATTACTTCTTTAATTAATTTTCCCATGTGATAACTTATTTATTTCAAAATTACATAAAAAAATCTAAATAAACAACAAAATTAATTTTTAAAATATATTAATGATTTTTGCACCATCATAATAAGGTACTACATGAGCAATATTTAGCTGTAATGAATAAGGTACTATATATGATAGATTAAGTTTATCATGCAATCTCTTGTAGTGTGATGCCTTTTTGATATATGACTCTAAATTATTTTTAGCCAATTCCCATAAATCTAATGCAATATTTGTCCCATCCTCTAAACAATAATATTCATTTAATAATAAATATTGGGCAAAAGCACCAGCACAAAGAGTATCTTCAATATTTGGATAATCTTTCCATCCGCTAGATACTATAACTACTGGTTTTTTATCTTTTATTAAATAATCAGATAATATTTTGATATTTAGAAAAGACCCCAAATAAACGGGAGCTAATGAATGAGCTTTTAAAATAGTCTTAGTGCCATTAGTAGTGAAATATGCTATAGATTTATTTTTAATTTTTTCTACTGTAAACTCATCGGCGCTATTTCCTAAATCTGCATGTGGCAATTTGATACCATCCCTTTCAGCTGCTAATATATAACCTTTATTCTTATATTCATATGTCTCTGTTTCTTTTTGTAATGGAATGATTTCTTTTGCACCATTCATAAAAGCAGTACATATGCTCGTAGTAGCTCTTAGCACATCTATAACCACAATATTATATGGAGCTTTTGTAAAAATTTTATTATTATCTAGAAATAATGGACTTAATACTACCTCTACTGTTGACATTTTTTTTGTAAAAATAATTATTAATTTTAAATATTTGATTAAATATTCAAAAAAATGAAATTTATTAATATTGTACTGTTAAATATTAACCACAAAGCTCTCAAAGAAGGCACAAAGAACACAGAGAAATAATGAAAGAGAATGATAAACTTTAATGTTATTTTATTAAAAGATGAAATAAAAAGGGTTATAAGAGGTACTTTGTGAACTTTGTGTAATATCTTTGTGTTCTTTGTGGTAAAATAATTTACCCTCAATAAACGTTATAGAACCCAATTTCCCCTCTAGAGAAAGTTGTTATAAATAAATTTATTGAAATGGGCGTTTAGATAATAACAAAATTTCTTTTGAGTATAATTGATTTTTAAATAAATTTTTACTTAATTTACTTTTCTTTGTCAACTACACAAAGAAAAGTAACAAAAGAAAAGTCTCCGCAAGGGAAATGATTTGATAAAACTACGCAATCACCTCTGTGGGTTTACAAACTCGCAAGCTAAAGCTTGCTCAAACAGTGTAAACCCTTATTGCCATCCCTGCTTGCTTGTTTTATTACAAATCATTTCCCAATGCGGTATTGCTAGAGCTTACTAATTATTGTAAAGNNATTATTGTATAGTTATTCACATAATACAAAATGTTGAAAAAAACTTTATTAGCTAAACGCCTAATTCAATAAATTTATTATCTCTATGTTTTTAAAATTTACGAAATTTGCAAAAAATATTATCTAATGCAAAGAATAAAAATCAAGGAATTACTGAAGGCAGATCCCAATAATGTAATAGGGAATGATTGTTTAGTTAAAGGTTGGGTACGTACAAGGCGTGAAAGCAAAAACATTAGTTTCATAGCTCTAAATGATGGCAGTACAATAAATCATTTACAAATTGTAGTAGATCATGATAAATTTAATGAAGATTTTTTAAAAAAAATAACTACTGGCAGTGCTATAGGTGTAAAAGGGCAAATAGTAGCATCACCAGCTCCTAAACAGCCTATCGAATTGCATGCTAATGAAATAGAGCTTTATGGCGAGTCACCAGCAGATGAATACCCTTTACAAAAAAAAGGTCATAGCTTAGAATTTCTTAGAGAAATAGCACACCTCAGACCACGCACTAATACTTTTGGTGCAATATTTAGAATTAGACACCATTTAGCTTATAGTATTCATAAATTTTTTAATGATAAAGGATTTTATTATTTCCATACTCCTATCATCACTACTAGTGATTGCGAAGGAGCGGGCGAAATGTTTCGCGTTACTACATTAGATTTATACAATTTACCTCTCACTGATCATGGGAAAATAGATTTTTCCGAAGATTTTTTTGGCAAAGAAACTGCTCTAACAGTCTCAGGACAATTAGAGGGTGAATTGGGAGCTTTAGCTTTAGGAGAAATTTATACTTTCGGACCTACATTTAGGGCAGAAAACAGCAATACCACTCGACATCTAGCAGAATTTTGGATGATAGAACCAGAAATGGCTTTTTATGATATTATAGATAATATGAACCTTGCAGAAGAATTCATAAAATATTTAATTAAATATTTATTAGAAAATTGCTATGAAGATTTAGAATTCCTAAATAACATGTATGATAAAGAATTATTAGATAGACTAAATCACGTTTTAGATACTCCTTTTGAGAGATTAACTTATACTGATGCTATAGAAATTCTGAAAAATTCAAATCAAAATTTTGAATTCCCCATTTATTGGGGAGTAGATTTGCAATCTGAACATGAAAGATATTTAGTAGAGAAATATTTTAAAAAACCTGTGATATTGACAGACTATCCAAAAGAAATAAAAGCATTCTATATGAAGCTGAATGACGACGACAAAACGGTAAAAGCTATGGATGTACTCGTACCTCGTGTTGGTGAAATAATTGGTGGCAGCCAAAGAGAGGACAATTATGATAAATTATTAAAAAGAATACAAGAAAATCATGTGCCTATGAAAGATGTATGGTGGTATTTAGAAACTAGAAAATTCGGTTCGGCACCGCACAGTGGCTTTGGCCTTGGTTTTGAACGTTTTATGCTTTTTGTTACCGGTATGGGAAATATCCGTGATGTGATTCCTTTCCCTCGAACACCAAAAAATATTGAATTTTAATAAAAAAATAATAACAGTTTAAAGTTTTTATTTTAGCCCATTACAAGTATTTTTCTGACATTTTTTCTCTTTCACCATTTCTCAAAACCACCTCTTCTCTACCCTATTTAACTGTACTTTCTTTTTTATACCAATATAGCCAATAATAATTAGCAGTCAATAAAGCAGCATATGACCATACAGGAAAAGCAATTTTATCACTTTCTAAATAATTATTTAAAAATCCATGTAAAAAATAAGCTAAAAGTGCTATAGTAACAGATAAAACAATAATTGCTCTTTCACGATCCAAATGTTTTAATTTAAAAAATAATTTGAACCCAGTTATAAATAGAGATATCACTATAGCAATGACAGAAAGCATACCAGGAATACCAGTTTCTGAAAGAGGTCCTAGAAATTCACTATGTGCATTACCTTTATTTCCTACATTTGTACTTATATATGTTTGATATTGTGGTAATTGATATGGAGCATAAATAAATTGATATGTACCAGGTCCACTACCCACAACAGGATAATCTTTTGATATTCTTAAAGCAGATACCCAACGATTAATTCTCTCTGTATTACTCAAATCGGTTGAAATATTAGTTATGGAACGTACATGAGAAGCAGCATTTTTTCTAGAAACATTTGTATTGCGTTCCATCTGAAACATAATA
Source organism: Rikenellaceae bacterium DTU049 (assembly GCA_001513285.1). GTDB lineage: Bacteria > Bacteroidota > Bacteroidia > Bacteroidales > DTU049 > DTU049. The sequence continues at coordinate 69,692 of LFTI01000101.1, forward strand.
CTTTGATAATTCACCAGAAATGCACTGGCTACCACAACTATACCCAATAATATATACCTAAATTTAATCCCTAATAAAATTATAACTCCTACCACTAAAGCTACAGCTGTACTTAACCATGCTGCTCTACTAGATGAAAGTATTAAGCCCAATGTTAATAATAAAAAACAAATAAAATACAATGCCCTATTATTAAATTTATTTTTAGAATTAAAAATTTGAAAAAAAGCAAATGGGATTATCAATGATAATGCAGCTCCATAGATAGTATGATCTCTATAGAATGGTTGACAAGCTAAATAGGATAATTTAAAATCAAAATTATAAGGAGCATGCTTAATAGTTGATATCACTGCAATAATTACTATAGATATCAAAAATATATTCAACAAATATTTTTGATATTTAATGTCTTTAAAAAAAATAGGTACACCTAGAAAAAATGCCGGTAACATTAACCAAGCCCTAGCTAAAACAAATTTCCATGATACTATTGGCATTTGACTAAATAAAGAAGAAATTATTAACCAAACAAAATAAATTGCAATAGTTATTGTTATAGAATGATTTGCATAACCAATTGAAGAACTTGTAGAGATAAATCTATACAAAGTCAAAATCAATAATAAAAATAAAATAGGTTCAGATGGTATAGATAATGCCAAATTGTAATCAAGGATCTCTAAACTTATTGAAAAAGGGATGATTACTGCTAAGGCAAGATATAATTTTTCATATGAAAAAAAATAATAAAATAATAATAATAATACAAAAGGAAGTAAAAAAATAAAATAAATTTCAAATCCCATAGCAATAGCATTAATAGCTGCAAAGATAAGAGCAGCTATTACTATCCACAGTACAGTTTTATCAGCTAATAATTTATTAGATTTATTTATCACTCTTAATTATTTTGTCTTTATATTTTTCATAATTTTCATAAAAAATCAAGCAAATAAGAGTTAATACAAAAGCAGACAAAGCAGAAACTACAACTATTAACCATCTCACAGGATAAGCTTTGCGATCAGGAGGGTAAGCATTCTCGACGACAAACTTTTGTGGTAACTGACTAAAAGCATCTATCCTAGCCTCATCATATTTCTGTTGAAATTCTACTAATCGTTTATTTAACAAAGCTAATTGTTCATTTAATTGTTTATAAACAGCTCCATATTTAGTAATAGTATCTAATTGGGTTTGCAATATTTTGACAGCTTGAGAGTTGCCTCTACCAATTTCTCTACCAATGGCCTCAGTTAATCTCTCTACCTGCAGATTATAATCTCCGATGCCTTTCTCATTCAACCACATGAGAGAATCTCTTTTTTGTTTAATTTGATTTTGAATATCTAAATAAGTACGCTCAACTATTCTAAAACCTTCTAATGCTCTCTGTCGTTGAATTTTTAATTTCATAGTATCAAAAAGCTCAGCAATAGAATTAGCTATATCTGCTGCTAAGACAGGATCTTCATCTCTTACAATAATTTCTACTGATAAGTATTCTGTCCTTCTAAATTTAATATTGCTTTTATACTCTTCATACAATTTTGTGCGTGCATATTTAGATTCGGGATCTATTTTCCAATGAGTAGCCAAATTAAATTTTTTAATAATAGTATCTCGTAGCTCATTAGATTTTAATATTTGAATCATTTGCTGAGCTTGCTCCTCCTCTCCAAATTGCAATATATCTTCATTACCAAATTGATCTGTTATCAAAGCTTTAGATACAGCATTACTCATTGTAGGAAACATCGTAACCTTGGCTTCATATTTCTCTTTTATTAATAAAGAAATAATAGCTGCTATCACTGCTGCCACAAATGTAGTTATAATCAATATTTTTCTCCATTTTATTAAAAATACAAAAAAATTACTACTATCGAAATTTACTTTTTCATCAATTGATGGTTTGAAATTTTCCATATTCATAGTTTTATAAAAAGCAAAATTAATAGAAATAAAAAAAATAACATAATATTTAACTTGCTAAAAAATATTATTTTTGTGAAATAAAAATCTTGATCATTAATGAAAATCAAGCGATAGAGACTATTTTTGGTAGCAATTGCTATTATATATCCATTTTGTGATTTTTAATACTTCTATCTTTCCCCATTTATGGCTTTATATATACTGGCTCTGAATAAAGTGTAAACTGCCTACCATCTAATAGCTCTATCTCGGCTTTTATCTGAAATAATACTGTGCTGTCGGGTGGTGTGTTTAACGTAAGTTCTATTGGATTTGCTCGTTTACATTGAACATTTTGCATAAATTGATCTACATTTTGGAAAGATATAGTATCTCTACAAAAACATTTATTTTGCTCGCAATCATAACTTAAGCATTCACTATTATAATTAATTAAACTCTCAATGCATGGTAGTCTGAAATGTACATTAGAACAATAAATTAAATTAATTATATTGTTAATGTTATTACCTGCTTTATAAACAATGCTATAATCATTAACAGTAAAAAAATTAATAGTTTTGTAATAATCTATTAGACTAATATTATATATACCAGATGATCCTTCATCATATAAAATTAAATCAGGTTTTGTGTCATGAATAATTTTAAATTTCAATGAATCATATTTATAATTAAAACTATCACTTAATGAATTTTGAATAATATACACTTTATTTAACTTATAATGCCCATAATTAGTTGGTTCGCAAGAACTATTTGCTAAAATAAAAAAGACTATTATTAATAAATAAATTATATTTTTTATAAACCTTTTCATAATTAATTATTTTTATTTTTTTTGAAAATTAAATGATAAGACGCAAGATATTCCAGTTGATAAAGTATATGAATATCGTGGATTATTCCAAAAATCTATTCCTGTTTCTATAAATGGAGACAATATAAAGCCCACTTTACTTTGTGAATAAAAAACAAATTGTGCATTCAAATTTATAATTGGATATTTAAACATATTATCTAATAAATTGAAATAATTAACAACACCATTATATGAGTTATTTTTGTTAGAATATAAAAAATATTCTGTTGATGGAGGGAAAAATGGGAAAAGCGGTATCTCTAAATTTAATGAAGGCATAATAGAAAAATTATTTGAACTATATATTTGTTTTGATATACCAGCAGTAAATATTATTTTACTAATTTTATAGAAACTTTTTGTTATTACAAAAGAATCATAAGGGCATATAGGTGTGTCATAATTATAGTTTACATTAAATTTATATCTTGCATATCCAATCCCTACATGTTTATTTATTTTTTTGCCATAAAATGTAAAATTAAGTCCTGTATAATATCCAAAATTGCTATTATCAAAATTGCCTTCTACAAAGGATCTATTAAAATTAATATTTTCTGAATAATAGTCGTACCTTGGAGTAAAATTTAATCCCATAGAAAACTTTTTCTCCTGCCCATACAATCCTAATTGAAAAAATAGGAATAGAAAAAATAAAATGATTTTTAATATACGTTTCATTGTTTTATAATTTTTTTAACATAAATATTATCACTTGTATATATTTTAAGCAAATATATACCATTTTCTAAAAAGCCTAAATAAATGCTATTCCCTATATTATTTTTTTCGTAAACTACTTTACTATGCATATTTATTATTTCAATTTTATCAATTTGAATTATATTATTTTTTATCTCTATAAAATCTGTAAATGGATTTGGTGAAATTGTTATTTCACTATTAATTAATGTATCTATTATCATATTATTCACTTCATCATAATTATAATATTCACTTAATATAGACATTGTATTAATATATACAGGTGGATATTTACAATCTAATGGGCATTGTACAATTTCAGCAGTAAAATTTGAACCAGCTTCAGCTGTAAATCCTTCATTTAGATTTATTTCATTATAAGCACTATATGTAGCTGTTTCACCATTTTTGATAATAACATTATTTGGTGGAAGTGCTGTATTTATTGTACCCGCTAATGGAGTCCAATATAATACGTTTGAAATAGGTATAAATAAATTTCTAAAAGATTCTGAAATTTGTATAAATGTATTACAACTAGTTATGTATCCTGGTTTAATATTTATAATAGCCTTCTGATATTGATTATAATCAATATCAGAAGGAACTATAGAATCAAAAAAATAATAAAATCCATCACAACTACCATTCCAACCAAAATTAAAATGAAAATTATTAATATTATCATAATCATAACCATCACATATAAAAGAATGACATTCATTAGGAAATATACTTTTGCATCCAGAATAAAAAATAGGCCTTAAATTATTAAGTTCATTTCTTAAAATGCCCTTCCATTTTTTCATATGCCATTTTCTTACAATTAAATCTATATCATCGCTATATCCAAAATTATCTTTAAGTGCATTTTTAACATCATTAGGCCACCCAAATGAATTGCATGTATTAAAAAAACAATACGTTATAGGTATTTTTTCACCTATATCTTTTAATAAAATTGCAACAGCTTCGGCTTCTTCATTTGTATATATACTATAATATGTTTTATTCATATTACACCAATCATAATTATTTAAAGGATGTACCCAATATCTCATTATCTGTGCCATTGCTATAGCAGTACATCCAGCTGGGCTAATATTATCATCACAATAATTACAAACTGGAGCATATTTATTAAAAGGATATCCTTGATCCCATTGTGTTTGTATTAAATAAAATTGACCTTGAGATAAAGATTTTTCATTAATTTTTGATACAAAATCCTTCTGATAAAAATTTGTATCCGATGGATTATTTATACACCATCGCACTATATTTTTATAATAATCTAACCACATTTCAGCTGCTGGTGGTATATTATTAATATCTACTGAACCCTGAGTAGAATAAGCAAAATAAGGACCTGCAGTACCAAAACCAGAAATTAATACCCATCCTACATCGCTTATGTTAACTATGTACATAAATATTGTATCATTGTCTGCTATTTGCAATACATCATATGACTTTGATATTACAGGTATTGTATAATTAGTTTTGAATTCAAAGAAATTTATTGATTTTTGATATGCTTCTTCTGATGTAATAATTTGAGAAAATGAATTTAAACTTATAAGAATTAAAATTAATAGAAAAATATATTTTTTCATATAATACCCTTTATTTATCTTTTTCTATTTTATCTATCCTTTTCTCTAACTCAATAACATAAAGCGTTAGCTCTTCTACTTTTTTTAGTAGTGCGGCATTCATCTCATACACATCCATACCATCTTTTGAGATTTCGTCTTGGGTGGGGATATCAGGTAGATGTTTGTTTTTCATAATTTTATATTTAGTTCTGTATTAAATCATATACGGTTCGTACATTCATTACTCTGATTTTTTATTAAAATTATAAATTATGCCCAATTGTCCACCTAAAGAATAATTGTATTGCTGGATAGGTGCATCTTCAATAGGTGTAAGTGAATATCTAAATATTGGTTCTAATCTTATGCTCCATTTATTATTAAAATCATAACCTGTAAAAACACTACCCATTACATTGAATGCAGTTTTATATGGATCAAGATAATTAATATCACTTATAATTATCTCTTTAACACCATCGTTATATTCCACTCTAGATTTAAGCCTTGCATTAATATAGAAATCTAACATACATCCTATACTTGCTCCTATGTAAAATTTTTTATTTTTATAATAGAAATTTAGTTTTAATGGTAAACAAATATAATTATACTCATATTTACCAGTTGAATAGCCCATAATAGAGTCATAAAACATTATTGGAACATCTTTAAGCTTGTGAGTTTGTTGATATAATTGAGATCCAGATTCTATCTCTAACCAGGGGGTAACATTAAAAAATATTTGCAAACCTGTATTGAAGCCAAAGGCCGGTTTCTCATAAAACTCTCTTGCCTCTACTATATTTATCATACTATCATCGTACTCTAAATGTCTATAGCTGTAGTTTGGTGAAAAGAAAAAACCCAGAGAGACTAATCCATTAGTTTTTTCAGTATTTTGACAATAAATGCCAACATTGGCTAATAATAAAATTAAAAATAATAAACGCTTCATAATTATGATTTTTTGAATAGAAATTCTATTAATTACATTTTTATAAATTTTATTTTGTAAAATCCTAAAGGAGTTTCAAAAACGCAAAAATAAGTACCTGGAGCTAAATCTACAACATCTATGTTTATATTATGTAATCCTTCATCAAATTTTTGATTAAATATTTCTTTTATAATATTCCCTGATAAATTAGTTAAATACAAATGTATGTTAATGGGTTCACATAAATTAAATGATATATTAGCAATATCAAAAGTAGGATTTGGAACTAAATTGAATTTCAAATTATTTGAAATTGTATTGAATTTTAATGAATCAATATTATGATTAAAAAAGCTATCTATTTCAGATTTATTATTTGAACATTTTACATTGATTGTTTTTGTTTTATACACACTATTGTCACAATTAGAAAATTTAAATCCAATATTTCTTTTTCTATTACACTTATGATAAAGAAAACAATTTATATCGCTATAGTCACAGCTTCCATCCCAAACGCAAAAATGATTTGACCTTATAGGTATATTTTTTCTGATATAATATTGATCATAAGGCCAATTATAATCAGAAACATAGATATCATATTTAGTCGCACCAGTTACTTCAATACATAGTTTATCATTTACTCCATCACCATCAGGTGAAAATTCATCAGGAATATTAATTATAATGATATCTTCACCTTCAGAATTTGTCATTTGGTTACAATCTTGAATCTCTGCTGTAAAGTTAGCACCTGCCTCTACTGTGAACCCTGGTAATAAATCTATAGATTCGCCAGCTTTAAAAGTAACATTTTGATTTGATGTAATAATAACATCACCATTTATATCAGGTATTCCAATATTATTACCTGCTTTAATAAAATTTTCAACATGAGTTTTAGTCGGTAATTTATTTGTTGCCTCATATAATTTATATGGAATACAACATTTAAAATTTCTTTTTAATTGCCATACCTTAATATAATCAATTTCCATTATACATGGAAAATGAGTAGATTCATCAGGTTGACCTTCTCCAGATACTATTTGAAGAGACGATATTAAGTTCATAATTTCACATGGATAAGATATAAGCTCATTATAATAACCAGAAGGAACATTATTTCCACATTCAAATACTTTACCATCTGTAGTCGAAAAGTGATATAAAGTTCTTATTATTTCATTATCGATCATCCAAATGATTTTATCATATAAAAAAATGCATGTATAAGTATGCCATTGTGAAAGATCAATATTTGATTTATGAAATCTACATTCATTTTTTTCCTCATAAGAATAATGTATTATACCATATTGGTATTCAAAATTACCTTTATTATCAAAAATGTCAATTTCATTGTGAACATTACCACCATATAACCAAAATGTTGGCCATAATCCATTACCTTGGGGAAATTTACAACGAATCTCAAATTTACCATAAAAAAATTGAAATTTAGAGTATATCATTCCAGATGTATATTTAAAATACTTGGGCGATGTATAGAAATTACCATTATTATCCCATTGCCAAGATTCATAATAACCTGGTTCTCTTTTAGCAATAAGTTTTAATATACCATTTTCTATTTTTACATTATCATTTAAAAAATACACATCAGGACATTCATTAAGCTCATGTCCCCAAGGGAAATGTTGGAGCCATATATTAGTATCTAATATATTATCGTTAAAATAATCTTCTAAAACTAAAATGAATGTATCAGAGTATTTAAAACAATTTTGATTATTAAATATATCATTATTTAATGGTATTGTGGCTCTTTCACAATTTTTTTTGTCTAAATAAGCTTTGAAAGTTGTAAATTGATTAGTATCAATTTCTTGTGACCAAGAAAAAATTGAAATATTAAAATAAATTAAAAATAACATAGCACGTTTCATAATTATTTTTTTCATTTTTTATAAAAATTATTATTGAATTTATAGGATATCCCTAATTGAAATGTCATATTATATAACTTAGATTCATCTATCATATTTACTAAACCCATAGAATAATTATTTACCAAAAACATTGTCCAATTTTTATTTAAATCTATCATTATATTATAGCCAAGTCTAAAGCCAAAATTAAAATTAGATTTATCTTTGACAGGGCTATCATTTATATTATATGTTTCTATAATCGGTATATTAATGATGTTACCAGCAGTATCTACTACTTGTTTCCAATCAGATTCTTTCACTATACCTACTGCTTTAGAGTAAACCAAAAAACCTACATATGGGCTAATATTAAGTGAAATTTTTACTCTATCATCATTGACTAAATAAATACCAAATAAAGGGTAAAAATTCATAAAATTAAGATTATACTTTATATGTTGCTCATCATATGTAGAAACAGTGAAATATAATGTATATGATTTTATACTAATATTCTGATTTTCTAATTCAAAACCTAAAAAAGTATTTTTATTAGTATTTTCAATATAAAATAATGAAAAGTCATAATTAATGTATGGCATGTAATAATATTCATCATGATAATCAGAGAAACTATAAAAATTAGAATTATTTATACCTAAATTAATCCCAAAGTATGAATGATTGCCAGTGTCTGATTTGTTGTGATTTTTTTGTACATATAAATTAGAAATTGATTTTTGATATGCTTCTTCTTTTGTAATAATTTGAGAAAATGAATTTAAACTTATAAGAATTAAAATTAATAGAAAAATATATTTTTTCATATAATACCCTTTATTTATCTTTTTCTATTTTATCTATCCTTTTCTCTAACTCAATAACATAAAGCGTTAGCTCTTCTACCTTTTTTAATAGTGCAGCATTCATCTCATACACATCCATACCATCTTTTGAGATTTCGTCTTGGGTAGGGATATTGGGTAGATGTTTGTTTTGTGATATATATTGCTCTAATTCTTTTAATGGCATTAACTTATAGTTTGATTCAAAGACATTATCTGGCCAAGGATTCATAGGATTTGACCTCACCTTTACAGCTTTTGCATATAATGTATTATTTACATTCACTAAACCATTACCCCATACCACAAAGGCTTCATTACCATTTTGCAATACAGTAAATGCTTTACAATGATTAGTATAATCCCCAGATAAATTTATTATCGAAGCATATGCATAATCACCAGTTGTATGATAATTAATATCTAATCTCGCTGATGGGCTACCTGTACCTATGCCCACATTACCATTATCTGATATATGAAAAATGAAATTTTTGTTATTATTAGGATTAGCTGCTGGTATGAAAAAGTTTAATCCTGCATAATTATTGTTTATCTGATTTGCAGCTAAATATTCAACACCGAAATTACCAAAAGAATTATTTTCATTATTACTAAATAATAAACTTGGAATCTTGCTACTAATATAAATATTCCCATTATTTACATGTAATTTTTGTTTTGGATAAATCGTACCAATGCCCACATTACCACTAGTAGTTACAGCTATTAGATTATTTGTATATGGTTTATTTGCTTCATCATAAGCTTTTGTTCCTATATAGAGTTTATTATTATTATCACTAGCTGTGAAATCCCACCATGTGCCTGTACTATTCCCTATAGGTAAAACCCCACCATACTTTTCATCTTCTATTCTTAATGTTGTACCACTTATTTGAGGATTTCCTGTAGATTTAATGGAAACATCTGGTGGTGCGGTATATGATCTACCTTTTATATGAAAATTTACCATCGGCTGTTGTGTGCCAAAGCCAAACCTGATATCAGAAAATTTATTTATATCATCAGGCATTCTACCAAAAGTTATCGCATCTTTACTTGCTGATATCTCGTCTCTTGATAGCTCTCCTTGGCCAGGCACTATGGACCCATTTATATATATAGTATTACCCACTCTCAATACGCCTTTTACATGTGCATCCTGTAAAATAGATAAATATGTTGCTTGTATTATACTATCTAAATATAGACTTTTACTAAGATATGCATTTGTGAATAGGTAAACATCTCCATCTTTACTGAAATAGCCTCTTTTTATATTGTTTGTATAAAAATTTAAATGAGCATAATTTAAACTACCCAATTTATCTGTGTCATTTAAATTATTACCCCATACGAAGTATGATTTATCCTGACAATAAGAATTTGAAAAATTTAACATGTTTAAAATGCAAAATAATAAAATAGCTATTTTATTATTTGACTTAATTACTAAAAAACTAGACGATCGCCTCATATTTGTTATTTTTATGTGTTTTATATTCATATTTGAAAAAACTATATGCAATATTATATAATTTTTTTGATATACAAAAAAATTATTTTTTTATCTAAATATAACCAATACAAAATTTAAAATTTGTCCATAATTTATTTATGGCATTATATAAATAGGTACTGTTATCGCTGAAAACATTTTTCCGTTAGTTTCTTTATAAATTATTCTAAATGATTGTATGGATGCTGCATTGGGAGGTTGAGATAGAAATAGATTTATTCCACCAGAGCATATTGGTTTAGTCTGTAAATAATCATTTAATGGCAATGGAGAAGCAATAGGCATACCTTTGGAATTTGTATATATAACATTTAGAATATCATTTATCGTATCATTTATTTTATAATTGTCATTATAGTCATTTTCGCAAATAACTATAATATCTTCAATCTTTCCAATAATAGAATCTTGGGGACTACTACAAGTATTTTGTGATACATAAGCAGATTCAAATGTTAAACGTATTTTAAGGTAATCATATTTACAAGTATCCAAACTATCTATTCCTATACATGCTCCATAAGTTTCTTCATAACTTGTTGGAGTTTGCATTCTACATAAACCTGTGTGCATATTCGTTAAAGTTCTTTGCCAAGTGCATCCATCACTTGGTTTTCTACATGAGTTTGCAAAAACTATCAAAACGGAAATTAAAATTAATAAAATAATATTTTTTGTTTTCATAATAACCTCTTTTTTTATTCCTTCAAAATTATATAATTCCTTTGATATTTGCTATTTTTTTGAGGAGAAAGTGAGATGAGTGATGAGTTGAGGAGTTGAGGAGGAGAGTGGGTGAATGGGAGAAAGGGTGAAGTTGATTAGTTTAAAGGTTTAGAAGTTTAAAACAAAATGTTTAAACTACCTTAAACTATATTAAACTATGTTAAACCATAATTTTTGCTTGTTTTATTACAAATCATTTCCCAATGTGGTTTTAATTATAGCTTACGATTTATTGTAAAGGTATTTTTTATTATAAAAATTTTTAGCAAAATTTATTATCTAAACACTTATTTCAATAACATAATATTTAACTTGCTAAAAAATATTATTTTTGTGAAATAAAAATTCTTGGTCATTAATGAAACTGTCTTTAGATGAAATTTATAATATTTTTATCAATAGTGCAGGCATAAGCATAGATAGTAGATCTACAAAAAATGGACAGATATTTCTAGCTATNNCTAGCTATTAAAGGCGAAAATAGTGATGGCAATGCTTATGTGGAAGATGCTTTTAATAATGGTGCCCTGTATTGCATTACTAATAGAACTGAGCTATTAGATGATAATAGATGTATCATCGTACCAGATACCTACCAAACACTTGTAGATATAGCTAAAATGCACAGAAAGCATTTTTCTATTCCAGTACTAGCTATAACTGGTTCTAATGGGAAAACTACTTCTAAAGAATTGATAGCTAAAATGCTTTCTACTAAATATAATGTACTATTTACTGAAGGCAATCTTAATAATGAACTTGGTTTACCTCTAACGATTTTGAAATTAAATAAAACTCATGAAATAGCAGTAGTAGAAATGGGAGCAGCTAAATTAGGTGATATTAATTTGCTTTGTGAGATTGCCAAGCCTACACATGGTTTGATAACTACTATAGGCAGAGCACATATCGGTAGATTTGGCAGTTTCGAAAATATTATTAAAGCAAAAACTGAACTTTTTGACTTTCTCAAAAAGCACAATGGACTTGCTTTTATCAATGAAGATGATCCAATACTAAAACCATTTGCTCATTCACTAAATACTATTTTTTATGGTAGAAATAATCCTAATACACATGTAAGCAATATTGCAGCTCAACCATTTCTCAGCTTTGAATGGAATTATAATGATAAAAATTACAGAATCGAGACTCATTTGTTTGGAGATTATAATCTAGTACACACATTAGCAGCTATATCTATTGGTCTTTATTTTAATATTTCTCCAGAAAATATTGTAAAAGCAATTACAGAATATTTACCCACAAATTCTCGCTCTCAGATCATCTATAATGATAAAAATATTGTTATTATGGATGCGTATAATGCTAATCCAACCAGTATGGAAGCTGCACTTAAAAATTTCTTTTCTATTCCTATAGATTTTTTTTATAATAAAAATACTGCCATAAAACCTAAAAAAAGAGCTGCCATACTTGGAGAAATGATGGAACTAGGAGAGTATTCACATGATGAGCATAAAAATATTTTGAATGTTGTTAATAGTTATAATCCAGATTTAGCAGTATTTGTAGGGGATAATTTTTATCAGTTTAAAGATAATTATCCACAATTTCAATTTATACCAAATACAGAAGAATTGATAAATTTTATTTCAAACAATCCATTAAGTGAATACATAGTACTAGTAAAAGGCTCCAGAGCAAATGCTTTAGAAAAAATATTACCTTATCTATGATAGCAAAAATGGATAAGAAGATATACGTAAAGTTTCACTAAGTTATTAAATTATTTTATGTTATAAAAAATAATTTAAAATATAGCTATTTGCATTTTAATAATTGAGATAAAATAGAAAAATTTTTCGATAAAATAACTTAATATTTTTAATAGTTATAAAAATAATGTATTTTTGAAAATGGAAAATTTTAATAAAAAAATGGAATATAACATCATAGGAATGATGTCTGGTACAAGCTGCGACGGTGTAGATCTAGTATTAGTAAAATGTTTTAAAAATAATAATTGGCAATTTGATGTGCTAAAAACTCAAACTTTTGCATACGCACAAGAATGGAAAAATTTGCTAAATAAAGCTTTCTACCTAAAAGGTGAAGAAATAATAAATCTAAATTTTCGATATTCTCATTACTTATCGGATTTAATTCTTAATTTTTTGTCTGCAATCAATACAGATGTAGATTTTATTAGCATGCATGGACATACGATATGGCACAATCCAGCAGCAGGTTACACATATCAGCTCGGACATGGTGGAGTGATAGCTAGCGATACATCTATACCAGTAATTTGCGATTTTCGTAGCCAAGATGTTGGATTAGGTGGAGAAGGCGCTCCATTAGTACCAATCGGAGAAAAATACTTGTTTACAGATTATAACATATTTTTGAATCTAGGTGGTTTCAGTAATGCCACAATAATAGAAAATGGAGAAATAATTTCAGCATTCGACATTTGTCCAGTAAATATAATTTTAAATTATTTAACTGAAAAAATTAATTTATCTTATGATAACAACGGTGAAATTGCTAGAACTGGTCTAATGATAAATGATTTACTAACTAGTCTACTTATAATTAATGATACTTTTAATAATCATTCACTTTGCAGAGAAATAGTAGAAAAAGAGTTTATTCCTTTAATAGATAAATATTTATATCAATTTACAATTAGCGACTTATTACGGACGTTTGTAGAATATGTTTCAGTAACAATTTCAAGTAAATTACCCAAAAATGGTAAAGTATTAGTAACAGGTGGCGGTGCACATAATAAATTTTTAATAGAACGGCTGACTGATCTTTATGATGGGCAAATTATATTACCAAATAAAGAAATCATAGATTATAAAGAAGCTATCATATTTGCTTTTCTTGGAGTACTACGGTGGATTGGTTTACCTAATACTAGTACAAAAGTCACTCACTCTGTTAAAGAGTCATGCAGTGGAGCTATATATTTACCATAAATAAAAGTAAATAAATCATTACAAATAAATCAAAATAAATAATGAATTTTTTCTTAATAATTTATTAAAATTACAGTAATATTTACTTAATAAAAATAATAATTTTAAATTTGCAAATTAAAAAATTAATTTGTAAAATTATGAGATACCAGCATATTTTTTTAATATTAATTTTAATTTCATCAAATCTATTATCACAAACAAAAGATACTACTAGTAATAAATGGCTGCCAATATTAGATATATATGGTAAATTTGAATATAATCTGACTAATAATGTAGATAAAAAATTTTCCTTTGCTATTGATAGAGCATATATGGGACAGCAATATAATTTTAATAACAAATTTTCTGGTAAAATTATTATAGAAGCTGGCAGACCAACAACAATTGATAAAATTTATATAAAAGATTCAACTGGTAATTTAATAGATATACATTATAAAGAAAATACAGGTAGCTATTACACGATGCAATTAAAAATAGCAGAATTAATATGGCAAATCAATGATAATATAAAACTAAATATTGGTAGTGTAGGATTAAATAATTATAATACACAAGATAAATTTTGGGGATTAAAATATTTAGCAGAAACATTTCAAGATAGATATTTTCTTTTACCAAGTGCAGATCTCGGCATAATAAGTTTTTTTAAAATAAATAAATATCTAAATCTAGATTTAGCTATCACTAATGGAGAAGGGAACCGGTATAATCAAGATAATTTTGGCGATTTACAATTCGCATCTGGACTGGATATTAAACCTATAGAAAATTTTATAATTCGCTTTTATTATGATTATTCTAAATCAAAAGATTCACTAAAATCTGTTGAGAGACAATTATTCTCTATATTTGCTGGTTATGAAATATCTAATACTGTAAAAATAGGAGGTGAATACAATTATAGAAAAAATAATCTTTATATTAATAATAACGATTTATATGGTTTTTCTTTTTATGGCATCTATAAATTCTATAAAAACTTAAGTTTTTTTGCACGATTTGATAAATTATACGTAAATAAAATATATTTAGAAAATGAGAGTTTGTATGCACATTACCCAGGGAATGG
Organism: Rikenellaceae bacterium DTU049; assembly: GCA_001513285.1. Lineage (GTDB taxonomy): Bacteria > Bacteroidota > Bacteroidia > Bacteroidales > DTU049 > DTU049. Next base: position 84,758 of record LFTI01000101.1, read on the forward strand.
ATATTTTGCTGGTATAAACTATATGCCTACTAATGGAATTAATTTTTCTATAAATTATCAACTTTGGCAGTCCAATGATAAAAATATTTCACTACAGCATCATATATTTTTTAATTTTCAATTTAAAATATAAGATATTACAAAAAATATTAAATTATTAGTCTTCTGGTAAATTAGTAAAGAACTCATCAATATTGCGTCTATCTTTTTTGGTAGGTCTACCCTTCCATTTAGGCTTATAAGATAGAGTATTTTCACGCATCATATCTAATTTAGCATACTCATCATCAGGAGTAATATCTAAAATAAAATCATTTACTAATTTAGCACTAACCCTTTGAGTAGGAATAGCAATAATACGAATAGTTTTGGTATAAAAATGATATTTAATTTCAATGATATCAGAATTATTAATTTCTTTAGAAGGTTTAGCAATCAAGCCATTGACCTTAACTCTAGATTTTTTACATTCATCAGTAGCTATAGATCTAGTTTTAAATAATCTAACACTCCATAGAAATTTATCCAATCTCATATTATTTTTCTCTAAAATAAATAATTACTGGAGAACCAGCAAAACCGAAATGTTCTCGTATTTTATTTTCAGTAAATCGTTTATAAGGTTCTTTAACATATTGAGGTAAATTGCAAAAAAATACAAAAGAAGGATATGGAGTAGGTAACTGAGTGCAATATTTAATTATTACTTTTTTACCTTTAGTTAAAGGAGGTGGATTTTTTTCAAATTCACTAAGCATAATTTTGTTTAAAGTAGAAGTGGGAATTCTTTTTTTACGGTCATCATAAACCTTTTGAATTATTTCTAAAACTCTAATTAATCTTTGCTTTTTAATAGCACTAGTAAAAATGATAGGTATATGATCTTGAGGGGCTAATTTATTCATCAAAGATTCACGAAAAATTTTATCTGTTTTATTATCTTTTTCTATAAGATCCCACTTATTAACAACAAGAACGACACTTTTTTTATTACTATTAATCAAATTTAAAATATTTAAATCTTGAGCACCTATACCCTCAGTAGCATCAATAACTAATAAACATACATCGGAATTTTCAATAGTTCTAATACTACGAGTAATAGAATAAAACTCTACATTGTCATTGATACGATTTTTTTTTCTAATACCTGCAGTATCAACTAAATAAAAATTAAAATTAAATTTATTAAAAAGATGATAAATAGAATCTCGAGTAGTACCAGCAATAGGAGTAACAATAGAACGTTCTTCACCAATTAAAGTATTCAAAATAGTCGATTTGCCCACATTAGGCTTTCCCACAATAGCAATTCGTGGATATTCCAAATCTTCCTTATCATATATTGGAAGCTTATCAACAATAGCATCTAATAGTTCTCCAGTGCCAAAGCCATTTTTAGCAGAAATGGGGAAAATAGTATCAACGCCTAATTGATAAAATTCTGTATGATCATTGTAAACAATATTATTATCAGTTTTATTAGCTACTAAAAAAACAGGTTTATTATGCGAACGTAACATATCAGCAATGTCAAGATCTAAAGGAGTGATACCATCTTGTATATCAACCATAAACAATATTAAATCTGCCTCATCTAAGGCTAAATCGACTTGTTTTTTAATTTCTTGCTGAAAAATGTCATCAGATTTGATAACAATACCACCTGTATCAATAATAGAAAATTCTTTTCCATTCCAAAAACTTTTACCATAAATTCTATCACGAGTTACACCACTAGTAGGATCCTCAATAGAAACTCTCTCACCTACTAATCTATTAAATAAAGTACTCTTTCCGACATTTGGACGTCCTACGATGGCTACAATTCCTTTCATTATCCAATAATAAACTTTAACAAAAAACAAAGATACAAAAAAATAAGGAAATTGAAAGGATGGGAAGATGAGAATATTAATTATGTATAATATTTTATATGCTAATATTTAAAAAATATATTCTCATTGCACCAAAATTTCTTACTCTCCACTTGCTCTTTCTATCTTTACTTCTTAATTTTATTTAGGCAATAAGTTCAAATAATTAAAAAACAGGATTTTCTCAATAATCATCAGGCTATTGAGCTATTAAAAATTTATTCTGGGGAAGATCTGTTATAAAATGTCAGAGATAAAAAAATAATGATTGTATTTATTTAGTCATATAATGTCTGTAGAAATATGTTTGATTTTGTTAATAAAAATTTAACATTAATTTAATATTAATTATTTATCATATTTTTATAATTTTACCCAAAAATTATTAGGATATGAAAACAAGACAATTTTTATTGATTATAGCAGCCATGAGCTCTATAGTTTTAGTATCATGTAAACAAACAAATACAACCACTAAAGAAGCTAATAAAGAAGCCAATAATGATCATCTAATAATGTCTATCTTGTATCAACAGAGGGCTGCAGAATATGAAGCTATGTGCTATCAAAGCTACAACCTTGCAAAGCAAATTGTAGATCAAAAATTAAAAGCTAATCCCAAAGCTAAAAATTTAGCAATCATCACTGATATAGACGAAACAGTTCTAGATAATAGCCCATATGAGGCTGCATTGGTTAGCAAAAAATATGTTTTTCCCGATAAATGGAAAGAATGGACATCTTTAGCTAATGCTAAACCTATACCAGGATCTTTAGATTTTTTTAATTATGCTGCATCAAAAGGAATTACAATTTTTTATATCACTAATAGAGATACAGACGAAAAGCATGCAACAATAGAAAATTTAAAAAAATTAAATTTCCCATTTGCAGATTCAGTGCATGTGATGACAAGAGATAGTATATCTAGCAAAGAAATCAGACGTAATAAAGTGAGAGAAAACTATGATGTGATTTTATACATTGGAGATAATCTAGCAGATTTCAATGATTCATATTTAAAAACCTCAATGGACTATAGACACCAAGCTGCTTTAGAGCAAAAAGATTCATTTGGTTCGATTTATATCGTATTGCCTAATGCTATGTATGGCGAATGGGAAAGTGCAATGTATAACTATAACTATAATCAAAATACTGACTCAATCAGAAGAAGTTTATTGATAACTTTTTAATGTTAATTTATGAAGTTTAATCATTTCCATTGTTTTGTAATTAAAACAATTTACCAATTCAATAAATTAAGTATATAAAATATGGAATGGTATTATCTATTTTTAGTTATAATTTTATTACTTTTAGCAATTTATGATTTAAGTGTTGGTGTAGCAAATGATGCTGTTAATTTTTTAAATTCTGCTTATGGTAGTAGAGTAGTAAAATTAAAAACATTATTAATAATAGCATCGGTAGCCCTAATTATAGGAGCTGTCTTTGGTAGCGGGATGATGGATGTAGCGCGTAAAGGAATTTTTAATCCTCAAATGTTTACCTTTCATCAAGTGATGATAATATTTGTTGTGATGATGTTTTCTGATATTATTTTACTTGATTATTTCAATACTTACGGATTACCCACATCTACTACAGTATCAATGGTTTTTAATTTATTAGGTGCATCCTTTGGTGTAGCAATAGGTTTTTTCATACAAAATAGCATTAGATTTAATGAAATTGGTAATTATATTAACGTTTCTAGTACTTTAACTATAATTATTGGTATTTTCACATCAATAATTGTCGCTTTCATATTCGGTTATATAGTTCAATTTATAGTTAGATTAATTTTTTCATATGATTATTTAAAGGTTCACAAGGTAGTGAGAGCTCTATTTAATGCAATATGTATTGTAGTAATCACATATTTTATATTTTTAAAAGGAATAAATTCTTTACCTTTAATTAATGAACAACAATCAGCATGGTTATTCAATCATATTTCCTTAATTTTATTAATTATTGGATTAGTTGCTTTTATAATATTATATATTTTAGAATCAATAAGAAAATATAATAGTTTTAACATAAGCATATTATATGGAGCTTTTGCTTTAGCAATGTCATTTGCTAGTAATGATTTAGTAAATTTCATAGGCGTACCTTTAGCTGGACTATCTGCATTTCAAATATTTTCAAATACTGGAGGAGCAGATCCTAATATTTTCACTATGGAGGGCTTATTAAATCCTAGTTCAAGCAATTCTATTATATATTTATTAATTGCGGGAGTAATAATGAGCATCACACTATTTAGAAATAAAAAATTGAAGACAGTTATGGAGACTGAAATAAGGCTGGGGAAACAAGAAGAAACGACCATAGAGCGTTTTTCTGTAAATGCTTTTGGTCGTATGCTAGTAGATGTATCATATCATATAAATAAACTATTCGCAGCAGTAAAGAAAACTCGTTTTCATAAATGGTTGAATAATAGATTTGATACACAATATATGGTAGATAAAGATGCTCCTTTTGATAAAGTACGCGCTACTGTTAATCTGATGGTTGCAAGTTCTTTAATAGCTCTTGGTACTTCTCTTAAGCTACCTTTATCTACAACTTATGTAACTTTTATCGTAGCTATGAGTACAGCATTAGCTGATAGAGCTTGGGGACGAGACTCAGCAGTATATCGTATTTCTGGTGTTGTCAATGTCGTTGGTGGATGGTTCCTCACTGCACTTTTCGCTTTCACCTTAGCTACATTATTAGGATTATTTATTCATTTTACTAATTTCGTTGGAATATTAATAATAATCATAATAGCTGTCTTTTCACGTATAAACTCTGATAGAAAACATAGACAAATATCTAAAAAATTATCAACAGCAGATTCTATTTCTAGTTTCACATCTAAAGCAGATGTTAATACTCAAATCATCATTTATGAGAAAATAGTTTTTAAACTCTTAAATGATTCTTCTTGTAATATTTTAGAATCACTAAAAAAAGAAAAAATCTCTATATTAAAAGATTCTTTGAAAAATTATGAAAAAATTAAAGCTGATGTATCTAATTTCAGAACACTTTTACCAGATATGCTTACAAATATTAAAGGGTTAAATACAGACGAATATCAATATTTTTTAACTAAAATAGAACATTTAGATCAAATTTTAGATGTTATTTATTATATCATAAATCCTACAATGCTTCATTTACAAAATCATCATAAGCCCTTAACAGAATTCCAAATTGAACAATTAAAACGCATCTTTGATATTATAAATAATATAAGTGATATAATAATCGATGAAAATAAAGAATTGAATGATAATATAGTTCATCTTTTAGAAATGGAAATAGTACAAGTAAGACGAAATCTGATATCAGTTTCTCTATCAGATGATGAAAATATCAAAATGCCACGTAGAGCTACTATATTAGTTTATAATATACTAAATGAATGCGATAACCTTGTTAGAATACTCTATAGTTTTACAGAAAATAATTATAAAAAAGCTAGCATCTAAGAAATGAAAAATATCATATTTACTTTAATTATATTACTTAACCTCACTCTATCAGCACAAGTATTACAAGGTTATTGGCAAGGACAACTAAAAAATGAATTGCAAAAAATCGACTTGCAGTTTGCATTTTCCTATGATAGCAGCAGAAACAGCTATATAGCATACCTAACTATTCCACAACAAATGGTGATAAGATTAAAAATTAATAAAATTTCGCTATCAGATGACAGTATAAAAATAAATATTAGCAACTTTGCAGCAAAATATCATGGAAAAATAATAGATAACGATAGTATCATAGGTAACTGGTATCAATCTGGTATGAGTTTACCTTTGCTTTTGCATAAAATATCTGAAGCAGATACTTTTTCATTTAATAGACCACAAAATCCGTCACCTCCATTTCCATATATTTCTAAGGATATAGAATTTTATAATAAAAAAGAAAAAATAAAGTTAGCGGGAACAATTACAATTCCAGATAGTAATTCAAAACATCCAGCTGTAGTTCTAATATCTGGTAGTGGTCCACAAGATAGAGATGAAAGTTTAGCTCTTCACAAGCCATTTGCTTTGATAGCAGATAGATTAACTAAAGCCGGAATAGTAGTTTTGAGGTATGATGATAGAGGAGTTGCTAAGTCTGAAGGTAATTTCTCTATAGCTACAACTTTTGATTTCGCTAATGATGCTAGAGCTGCTATCAATTGGTTAAAAAATCAACCTTTTGTAGATAAAAATAATATTGGCGTAATAGGTCATAGCGAAGGTGGAATAATAGCATTTTATCTGGCTAGTAAAGAAAAGAATTTAAAATTTGCTATAGCACTAGCAGGCGTTACTATACCATGTGATCAATTACTTGCCTTACAAATAAAAAAGATGATGGAGCTCTATGACATGCCTACACAAATAACTGAGGCATATTATAATTTTAATTTACAAGCTCTGCAAATAATTAAAACTGAAACTAATGATAAATGGAAAAATATTTTAGATAGTTTGTTTAATGAGAATTTTAATAATATTGATAGCTCTCTTTTGAGTAAATATAATATTGACAAATCTTTGATCAATCAATTAATTTTTTCATATAATAATCCTTGGATAAAAACATTTATAAATATTGATCCATCTGATTATTTAAAAAATTTAAAATGTAATACGCTAGCTCTTTTTGGAAGTAAAGATGTGCAAGTGCCTGCTGTAGAAAATGAAGAAATCTTTAAGCAAATTGCAGTGTGTAAGAAAAAAAATTGTGTTGTAGAATCTATGACATTTGAAGGACTAAATCATCTTTTTCAGCACGCAAATACAGGCTCAACTGAAGAATATGCGTTGATAGAAGAAACAATGAGTGAGGATGTAATAGAAACAATTATAAACTGGATACAAAAAAATAAAAATTAGGAGACTGGGAGACGAGGTGACTGGGTGAGGGGGAGAGAAGGAGATGGGGAGACAGGGAGACGAGGAGAGGAGGTGATGAGTGATAGGTGATGGGTGATAGGTGATGGGTGATAAGTGATGGGTGATAGGAGATGAGTGATAAGTGATAAGTGATAGGTGATGGGTGATAGGTGATAGGTGATGGGTGATATGTGATTGGGAGAAGGGGAGACGAGGAGACTGGGTGACAAGGTGACGAGATGATGGGGAGAGGGGGAGACTGGGTGATTAGTTTAAAAGTTGATTAGTTGATTAGTTGAGAGACTAATGTTTTACAATCTTTTTACTTTCTTCACCTCTACTCTACTATTTATTCTAATATTTTTTACATAAATTTATATATTTTACAATTTTTATTATTTTTGCTATAATTTTAAATAGTTACTATGAGTATATTAGTAAATTCACAATCAAGAGTGCTCGTACAAGGTATTACTGGCAAGGAAGGAAGTTTTCATACACAACAAATGATAGAATATGGCACCCAAGTAGTAGGTGGAGTCTCACCAGGCAAAGGTGGCAAAATATATTTAGATGTGCCAATTTTTAATACCGTAGAAAAAGCTGTTGCAGAGACTGGAGCAAATGTATCAATAATTTTTGTGCCAGCACCTTTCGCAGCAGATGCTATTATAGAGTCTGCTGCTTCGGGTATAGACTTGATTGTATGTATCACAGAGAGGATACCAGTGCAAGATATGATTAAAGTAAAAGCATTCCTCAAAAATACAAAAACACGACTCATCGGTCCTAACTGTCCTGGCGTAATAACACCTGAAGAAGCCAAAGTAGGAATAATGCCAGGATTTATCCATAAAAAAGGAACTATAGGTATAGTAAGCAGAAGTGGGACTCTAAGCTACGAAGTTGTTTATCAACTTACAGAATTAGGATTAGGACAATCTACAGGTGTAGGAATAGGCGGAGATCCTATTCTAGGAAGTTCTATGAAAGAAATAGTTGAACTTTTTATGTATGATGATAACACTGAAGCAATTGTCGTGGTTGGTGAAATCGGTGGAAATACTGAAAATGAAATGGCTGATTTCGTAAAAGAGCATCCTCTAAAACCAGTATTTGCCTTTATTGCAGGTGTAACTGCTCCAAAAGGTCGTACCATGGGACATGCTGGTGCTATTATTGGTGGTAAAGATGATACTGCTCAAGCTAAAAAAAATTATTTAGAATCTTGTGGCATCAATATTATAGATAGTCCTGCTGATATTGGAAAAACAGTATATAATTTTTTAAAAAAATAGAACCATTCTTTCAGTTCTACAACGTTTTATATGGGTAAGAATTAAAAAATTTTTATTGAATTAGGCGTTTAAGTAATAAAGTTTTTATCAACATTTTGTATTAAAAGAAAACCTTT